>JAFEFH010000062.1 GCA_018240695.1 Pseudomonadota bacterium | reverse complement strand
TTGCTGGTGATGCTGCTGGCGCTGGCGTTTCGCGGCGTCGCCTTCGAGTTCCGTTACCGCGACGCCGAGCACAAGACCTTCTGGGACCATGGCTTCTGCTACGGGTCGATGGTCGGCACCTTCGCGCAGGGCGTGACGCTCGGCGCCTTCATCCAGGGCTTCAAGGTCGAAGGGCGTCACTTCGCCGGCTCGTCGTTCGACTTCCTGACGCCGTTCTCGGTGCTGACGGGCGTGGCGCTGATCTTCGGCTACGGGCTGCTGGGTGCCGGTTGGCTGATCCTGAAGACGGAAGGCGACATCCAGATACGCGCACGCCAGCGCGGGCGCATCTGCCTGGCGGGCGTGCTGGCCTGCATCGCCGCGGTGAGCTTGTGGACGCCGCTGGTGAATGCGGCCATCGCGCACCGTTGGCTGTCGTGGCCGAACATCGGTCTGTTCGCGCCGGTGCCGGTGGCGACCGCGCTGGTGGCCTATGGCGCCTGGCGGGCGTTGAATGGCACGTCGCAGGCCGGGACGTTCATCGCCGCGGTCGGGCTGTTCGCGCTGTCCTATCTCGGGATCGTGATCAGCCTGTGGCCGATGATCGTGCCCTACAAGTACACGCTGTGGGAGGCGGCCTCGTCGCCCGCGACGCAGTCGTTCCTGCTGGTCGGCACGCTATTCCTCCTGCCGGTCATCCTCGTCTACACGAGCTGGTCGTACTGGGTGTTCAGGGGCAAGGTGCGCGCCGACATCGGCTATCACTAGACTTCGCGGAGGATGCATGGAGTACCGCAATCTCGGCCGCGCCGGCCTCAAGGTCTCGGAGATCTGCCTCGGCACCATGACCTTCGGCAACGGCGCCGACCAGGACGGCACCAACCGGATGGTGAACGCCGCGCTCGATGCCGGCGTGACCTTCTTCGACACGGCCAATTCCTATGTCGGCGGCACCTCGGAGACGATGCTGGGCGCGGCGCTGAAGGGCAAGCGGCAGGACGCCATCGTCGCCTCCAAGTTCTTCAATCCGATGGGCGGGCGGCCCAACGACTCGGGCATGTCGCGGCTGCACATCAAGCAGCAGATCGAAGGCAGCCTGAAGCGGCTCCAGACCGACTATATCGACGTCTACTACATCCACCATGTCGACCATCAGACTCCGCTCGAGGAGGTGTTGCGCGCGCTCGACGACCTCGTGCGCGACGGCAAGGTGCTCTACACGGCGTGCTCCAACTTCGAGGCGTGGCGCCTGATGGAGGCGCTGTGGATCAGCGAGACCAGAGGCTGGGAGCGGTTCGCCTGCTACCAGCCGCAATATAGCCTGGTGGTGCGCGACATCGACGAGGAGATCGTGCCGGCGCTCCAGCTCAAGGGGCTGGGCTGCGTGGCGTGGTCGCCGCTCGGCAGCGGCTATCTCACGGGCAAGTACGCTCCGGGCAGCCTCAAGGTGCAGGGCAGCCGCTCGGCCGAGGGCTGGGGGTTCCAGAGCCGGTTCTTCGCGTCCAACCATGGCGAGATCCTGCAAACTCTGCTCGACGTCGCGAAGGAGCTCGGCAAGCCGCCGGCGGAAGTGGCGCTGCGCTGGGTGATGGATCAGCCGTTCATGACCTCGGCGATCGTGGGCGCGCGCAATGCCGAGCAGCTTGGCGAGACGCTCAAGGCGGGCGGCTGGCGTTTGCCGGAAGAGGCGCGGGCGAAGCTCGACAAGGTCTCCGCACGGCCGACGCGCTATCCGCGCGCCTTCGAAGACCCGATGCCTGAGCGCCGCTCGTCTGCCCTCAAAATGCCGGGGATGAAGTAGATATCCGATCGCCCGTGAGCGATCCCCGCACCATCCACAATCCGCGCACCTTCAAGGAGCGCTTCGGCGCGCTGCGCAGCCTGCGGCCGTTCGTGGCCATGGTCTGGCGGACAAGCCCCGGCCTGACGAGCGGTCTGGTGTTGCTGCGGCTGGTGCGGGCGCTGCTGCCGGTCGTCAGCCTCTACGTGGGCAAGCTGATCATCGACGACGTCGTGAAGCTGGTGGCGATGCCCGACCGGCCGACGACGTTCGAGGGCTGGCGCCAGAGCGGCGAGCTCGGATGGCTCGGCCTGTTGCTGCTGGCGGAGTTCGCGCTCGCGATCCTGTCGGACCTGCTGGGCCGCGTGGTCGCGCTGCTCGACAGCCTGCTGTCGGAGAGGGTGACCAATGCCTCGAGCGTGCGGCTGATGGAACATGCCGCGACGCTCGACCTCGAGGACTTCGAGGATGCCGAGTTCCAGGACCAGCTCGAGCGGGCGCGGCGGCAGACCAGCGGGCGGCTGACCCTGATGGGCCAGCTCTTCAGCCAGGGCCAGGATATCGTGACAGTCGCGAGCTTCGCGGCGGGACTGCTGGTCTATGCGCCGTGGCTGATCGTGCTGCTGGCGGTGGCGTTGATCCCGGCTTTCCTCGGCGAGGCGCACTTCAACGCGCAGACCTATACGCTGGACTTCGGCCGCACGCCCGAGCGGCGCGAGCTCGACTATGTGCGCCAGACGGCGGCGAGCGTCGAGACCGCCAAGGAAGTGAAGATCTTCGGCCTCAACGGCTTCCTGATCGAGCACTACAAGCGCCTCGCGGCCGGCTTCTACGCCGCCAACCGCGCGCTCGCGGTACGGCGCGCGGCGTGGGGCGGGGTGTTCACCGCGATCGGCACGATGGGGTACTACGCGGCCTATGCCTACATCGCCTGGCGCACGCTCGAGGGCGAATTCTCGGTCGGCGACCTCACGTTCCTCGCGGGCTCGTTCCTGCGGCTGCGGACGCTGCTGGAAGGATTGTTGACCGGCTTTTCATCGACGGCGGGGCAGGCGCTCTACCTCAACGACCTGTTCTCGTTCTTCGAGATGAAACCGGAGATCCTGTCGCCGAGCCAACCCGTGGCATTCCCGCGGCCGATTCGCGAGGGCTTCGTGTTCGAGGATGTGGGCTTCATCTATCCCAGTGCCGAACGCTGGGCGGTGCGCCATCTCAGCTTCACGCTGAAGGCGGGCGAGGTGGTGGCGCTGGTCGGCGAGAACGGCGCGGGCAAGACGACGCTCGTGAAGCTGCTGACGCGGCTCTACGACCCGGACGAGGGGCGCATTCTGCTCGACGGCCGCGACCTGCGCGACTACGACCTCGACGACCTGCGCGGCAGCATGGGCGTCATCTTCCAGGACTTCGTGCGCTACAACTTCAGCGCCGGCGACAACATTGCCGTTGGTCGCATCGAGGCGCGCGACGACCATGCGCGCATCGAGCGCGCCGCCGAGCGCAGCCAGGCTGACGAGGTGATCGCACGCCTGCCGGGCGGTTACGATCAGCGCATAGGCAAGCGCTTCAAGAACGGCGTCGAGCTGTCGGGTGGCGAGTGGCAGAAGGTGGCGATCGCACGCGCCTACATGCGCGAGGCCGAGGTGCTGATCCTCGACGAGCCGACTGCCGCCCTCGATGCGCGCGCGGAGTTCGAGGTCTTCCAGCGCTTCAAGGAGCTGAGCGAAGGCAAGACGGCGGTGCTGATCTCGCACCGTTTCTCGAGCGTGCGTATGGCCGACCGCATCTTCGTGCTGGCCGACGGCAAGGTCGCCGATGCCGGCACGCACGAGGATCTGGTGGCGCGGCCGGGTCTCTACGCCGAGCTCTTCGAGTTGCAGGCCGCGGGTTACCGCTAGTCGGCGCGCATCAGCCGGCCGTCGCGCAGCTTGCAGACGCCCGGCACGGGTACGATGCGCGAATCGGCAAAGCTCACGATCTTCGGCAGATAGGCCGGCCGGTCGTTCACGATGCCGGTATTGGCGACAGCCCTTGCAGGTTTGCCGCCTTCGGCCTGGGAGTAGGCGATCGCCATGCCGCTGAACAGCGTCGACTGGTCGGCCCAGGACAGGCGCATCACCGTCACTTTCCGGCCCTCCATGTCCGTCGCGGGCCAGCGCTCGACCGAGGGCAGCACGTCCTTCTTCTCGCTGGGCGCCGATGCGGGCCCGGAGACGGAGACGCCGATGCGCGCGAGGTCGCCGTTCGAGGGAAACCAGAGCTCGACGCGCGAGGCATGGTCGCCGATGGGATCGTGGACCTGGATCAGCAGCGTATTGGCGGACTCCGCGAGCACCCGAATCTCGGCGATCTTGTCCGACGCGGCTGCCGTGCCACGCGTCAGGAAGCCGTTCTCGCCGGCGGTGGTCATCGCCGGCACGCAGTCGCCGATACCGCCCTTGGCGTCGAGCGCTTCCTTGTCGAGGATCGGTGCGGGCACGTTATAGCCGCCGCGCAGGCCGGGCGCCGGCGCCATGCCGAAGCTCGCGGGCCAGACCGGACAGGCCGCCGGACCAGGCGAGGTCGAATCACGGTCGACCGAACGTACGAGCAAGGCGGCGTAGTCGATGTCGGTGGCGGTGCCGTTGGCCGCCGCGCCCGTGTGATAGGAGCAGCCGCGCTCCGACACGGCACGCCACGGCGACAGGGAATAGGCGACCGTGCGCTCCCACGCGATCTCGCCCGTGCCGGCCTGCCGGTGCGTGAGGCGGTTCTGGCTCACCGTGACGGTGCCGCCGCCCTTGCAGTTCTTCAGGACCTGCCGCGCCGCGGTGTTCGGTTGGGACAGCCAGTATTCCGAGCAGCCGCCGACGATCGCCTGCAAGACATCGAGGCCGCTTCCCGCGGCGGTCGTGCGCACGATCGAGCAGTGCGGCCGCTTCTGGCAGACGGCCGCGATCTGCGACGCCGAAGGTGCCGCGTCGGCCGGCATTCCTTGAAAGAGAAGCAGCGCCGCGAGGGCGAGAGCGGCAGTCCTCAAGCGGCCAGTACCGGCTCGCCGACGATCTGCGTGCGGTGCATCAGCCGCCGCAGGCTCTCGTCGAAGGCGTCGCGGCGGTGCATGACGCAGCGATTGTCCCACATCACTAGGTCGCCGATGCGCCACTTCTGGTACCAGGCGAAGCGTTCCTGCGTGGCGTGGGCCCAGATGGCGTTCAGCAGCCTCTCGCTCTCCTCGATGCTGAGCCCGTGGATGTAGGCGCCCGGGCGCCGGCCGAGGAACAGCGCCTTGCGCCTGGTGACCGGATGCAGGCGGACGAGCGGATGCACCGCGCCCGGCGTCTTGGTCACGTCGAGCGTCGTCTGGAAGCCGCGCCGCAGCTCGCCCGCGGAGTTGCGGCTGGAATCGTGGATGCAGGTCTTGCCCTCGACGGCGCGCTTCAGCTCGTCGGAAAGCGTCTCGTAGGCCGCGTACATGTTGAGGAAGCCGGTGTTGCCGCTGTCGGGCGGCACTTCCAGCGCGTAGAGCAGGGAAGCGCGCGGCGGCAGCGGGTTGTAGGACATGTCGGTGTGCCAGACGAGCTCGTAGGAGCCGAGGCCGCCCACCGCCTTGCCGTCCTTCTTGACGCTCGCGATCACCGCGACCCAGTCGATCGCCTCGGCGGCGACGCCAGAATCCTTGCGGTCGTGGTTGGCGGCGGAGATCGGCACGCGGTCGAGCTCGCCGAAGCGGGCGCTGAACTTCATCAGAGTGGGATCGTCGAGCTTCTGGCCGGAGAAGCGCAGCACCAGGTGCTTGCCCCACGCGTCGGCGATCTTGGCGAAGGTCGCGTCGTCCATCGGCTTAGACAGGTCGACGCCGTGGACATCGGCGGCAAGCGCCGCGCCCGTCGGCTGGATCCAGAGGTCGGTCATCGCGCGGTCCTCCTACTTGAAATAATGCGGCACGAAGCGGCTGTTGTTGTGGGTGATGCGGCCGTCATCCTCGCGCATGCCGACGCCACCCGGCTCGCCGCCGATCACCCACGATCCTACCAGCGCATGATTGCCGTCGAACACCGGGAGTGGCTGGTATGTCTGCCACACATAGCCCTCGCTGCCGTAGGAACCGGCTGCGGTATCGAACAGCCCGGGCCCGACCAGGGTCACGTTGTGGCCCTCGCGGCCGTAGATCGGCTTCTTCACGAAGGCGCTGCCGAGATCGGCGTGCTCGCGGTCGAAGGCGGGCAGCAGATTGGCGTGGCCGGGAAAGCCTTCCCAGAGCAGGGGCAGCAGCATCTTGTTGGAGAGGATCAGCTTCCACACGGGCTCGATGAACGCCGTCGTGTCGGCCGGCACATGGGCGCCGAACGCCTCGCGCATCATCCATTCCCACGGATAGAGCTTGGCCAGCACCTGGATCGGCACTTCGTCGGCATCGGTGAAACGCTTGCCGTTCCAGCCGATCTGCGGGACCGACACCGGCTTGGTGCCGAGCCCGGCCTGGGCCGCGGTATCGCGCAGATATTCCGACGTCGCGAGATCCTCGGGATGATCCTCGAAGCGCGCGAAGTGCACGGTGGCGGCCGGCGGCAGCTTGCCGGCGACGACCCGCCAGGCCTCGATCAGCCGTTCGTGGATCGAATTGAACTGGTCGGCGTCGGGCTTCACGTCCTTCAGCCAATACCACTGCACGACCGCGGCCTCGTAGAGCGCCGTCGGGGTGTCGGCGTTGTACTCCAGCATCTTGGGCGGGCTCTTGCCGTCGTAGACGAGGTCGAAGCGGCCGGCGATGGTCGGATCGCTGCGCCGCCAGACCTGCTCGATATAGTCGCCCCAGGCCGGCGCGATGCGCATGCGCTCCCAGAGCTTGTTGGACACGACGTGCTCGACCGCTTGGAGGCAGATCTTGTGCAACTCCGCGGTCGCGGTCTCCATCTCGTCGACTTCGTCGGAGGTGAAAGCATAACACGCCTGCTCGGTCCAATAGGCCTTGCCATCGAGACTGTAGAAGTCGAAGCCGAGGTCCTCGACCTTCTTCTGCCAGCCGACACGCGGCGTGACGGACTCGCGGCGCATCAGGCGGTTCCCGTCGTGCCATGTTCGCCGGCCGTGCTGCCGAAGCCGCCGCGCTGGCTGGGCTGCGTCTGGCTCGGGTTGGCGGTCGTACTGCCCGGGGTCTGCGGCCCCGTCACCACGGGCCCGCGATTGAACATGTTGCCGCCGAACAGCCAGAAGAACGGCAGCCAGCCGAACCCGCCACCCGCGACCGGCGCGCACGAATAGAGCGCCACGACCGCCCCGACGCCGAGCAGCGTGAGCTTCACGCTGGTCGACATGCGCTTGCGGCCGTCGCCGGAAGGCTCGGGGTTCGACATGCCGTGGGCGGCCTAGCCGTGCATGGTGAGACCGCCCGAGACGCTGATCGTCTGGCCGGTGATGAAAGCCGCGTCGTCGCTGGCGAGAAAACACACGGCGCCGGGAATGTCCTCGGGCTGGCCGACGCGCTTCATCGGGATCGCGCCGACCAGCGCCGCGCGCACCTTCTGTCCGCGCTCGTCGTCGCCGGCAACGGCGGCGAGCAGGGGCGTGTCGGTCGGACCGGGGCACACCGCATTGAGCGTGATGCCCTTGCGGGCGACCTCCCGTGCGACGGTCTTGGTGAAGGCGATGATGCCGCCCTTGCAGGCAGAGTAGACGGCTTCCTGGGAAGAGCCGACGCGGCCGGCATCCGAGGCGATGTTGACGATGCGGCCATGACCGCGGCCCACCATGCTCTTCAGCACGAAGTGGCTCATGTTGAGCGGCCCGCGAAGGTTGATCGCGATGAGCTGCTCCCAGAGGTCCGGCGTGGTGTCGACGAAGTTGGCGAATTTGTCCCAGCCGGCATTGTTCACCAGCACGTCGACGGGGCCGACCTCCTTCTCGAAGCGCGCGATCTCGCGCCCGACGGCATCGTAGTCGGCGATGTCGACGCCCGAGGCGAAGCCCCCGATCTCGCCGGCGAGCTTCTTCGCGCCGTCGGCGTTCTTGTCGAACACGCCGACACGCGCGCCGTAGTCGGCGAAGCGCCGGCAGATCGCCGAGCCGATCGCGCCCGCGCCGCCGGTGACGATGACGTTCCTGCCGTCCAGTCCACGCATGATGCGCTCCTCAGAGGGGCGAGTAGGGATCGAACTTCGGCTTGCGCTTCTCGAGATGCGAGGCGAGACCTTCCTTCACCTCGCCGCCCATGAAGCCTAGCATCTCCAGCGCCGTCGAGGCGTCGAACGACGGCCCCATCATGCGCAGCCAGTTGTTGAGGGCGTACTTGGTGAAGCGGATCGAGGTCTGCGCGCCCTCGGCGAGCTTGGTCGCGACCTCCAGCCCCTTGGCTTCGAGCTGGTCGTCCTCGACACACATCGAGACGAGACCGATACGCTCGGCTTCCACGCCGTCGACCGCCTCGCAGAGCAGCAGATAGTACTTGGCCTTGGCCATGCCGCAGAGCAGGGGCCACACGATCACCGCATGGTCGCCGGCGGCGACGCCGAGCCGCGTGTGGCCGTCGATGATGCGGGCCTTCTTGGAAGCGATCGACACGTCGGCCAGGATGCCGGCGACCAGCCCCGCGCCCACGGCGGGGCCGCGCATGGTGCTGACGATCGGCTTTGAGCAGTTGATGACGTTGTAGACGAGGTCGCGCGCTTCCTTCCACGTCTTCAGCAGCGCGTTGAAGTCCTTCATGTTGTTTTCGATCAGGTCGAAGTCGCCGCCGGCGGAGAACACCTTGCCGCCCGCGCCCTGGATGATCACGCAGTTGACCGTGTCGTCGGCGTCGATGTCGCGCCACACGTTCACCAGCTCGGTGTGCATGACGATGTCGGTCGCGTTGTACTTGTCGGGACGGTTCATCGTCACCCGCAGCACCTTGGGATGCGGGCGATCGAACAACAGCCGCTGATAGCGCTTCTGCCAGTCTGACATGGGGTCCTCCGTGGGGAGGAGCCTAGCGCCTCGTGTTGCCGGACGTCCAATGGGCGGTATTGGCGAAGCGCACGGCTTCTTCCGCCGCGTCGACCAAAGCGCGCGCCTTGAGTTTGCTCTCTTGATATTCGGCCTCGAGGTCGGAGTCGGCGACGACACCGACGCCCGCCTGGACATACATCACATCGTCTTTCACCAGCGCCGTCCGCAGCAGGATGCAAGTGTCCATCGTGCCATTGGCCGCGAAGTAACCGGCACAACCGGCGTAGATGCCGCGGCTCACCGGTTCGAGTTCGTCGATGATCTGCATGGCGCGGACCTTCGGCGCGCCGGAGAGCGTGCCGGCCGGAAAGCCTGCCTTCAGTACGTCGATCGCATCGAGCCCATCCTGCAGCGTGCCTTCGACATGGCTGCTGATGTGCTGGAGTCGGCTGTACTTCTCGATCGTGAACTGCTCGACGACGCGCACCGATCCGATCTTGGAGACGCGACCCACGTCGTTGCGCGCGAGATCCACCAGCATGAGGTGCTCGGCGCGCTCCTTCGGGTCGGCGAGCAGCTTTTCGGCGAGCTGCTTGTCCTCCTCCGGAGTGGCGCCGCGCCGAATGGTGCCGGCGAGGGGGCGGATGGTGACGGTGTTATCGCGCAGGCGCACCAGGATCTCGGGACTCGAGCCCACGATGGTGAAGTCGCCGTAGTCGAAGAAGATCAGGAACGGCGAGGGATTGATGCGGCGGAGCGACCGGTAGAGCGACAGCGGTTGCAGCTTGAAAGGCAGCGAGAAGCGCTGCGAGGGCACGATCTGGAAGGCATCGCCCGCGGCGATGTATTCCTTGCAGACCGAGACCATGTTCTTGAACTCGGCCTCGCTCATGTTCGCCGTCGGAGCTGGCAGCGAGGCGAGGGCATCTGCCCCTTCGCGGCGGGTCGGCAGCGAGCGCTCGAAGTCCGACACGGCGTCGGCGAGACGCTCGGAGGCAGCCTCGTAGGCGGCGCGCGCGCTGAGGTCCGGCTGCGGCCATACCGGCGTCACCAGCGTGACGACGTCTTCCAGCCGGTCGAACACGCAGATGATGCTCGGCCGCACCATGATCGCGTCGGGCAGGTTCAGCGGATCGGGATGTTCGGTGGGCAGGTTTTCCATGTCCCGGACCATCTCGTAGCCGAGAAAGCCGAACAGGCCGGAGGCCATCGGCGGCAGGCCGGCCGGAATGTCCATCTGGCATTCGCGGATCAGCAGCCGAAGCGTCTCGAGAGGGCGGCCGGGCAGGGGCTCGAAAGCATGAGAGTCGACATGGGCGCGGCGGTTGATCTCGGCCTTGCCCTTCAGGCAGCGCCAGATCAGGTCGGGCTTGAAGCCGATGATCGAATAGCGGCCGCGGACGGATCCGCCTTCCACCGACTCGAGCAGGAAGGAATTGGCGCGCCCGTCGGCGAGCTTCAGGTACGCGGAGACCGGCGTTTCGAGATCGGCGACCAGCTTGGTCCAGGCGAGCTGCGGCTTGCCGGAGTCGTAGACCTTCGCGAAGGCGTCGAGTTCGGGCGAGATCGACATGCGGTTACTGCTGTTGCTGCTGTGCGAACGCCTGGGCGAACGCGGTCTGGTCGATCGCCACGCCATACTTCTGGCGCAGGCCGCCCAGCATCTGGGCCACCAGGTCGTTGGCGATCATCGTGTCGAGCTGCGTGCCGAAGCGATCGAGCGTGTCCTTGCTCGCCGCGAGATCGGCCGGCTGGATCTCCTTGGTGCGCACGATCACGTTGCCGTCGGGGAGGCGCACGGCCTCGCTCTTGCCGACGGCGAGGCGGAACGCCTGCTGCGACGCCTGTTGCGTCAGGTGATTTGGAATGTCGGCCTCGTAGCGCGTGACGGCCTTGCTCGTCTGCACATCGAGGCCGAGGTCCTTGGCGATCGCGGCGAAGTCGCCGCCCGCGTTGGCCTTCTCGACCGCTTCCTTGACCTTGGCGTCGGCCATCTTGCGGCGCTCCTCGACCTGCCAGGCTTCGACCACCTTGGCCTCCACCTCGGAGAGGGCAGGCGTGCGGGCGGGGGTCACGCGATCGGTGCGCACGACGAAGTATTCGCCTTTGGGCGTGTCGATCAGGTCGCTCTCGCTGCTCTCGCGGGTGGCGAATGCTGTTTGCAGGATCTCGGCGGCGGCGGGCCCCGTCAGGACCACCTTGCCTGAAGCGTCCTGGCCACGGGCGTCGACGTTGTCGACGCTGTGGACCTTGACCTGGAGTTCTTCGGCGGCGGCTTTCATCGACTGGGACTTGCCGAGCACGCGCTCGAAATCGTTGACCAGCTTGATCAGCAGGTCAGGGGCCTGCTGGGACTTCAGCTCGTTGGTGATCTTGTCCTTCACCTCGTCGAGGGTTGTCACCTTGCCGGGCTCGATCTTGTTCACGCGCACGACGTGCCAGCCCAACGGCGACTTGATCGGCGTCGGGTCCAGGCCCTGCGGTGCCGCGAAGACGCCGTCGGCCAGCGCGCCGGCGGGCAGGTCCTTCTTCAGCACCGTACCGAGCTTGATCACGCCGTCGGCGTTGCCGGTCACTTCCTTGGCGGCGTCTTCCAGCGACTTGCCGGCCTGCGCCTCGGCGATGATCTTCTTCGCCTTGTCCTCGGTGTCGGTCATCGCCTGGTCGACGTCGCGCTTTTCCGGCGTGCCGTACTCGGCCTTGCGCGAGTCGTACTCCTGCTTCACCTGCTCGGGCGTGACGTTGACCTGGCTCATCACGTCGTCGACCGTCATCAGCGCGTAGGAGAAGGAGCGATATTCGGGGATCTGGAACTGCTGCTTGTTGGCCTCGAAGTAGGCGTTGAGCTGTTCCGGCGTGGGTTTCGGCACGTCCTTTATGATGGAATCCGACACGAAGATCGTCTCGGCGACGCGCTTCTCGCCCTCCATCTTGAAGATCTCGTCGCGCAGCGTCTTCGGCCCGAGGCCTGTCGTGTGAATCACGCCCAGGAGCTGACCCGAGGCGATCTCGCGGCGGATGTCGGCCACGTAGGCGGGCTCGGGAATGCGCGCCTGCTGGAGGCGGCTGGCGTAGAGGATCGGATCGAAGGCGCCGTTGGTGCCGTGGAACGCGGGATTGCGCGCGATCGCGCCGCGGACCTCGGCGTCGCCCACGGAGAGGCCGTAGTCGCGGATCGCCTGGTCGATCACGGCGCGCTGCACGCTCTCCTGGAGGGCACGGACATGGATGCCGTAACGCATCGCCTGCGCGTTGTCCGGACGCTGGCCGGTCTGGCGCTGGATGGCCTCGAGCTGGCGGTTATAGATGTCGCGAACTTCGTTGACCGAGACCGAGGTACCGCCGACCCAGCCATAGACCGGAACGTGGGTGCCACCGACATGCGCGATCTCGTTGGAGGCGCCGCCCATGCGGATCATGTCGCCGATGCCCCACAGGGCAAAACTGATGATCAGTGTGCTCATGAGCAGCGCCATGATCACGTAACCGGCGTATTTTCTGAATTTGTTCACGGGCAGAACTTCGCGTCAAAATAGGGCTTTATGAGGGGCGCATGCCTACCACCGGTGCCCTTTGACCGCAAACGCCGTCGCGGCTAGACACGCGACCCAGCAAGAACAGGAAAACCATGGCCCGCACCCGCATTCCACTGATCGCCGGAAACTGGAAAATGAACGGCCTCAAGGCCGACGCGATCGCGCTGGCAAAGGCTGTCGCCGAGGGCGTGAAGCAGGGTGGATGGAAGGACCGCGAAGTCCTGGTCTGCCCGCCCGCGACCCTGGTCATGGCGGTGGCCGATGCGGTGAAAGGCAGCGGCCTGCTGGTCGGCGGCGAGGACTGCCACGCCAAGGCAAGCGGCGCGCATACCGGCGACATTTCGGCGGAGATGCTGAAGGACGCCGGCGCGACCCATGTGATCGTGGGGCACTCCGAGCGCCGGACCGACCACGGGGAAAAGGATGCGACCGTCCGGGCCAAGGCGGAAGCGGCCTGGCGGGCGGGATTGCTGCCGATCGTGTGCATCGGCGAGACCCTGGCCGAGCGCGAGGCCGGCAAGACGCTGGCCGTGCTCGAAACCCAGTTGAAGGGCAGCATTCCGGCGGGCGCGACCGCGGCGCGACTGGTCGTCGCCTACGAGCCGGTCTGGGCGATCGGCACCGGCAAGACGCCGACCACGCCCGAGGTCGCCGCAGCGCACGCGCACATTCGCAAGGTCCTGGGCGGCATCGTTCCCGACGCCGCCGGTGTCCGTTTGCTCTATGGCGGCTCGGTGAAGGGCAGCAACGCGGTGGAGCTTTTGGCCGCCGGAGATGTCGATGGGGCGCTGGTCGGCGGGGCGGCCCTGAAAGCCGACGAATTTTTGGCTATCGCCAAGGCCGTCTAAAGGGGCTAGAAGCCGCGGCTGAAAATGGACAGCGTTCGAGCCTTTCTCCATAGCTGGCAGCTGGTGCTGCTGATCCTCCACGTCGGCGTCACCGCCGCGATGATCGTCGTCATCCTGCTTCAGCGCAGCGAAGGCGGCGGTCTCGGCATGGGCCGCACCGATGCGCTGTTCTCCGTGCGCGGGCAGGCCAATGTCCTGTCGCGGCTCACGGCGATCTTCGCCGGTATCTTCTTCTTCCTGAGCCTGCTGATGGCCTGGAGTGCCTCCGGCCCGGTGAAGTCGCAGGGCTCGATCATGGACGCGCTTCCGGCCGGTTCGAAGCCGGCTCCGGGCCTCGGCGGCGGAACGGTGCCTGCACCGGGCGGTCCGACGGCGCCTGGCACACCCGCCACGCCGGCAACGCCCGCGACCCCGACGGCGCCCAGCCGCTAGGAACAATGACTGAAGCAGGCCGTTCCCCTCGCCGAAGACCCTCCGGCGGGAGGATATCCCCATGGCTGAGCGTAACCAGATTTAGTAGGCTGTAACCCCATGGCGCGCTTTATCTTCATAACGGGCGGCGTGGTTTCATCGCTTGGTAAGGGTCTCTCGTCAGCCGCACTGGGTGCGCTGTTGCAGGCCCGTGGCTATCGGGTCCGGCTGCGCAAGCTCGACCCTTACCTCAACGTCGATCCGGGCACGATGAGTCCATACCAGCACGGCGAGGTCTTCGTGACCGACGACGGGGCGGAGACCGACCTCGATCTCGGCCACTACGAGCGCTTCACCGGCGTCGATGCCCGCCAGAGCGACAACATCACCACCGGCCGCATCTACTCGACCGTGATCGCGCGCGAGCGCCGCGGCGAATATCTCGGTGCGACGGTCCAGGTGATCCCGCACGTCACGGACGCCATCAAGGAATTCGTGCTGGCCGATACGGACAAGGAAGACTTCGTCCTCGTCGAAGTCGGCGGCACCGTGGGCGACATCGAAAGCCTGCCGTTCCTCGAGGCCATCCGCCAGGTCGGCAACGAGGTCGGCCGCGAGCGCACCATGTTCGTGCACCTGACGCTGCTGCCGTGGGTGCCGACGGCGGGCGAACTCAAGACCAAGCCGACCCAGCACTCGGTGAAGGAGCTGCTGAGCGTCGGTATCCAGCCCGACCTGCTGGTCTGCCGTTCCGGCGACAAGGAAATCCCGGCCAACGAACGCCGCAAGATCGCGCTGTTCTGCAACGTGAAGACCGAGCGCGTCATCGAGGCGCGCGACGTCGACACGATCTACCAGGTGCCGATCGCCTATCACGAGCAGGGCTTCGACGCCGAGGTCTGCCGCTACTTCAACCTCGACGGCGACAAGGAGCCGAACCTCGACCGCTGGCGCGGCGTCGTGCGTTCGGTGCGCGAGCCCGAGGGCAAGGTGACGATCGCCGTGGTCGGCAAATACACCGTGCTGCTCGACGCCTACAAGTCGCTGTCCGAAGCGCTGACCCATGGCGGCTTCGGCAGCAACGTGAAGGTCGGCCTGGAGTGGATGGACTCCGAGATCTTCGAGCGCGACGACGCCGTGAGCCATCTCGAGCATGTGCACGGCATCCTGGTCCCGGGCGGGTTCGGCGAGCGTGGCACCGAGGGCAAGATCCATGCGGTGAAGTTCGCGCGCGAGCGCAAGGTGCCGTTCTTCGGCATCTGCTTCGGCATGCAGATGGCCGTCATCGAGGCGGCGCGCAACCTGCTCGGCATCGAGAACGCCTCGTCGAGCGAGTTCGGTCCGACGGACGATGCCATCGTCGGCCTGATGACCGAATGGATCCGCGGTAACCAGATCGAGAAGCGCGCGGCCAATGGCGACTTGGGCGGCACGATGCGGCTCGGCGCCTACGACGCCCACCTGAGGCGTGGCACCAAGGTCCATGAGATCTACGGCGCGGACGTGATCAGCGAGCGGCATCGCCATCGCTACGAGGTCAACGTGAACTACAAGGATCGGCTGGAGCAGGTCGGTCTGCGCTTCTCCGGCATGTCGCCCGACGGCATCCTGCCCGAGATCGTCGAGATCCCGGATCATCCGTGGTTCATCGGCGTGCAATATCATCCCGAGCTGAAGTCGCGGCCGATGGCGCCGCATCCGCTGTTCACGTCCTTCATCAGCGCGGCCAAGAACCAGAGCCGCCTGGTCTAGCTCTTCAGTTTTTCGCGCAGCGGCGAGAGCTTGAGCGCGCGGTCGATCAGCCGGTCGAGGATGCGGTCGGGCAGCAGGCGCGGCAGCATCCAGTAGATCAGCCACTTGTCGGGCAGCGCGTAGCGCGCCCGCGGCCGCGCCGCCGTCAGCCCCTCGATCACCTTGGCCGTGACTTTCGATACCGGCTGCGCGTTCTTCCGGTTGTCGGCCAGGTTCACGTACTGGAAGAGCGGGGCGTAGTCGCTGTCGGTGAACGACGTGCTGATGTGGCCCGCCTTGTCCCAGATCGGCGTGTCGATCGTGCCGGGCTCGATCACCACCACGTCGACGCCATAGACCAGCAACTCGCGGCGCAGCGAGTCCGACATGGCCTCGAGCGCATGCTTGGAGGCGGCATAGGCGCCGATGAACGGATAGGCGATCTTGCCGCTCATCGAGCTCATGTTGACGATGCGGCCCGGTCGGCCGGCATCGCAGCGGCGCAGCAGCGGCAGGAAAGCCTGGCACATGTTGAGTGCGCCGGTGACGTTGATGTCGAAGTGCCGCGCGAACGCCTCGGGCGACTGCACCGACAGCGGCCCCGGATCGCAGATGCCGGCATTGTTCACGAGGCCGAACAGGCCGTGCGGCCCGACCTCGGCCTCGACCATGGCCACGGCCTTGGCAATGGCGTCGCGGTCGGTCACGTCGAGGAGGAGGGGCACGAAGTTCGTGCCGCACGACCCTCGCATGTCCTCGGCCTGGCCGGGATGGCGAACGGTGCCGAACACCCGGTAGCCTTCCTGGCAAAGCGTATGGGCGAGGCCATGGCCGATGCCCGTTGAAACGCCGGTGACGACGACTGCTTTCATGGGCCAAGTCTAGCGGGGGGATGGGCGGGAGGCTAAGGTCGTATTTAGGACACCTTCCTCGGCTGAATATATCCCATGCTCCGTCCCATCCTTGCTGCCTGCCTTGCCCTGACTGTCGTCGCCACAGGCGCCTGGGCGCAGAGCGCTGCCCAATCGCCTTACGGCAAAGCCACTCGACGCGACGCGATCTTCCTGCGCTTCCCCGAGATGCTGCAACGCTATTGGGTCGACAACGAGACGATGGCGGCCAGCCACAAGTCGGTGGCCGTGCCAATGCCGCGCCAGTGCGCCTTCGTCTATGCCGACAGCTACACGCGCGGCCAGATGAGCGAACGCGAGGTCCAGGAGACCGCCGTCTCCAACTGCAATCGCCATCTCGCGGCGCTGGGGGCGCTCGGCGAGAACTACAACGTGAATTGCGCCTGCAAGATCGTGATCAGCGACGAGACCTATGTCGTGCCGCGCGAAACCATGCCGGACCAGGCCTATGGGCCGAGCTCGATCTTCTATCGCGACCCCAAGGGCAACGTCGCCCGCCTGAACGGCGTCACCCGCTACGGCGCCCTGATCGGCCGCGACCGCTCCGTCACCTTCAGCGTCGAGAATGTGAATGGCGAGCCGGTGTGCGAGGGCACCTTCACCAACGAAGGAACGGCCAACGGCCGCTTCTCGCTGTCCTGCTTCGCCGGCAAGTTTTCCGGCCGCGGGACATACGAGAGCAAGCTCGGCGCGCCAAACGATCACATCATCGCGCGGGGTCAGACCTCGTCGGGCCAGCCGGTGGTCATGGTCATCGGCCTTCCGGCGCAGCTCGCCGCCAACACCTATGGCGGCATCTGACATGACGCGCTGGTGGCTCGCGGGCGCGCTCGTCGCGCTGATGCCTCTGCCGGTCCTCGCCCAGAGCGCGGGCGAGGTCGAGCGTTGCTTCCAGAATCCCGGAGCCTGCTCCTCGAGCGGAGGAGGAGGCGGACATACCGCGCCGGCCCCGGCGGCGGCCTCGACACCACGCGCTCAACCCGCGCCCGACTACGCCAGCGTTCTCAAGAGCCCGGAGCCCGACCGGCGCAAGCTCCAGGAGTCGCTGCGCACGCTCGACAAGTACAACGGACCGATCGACGGCAATCTCCAGTCGGAAGCCTCGATGAAGGCGATCACCGAATGGCAGAAGGCCCATGGTTATACCCAGGTCGGCAAGCTGACGCCGACCGAGGCGCAGACGCTGAATGCCGAGGCCGCGCGCGCCCCGATCCGCCGCATCGATCCGTCGGCGCAAGCTGCCGCACCGCCGCCCTCCAATGCCGACCTCCTGAAGGCGCTTCAGGCGAAGAAGGCGGCGCAGCGCAAGGCGGCCGAACCCAAGGCCGAGGCGGCGGCACAGGCCCTGGTGCGCGACCTCAAGGCCTATGTCGCGGCCGACGGCAAGGGCGTGGCGGGCGACCAGTTCGCCGACTTCGCCAAGTGGTACGCCGACAACAAGACGGCGGGCCGCACGTTCGGCGACATCACGCCGACGATAGACGATTACGGCGAGGCCAAAGCCGGCGCCGCGACGACGGATACGGTGAAGTTCGACACCAAGCAGGACGGCAAGTCCTATCCGCAGTGCCTGGTGTTCGCCTGGATCGAAGGCACGCCGCGCAAGGAAACCAAGGCATTCGGTTGCGACGACGTGGCGGCCGTCGAGAAGTGGAAGAGCGACCAGGCGTTGAAGAGCGACTGGCGTTGAGGCGCCTCGCTCAGAGCCGCGTGCGCGGGTAGAGGCTCAAGCCGCAGAACAGTCCGGCCGGCAACGGCGAATCCGGTGCGCGCGTGAGCCTCTTGGCGAGGAATTTCGGCAGCAGATGCGTGTGCGGCCCTTCCGGCGAGCGCCCGCCGGGCGCGGGAATCGGCTGATGCACTTCGATGCGCGCAAGCGGCGAGACCAGGATGCGGGTCGGGCTCGCGCGGCCGATGGCGGGGCCGGCGGGATTGTCCGCCTCGAATAGGCCGCGGCCGGCCGCGGCGCGCATCGCCGCCAGGGTCTCCGCATCGTCGGGGCGCAGCCGAACCAGCATGTCGATATGCGGCGCACCGATGCCGACGTCGTAGGTCAACGCGTCCACGCCCTCGACCGTCGTCCGCTGCGCGCCGCGCTTGTCCGTGCAGAAGGCGATCTCGCGCGTGCGGCCGGTCTCGTCGACCAGGGCGAAGGCCTGCGAGCCTTCGAGGGTGTCGATGAACAGGGCGCCCCGCGCGGTGGTCACGAACAGTGCATCGAGATCGAGGCACAGGCCGGGCTCGCCGGCGTCGTACTGGAATTCCGCGATCGCCCCGTAGGTACCGACGCTCCAGCCGGTGTTCGGATCGGCGAGATATTTTCGCGCGATGCCGTCGGGGCACTCGTGCACCGGCAGGCAACGCAGGGGCGTCTTTTCCTTCTCGCTCGACATGGCGGCTCCTAGCGCAGTCGCTGCTTGGCGCCGGTCGGATGATAGGCGAGCGCTTCGACGATCTCGCCGGCCAGCAGATGCCTGTCGATGATCCGGTCGATGCCGGCCTCGTCGACGCCGCCGTAGAGCGTGCCTTCGGGCCAGACCTGGAGAACGGGCGCGAGGCTGCAAGGGCCGAGGCAACTTGTCTTGGCGCTCATCGTGCCGTCGCCGGCCATGCGCAGCGACAGACGCTTCTGTTCGTTGCGCAGATGCCCCCAGATCACGGCCGCGCCCGCCGCGTTGCAGGGACCGCCCATGCACACCAGCGCGCGCCGCTTCTGCGCGGGCACGACCGAGCCGTCGGCGGCGGCGGGATCGATCTCGATGGCAGGGGACGGCGAGGCGTCGATCGTCGCCGCGAGCAGCGTCTTCATCAGCGGCTGGTCGCTGGGGAAGGGGGCGATCCTGATCTCGGGCCAGGTGCGCGGTTCCTTCCGTTGCCAGCGCTGGAGCGTCCGCTTCAGCCAGGTCTCGAACGTTGCCTCGGCAGGGAACACGAGCGGCACGATCAGGACGGGCGTCGCGCCCGAAGCGGCGAGCTGGCTGAGCGTGCCGCGGAAGGAGGGCAGGCCCTCCTCGATGAACGCGGAATGCACGCTTTCGGCGCGAGGGTGCGAGGCCATCTCCGCGCACAGGCGCTCCATTTCCCGCACCGGTGCGGCCGTGGCGCCATTGCGCGCCAGCAGCAGCACCCGCACCTTGCCGGCAGCATCCATCAGCGGCGCTCCCCGACCGGGGCATGATCGGGCAGGAAACCGATCACGGCTGCGGCAAAGGAGAAGACAGTGAGCCCGAGCAGCGTGAGCACGTTGACTTTCAGGATGTCCGCGACGATCGGCCAGGAGAAGACGGCGTCGCTGCTCGGCAGGGCGAACGAGACGGCGTAAAGCACCAACTCGTAGACGACGAACGCCGAGAGGAACGCAACAGCCATGGTCAGGAGCGCGAGCTTGGGAAGATACCGCTCGGCGAGCATCGCGGTCGCGGTCGCCAGGATGGCGGCGACTCCGATCGCGGCGCCCCAGGCGAAGCTGTCCGGCGTCTGCGGGAAGTGCAGCAGCCCATAGCCCACGGCCTGGTTGGCCAGCCACACGATCCCCGTCAGCAGGAAGGCGTCGGAGCGCTTCATGTGCAGGGCGGCGAGGGTGGCGAACGCGGCGAAGGGCGTGGCGCAGGCGAAGATCAGGCTGAGCGCCACGCTCGAGAGCGTGAGCAGGACGATCCAGGCGGTGCGCTTGGCCGTGTCGGGCAGCGAGGCGATGGTTCGGGACATGTTCGTTCTCCTTGGTCGGTTTCAGAAGCGTGCCTTGACGCCGAAGAACGCCTGGAACTTGGGGGCGTTGAAGCCTTCCGGCTCTTCGTACCATTGGTCAAGGATGTTTTCGGCGCGGGCGAAGAGTTCGACGCCCTTGCGGATGTCGTAGGCCGCGGTCGCGCGGAGCAGCTTGTAGGGCGAGGGCTCCATGGTCGCGCCGGTGATGGCGTTGGCGTCATGGCGGCCGGACACCGACAGCAACTCCGCGCCAAGGCGGACACCCTCGTACGGGCGAACGGCGACCCGGCCGGTGAAGACGTTCTCGGGACGACGCAGCAGCGGCGTGTTCTTGTCGGTGTCGCGCGCGTAGGTCAGCGTGTAGGAGCCGCCGATGTCGAGCCACGAGGTGATCTGCGCGTCGAGGGTCAGTTCCACGCCGGAGGTCTTGGCATGCTGGACGTTGGTGTAGGTCGCGAAGGGCGCCACGCACTGCACGACGTTCTCGAGATAGTTCTCGAAGAAGGTCGCGCCGGCCTTCACCTTGCCGGCGAACAGCCCCTGCTCGACACCGGCCTCGGTACCGCGGCTGCGCTCGGGCTGGAGGTTGGGATTGCCGGCGCAGAACGCGCCCACGTTGTAGAGTTCGAGGATCGCCGGCGCCTTGAAGGCGGTGCCGTACGACGCCTTGAACTTGGTGTCGGTGGCGTGCACGAGATAGGCCGCACCGACGCGCCACGTGCCGTTGTCGCCGTACTGGCTGTGGTTGTCGTTGCGCACGCCGGCCGAGAGCGTGAGCGCGTCGAAGAAGGTGCCGCGGATCTGGCCGTAGACGCCGGTCTGGCGCGCGTCGCCCCAGTTCTGGGCGCCGTCGGCATTGGTGTAGACCCAGGTCTTGTCGTAGTCGATGCCGCCCACGAAGCTGATGTCGTCGGTGATCGCGACCACGTTCTTGAAGTCGGCCTGCATGCGCCGGCCGCTGTAGGTCGCGTCCTGCGGCGAGCGGAACGGCCCTGCCGGCACCTGCGGGCTCGGGAAATCCAGGTCGTGGCGATAGACGGTCGAGTAGTTGATGCCGATCGTCGGCTTCCAGCGGTCGTTGAAGAAGCTGCCGTCGAATTGCAGGCGATTGAACAGCTGCTGCGTGAACTCGGTGGCGTTCGGGTCTTCCTGGCCGACCTGGTCGTACTTCACCTGGGTGTCGATGTAGCGGGTGAACAGGCTGAACTGCGCATTGTCGTTCACTTCGAAGCCCAGCCGCGACGCGAAGGTCACGTTGCGATAGGCGTCGTTGTCGACATAGCCGCCGGGCGGCGTGAAGCGCGACGGCACGACGGTCTCGCCGGGCGTCAGCACGCCGTTGGCCGAGACGTTGTAGTTGAAGCGGCTGAGGCTGCCGCGGACATAGCCGCCCGATGTGCTCTGCAAACGCGTGCCCAACTCGGTGAACACCGAGCCGTTGAGGTCGCCGCTGCCCTTCCTGGTGACCATGTTGATCACGCCGCCGATCGCGCCCGAGCCGTAGAGCGTGCTCATCGGGCCGCGCACGACCTCGATGCGCTCGAGGTTCTCCGTCGCCAGGTGCGCGAAGTCGATGGCGCCGTTCGGCGTCGACGGATCGCCGATGTTCATGCCGTCGATCAGCACGACGGTGTGATTGGAGTTGGCGCCGCGCAGGAAGACCGAGGTCTGTGAGCCCGGGCCGCCGGACTGCTGCACCGACACGCCGGGCACGGTGCGCAGCACGTCGATGACGGTGCGCTGCTGGCGCTGCTCCATCTGCTGCTGGGTGATGACGGTGACCGTGCCGGTCACCCGCTCGGCGGGGACGGGCTCACGATCGGCGGTGATGACGACAGATGGCAGTGTCGGCGCATTCTCGACCTGCGCGAACGCAGGCGCAGCGGCGACGACGGGCAAAAAGGCACACAGGATTCCACGAAGCGGCGTCATATGACGGTCCCCCAAAACAGTTCACGCACAGGCGCGTCACCGCTCGGTTGACCGTCCCGTTGGCACTACCCGACCATCGGAAAAGCGACGCTATCGTCGGCAGGTCTTCTGGCTCACGGGTCGTAGCTTGCGCCTGTCTTCCCAGACCGA
>JAFEFH010000061.1 GCA_018240695.1 Pseudomonadota bacterium | reverse complement strand
CGCGCGCCGGTCATCATGCTGACCGCCGCCGACAGCGACGCCGACACGATCCTCGGGCTGGAGTCCGGCGCCAACGACTATGTGACAAAGCCGTTCCGCATCAACGTGCTGCTCGCCCGCCTGCGCGCCCATTTGCGCCAGCACGAGCGCAGCGAGGACGCCGTGATGGCGATCGGGCCTTACGAATTCCATCCGGCCGCCAAGGTGCTGGTCGAGAAGGGCGGCAAGAAGAAGGTGCGGCTCACCGACAAGGAAGCCTCGATCCTGAAGTACCTGTTCCGCGCCGGCGACCGGCCGGTGGCGCGCGACGTGCTGCTGAACGAGGTATGGGGCTACAACGCGGGCGTCACGACGCACACGCTCGAGACGCACATCTATCGCCTGCGCCAGAAGATCGAGAAGGATCCCGCGGCGTCGACGATCCTGATCACCGATCGCGGCGGCTATCGCCTGCAACCCTGACGGAGGAGACCGTCATGTCCACTGAGCGTCTCTACGCGTTGCCGGTCGAGCTCACCGAGTGGAAGTTCGACGGCGCCACCGAAATCCGGTTCAACTGGGAATACGACGACGGCTCCGACGCGCTGCTCGAGCTCTACGAGAAGGGCAAGCAGCAGCAGTGGGACGCGAGCACGCGGCTCGACTGGAGCCTCGAGCTCAATCCCGACAATCCGATGGAGCTGAAGGACGAGGCGATCTCGATCTACGGGTCCGACACCTGGAACAAGATGAACGAGAAGGAGCGGGCGTGGCTGCGCCTGCACCTTCAGTCGAACTCGATCAGCCAGTTCATGCACGGCGAGCAGGGCGCGCTGATCGCCAGCTCGAAGATCGTCGGCACCGTGCCGGACATGAACGCCAAGTTCTATGCCGCCACCCAGGTGATGGACGAGGCGCGGCACGTCGAGGCCTACAAGCGCCTGCTGCACGAGAAGTTCAAAGTCGCCTATCCGATCAATCCCGCGCTGAAGGCGCTGCTCGAGCAGACGCTGACCGACCGGCGCTGGGACATGACCTATCTCGGCATGCAGGTCCTGATCGAAGGTCTTGCCTTGGCGGCCTTCCAGTCGATCCGCGACAAGGCGGGCAACACGCTGGCCGGCGCGGTCAACGCCTACGTCATGCAGGACGAGGCGCGGCACGTCTCGTTCGGGCGGCTGGCGCTGCGCGAATACTACCCGCAGCTCTCCGACGGCGAGCGCGACGAGCGCGAGGAGTTCGTGGTCGAGGCGCTGGCCTTCATGCGCGACCGCTTCAACCAGTCCGAGGTGTGGAGCCGGCTCGGCCTGCCGCAGAAGACGCTCGACGACATCCACTACAACTCCAAACAGATGAATTCCTTCCGCGGCCGGCTGTTCAGCCGGGTCGTGCCGACGGTCAAGGACATCGGCCTGTGGGGCCCGCGGGTGCAGAAGGCGTTCGCCGAGATGGGCGTGATGGACTACGCCAAGATCGACGTGGCCCAGGTGCTCGAGAACGACGGCAAGGTCGCGGAGGACTTCGACAAAAAGATGTTCGTCGAGAAGACTCTCGCCGCGGAGTAGCGCGCGCTAGACGACGTCGTAGGTGATCTCGACCTCGGGGCCGAAGCAGTGGCCCTGGCAGGTCAGCACCCAGCCGTTGGCGAGATCGTCGTCGGTGTAGATGTCGTTCTTGGCCAGCACGACCTTGCCCTTCACGCACTTGGCCGCGCACGAGGCGCAGAAGCCTTCCTCGCACGACGACAGCGGGTTGAGGCCGGCGGCACGCGCCGCCTCGAGGATGGTCTGGCCCTTCTTGTAGGGCACCTTGTGCGCCTTGTTGTCGATGCGCACGGTGATCTCGCTCGGGATCACGTCGCCCTCGGCCTGCTCGATCGGCACGGCGTCGTTGCCCGACGCCTCGAAGCGCTCGAGCCGCACGCGCTCGCGCGGCATGCCGGCGCCGAGCAGCGTCTTCTCGACCATGTCCATGAACGGGCCGGGCCCGCACAGGAACGCCTCGGCATCCTCGAAGCCCTTGAGTGCCGCGAGCACCTCGGCCGGCTGGGTCAGCCCCTGGTCGGCATCGAGGTGGTGGATCACCTCCAGCCGGCTGGCGTGGCTGGCGATCAGCTCGACCAGCTCCTTGTCGAAGATGATCGAGGGCTTGTCGCGGTTGGCGTAGAACAGGCGGATGCGGCGCGCGCCCAGCTTCAGCGCCGCCTTGATCAGCGACATCATCGGCGTGATGCCGCTGCCGCCGCCGAACAGAAGGAGCGGCGCCTGGCCCTCGTCGAGCACGAAGCGGCCGGCCGGCGGCATCGTGTCGATGGTGGCGCCTTCCTTCAGCGCGTCGTTGAACCAGTTCGAGCCCTTGCCGCCGGTCACGCGCTTCACCGTGACCTTCATCTGGCCGTCGGCCTCGGGGGCGCTCGACAGCGAGTAGCAGCGGTTGAAGACGCCGGTGTCGTGCGGCACGCGGAAGGTCAGGAACTGGCCGGCGCGGTATTTGAAGGTGGCGGCGAGGTCGGCCGGGACGTCGAAGACGAAGGACCGTGCATCGGGGGTTTCCTGAATGATCTTGGCGATGCGCAGGGGATGATAAGCCATTGGTAAATCCGCGTTCATGTGCCGTGCGATTTCCCCGGGGACTCCCCACCCCGTCTGTGGTAGGTTTGCCGCGAAAATGAACGGAGCGTCAACTTTGACGCGCCGCAGGGGATGGGACCCTTTTCAGGGCAAAGAGGCAAGACCCATGACGATCGAAAAGACTCCGACGGAAAAGAGCACTCAGAAGATCTACCAGCTGCCGGTCGACGTGACGCAGTGGAAGTTCGACGGCGCCACCGAGATCGCCTTCAACTGGGAATACGATGCCGGCTCCTCGGAGCTGCTGAACCTCTACGAGAAGGGCAAGCAGCAGCAGTGGGACACCTCCACGCGCATCGACTGGACCCAGGAGCTCGATCCCGGCAACCCGATGGGCATGGCCGACGAGTCGATCCCGATCTTCGGCAGCGACGTCTGGAACAAGATGAACGAGAAGGAGCGCGAGTGGCTGCGCTTCAACCTCCAGTGCCATTCGATCTGCCAGTTCATGCACGGCGAGCAGGGCGCGCTGATCGCGACCGCCAAGATCGTCAACACCGTGCCGGACATGAACGCCAAGTTCTACGCCGCCACGCAGGTGATGGACGAGGCGCGCCACGTCGAGAGCTACAAGCGGCTGATCCACGAGAAGTTCAAGTCGGCCTACCCGATCACCGACTCGCTGAAGAAGCTGCTCGAGCAGACGCTGACCGACCGCCGCTGGGACATGACCTATCTCGGCATGCAGGTCCTGATCGAAGGCCTCGCCCTGGCCGCCTTCCAGCGCATCCGCGACAGCGCCAAGAACAACCTCGCCGCCTCGGTGAACGCCTACGTCATGCAGGACGAGGCGCGGCACGTCACGTTCGGCCGCATGGCGCTGCGCGAGTACTACCCGCACCTCTCCGACGCCGAGCGCGCCGAGCGCGAGGAGTTCACGGTCGAGGCGCTGTACTTCATGCGCGACCGCTTCAATCAGGCCGAGGTCTGGCACCGCTCCGGCCTGCCGGTCGAGCAGCTCAACAAGCTCGCCTACGAGTCGGGCGCCATGCAGGCGTTCCGCTCGCGCCTCTTCACCCGCATCGTGCCGATCCTCAAGGAGATCGGCCTGTTCGGGCCGAAGGTGCAGAAGGCGCTGGGCGACATGGGCGTGATGGAATACGCCAAGATCGACGTCGAGAAGCTGCTCGGCAACGACATGAAGGTCGCCGAGGACTTCGACGCCAAGAAGTTCGTCAACGCCCAGATCGCGGCCGAGTAACATCCCAATGACCCCGTCGCCCTAGCCGCATGTCGCGATCTGCGGCGGGGCGTCGAGGTTCGTGGCGATCTTCGAGATGTCGAGGCAGCGCGCGCCGATCCAGGCGCGGCCCTGCACGAACAGCGCGAACTGCGCGAATGTCGCCGCCTGGGCCGCCGGTGTCGGCTGCGCCCGCGCCAAGATCCAATAGAGCGCATAGAGATTGCCGGTCGCGAAGTCGGCCGACGGCACGTCCTTGTCCTTGTCCCACAGCGCCACGTTCTTCGCCGCCGCGCCCGTCGGATCGTCGAGCCCGGCCAGCCAGCGATGCGCGTTGGCCGCCAGCCCGTACGAGCCGCCGTTCTCGGCGATCAGCGCCTTCACCTCGGCCGCGCGCTCGGCATAGCCGCGGCCGGCCACCAGGCTGCCGCCGCAGCCCGCGCGGCACAGTTCGGTGAAGGTGAGGTACTCCGCGAAGATGATCTCGGTGTTGCGGTTGTTGTGCTGCCGCCAGGTGCGCGCGAGGTTCCAGCCCGAGCGCGTCTCGTGCGTCCACGGCCGGTCGGCGCGCGGCGTGCCGACCTCGAGCGTGCCGATCACCACTTTCGCGGCGGCCTCCCATTCGGGCGGGATCTGGGCGCGCGCCGGCAGTGCCGCGGCGACCGCCAGGAAGAGGGCGAGCAGGAGGGCGCGCATCAGTACCGCCGCGCCCGGCCGGCGATGCGGCTCTCGTACTGCACCATCTGGTCGGCCTTCAGTTCGGTCGGATCGCGCGGCGCCAGGGCGCGCGCCTGCTTGGGCGTCAGCAGTTTGAAGTGCTGGTAATCGCAGAGCGCCGCGCCCGCCTCCCAGCAATCCTCGGGATTGGTGATCCACGAGGCGGGATCGAAGCGGCTGAGGTCGATCGCCACGGAATAGGTGCGCAGCGTCTTGGCGCTGCGGTTGGTGTATTCGTGGAAGTACGACATCGCGAGCTCGCGCAGGCTGCGATAGACCGGGTCGCGGTAGCGCAGCCAGACATGGTTGCTCTTGGAGATCGCGCCCCAGCAGCCGTCGCGCCTGAACAGCGCGATCACGTGGTCGGAATCGCCGCGCGCCTCGAGGTCCATGATCAGCGGCGGCTCGCCCGCCAGCCACAGCGCGCAGGCCGCGGTGAAGGCGGCCTCGATGCAGTGCGCCTTGCGGTGCTTCAGCACGCCGCGCACCGAGCGCAGCGTGTCGCCGCGCTCCTCGAAGTTGGTCTTCAGCCCGTCGACGATGAATTCCTGGATGCGCCGCGGCGTGCGCAGGCCCGTCAGCACGCGGCCTTCCGCGGCGTTCAGGCCGAGGTCGGCAGGCGTCGGGCGTCTAATGCGGCGCATGGGGTCCGGAGGGGGTGGTGGAGCTGAGGGGGATCGAACCCCTGACCTCCTCATTGCGAACGAGGCGCTCTCCCAGCTGAGCTACAGCCCCTTTCCCCGGAGAGGCGCGGATAATGGTTGTCGGGCGGCCTGTCAAGCAAGGGCACCTATGTTAGCGTGAATCCGACCATATTTAAGACCACATTTCCGAAGGAGACTACGACCGTGAAGAAAACTGTCCAGACCGACCAGGCCCCCAAGGCGCTCGGCCCCTACGCGCAGGCGATCGTGGCCGGCGGCATGGTCTACTGCGCGGGCCAGATCCCGCTCGACCCGAAGACCGGCGAGATCGTCGCCGGCGGCATCGCCGAGCAGACCCACCAGGTGCTGAAGAACCTGCGCGCCGTGCTGAAGCAGGCCGGCTCCGACCTCGACAAGGCGGTCAAGACGACGGTCTTCATCAAGGACATGAACAACTTCGTCGCGATGAACGAGGTCTACGGCCGGCCCGAATATTTCGGCAGCCAGCCGCCCGCGCGCTCGACCGTCGAAGTGGCGCGCCTGCCCAAGGACGTCATGGTCGAGATCGAAGTGGTTGCCGTTGCCTGATCCCTGGACCCTGCTGGCGTTCCTGCTGAACAGCGGCCTGCATTGGCTGCTGGCGCTGGGCGGCGTGGTCATCCTGCTCATGGTGATCGGCCACGTGCTGCTGGCGCTGCTGCTGGTGATCCCGACGTGGCGCATCTGCGTGCGCGCGGGATTCTCCGGCGCGCTCTCGTTGCTCCACTTCGTGCCGTTCGTCGGCAGCCTCGTCGTCATGGCGATCCTCGCCTTCTCCGACTGGCCGGCCGGCGAAGCCGATCAACGGAACTCCTGAGATGCTCGGCGTCACCTTCGCCTCGCTGCTCAGCCTGCTCGGCCTCACCAGCGCCTTCGCCTTCGTGGGCCTCGTGCTCGCGGGATGGATGGCGTGGCGCATCGTGGCCAAGGCCGGCCTGCCGGGCTGGACCGGTCTCGGCGCCATCCTGCTGACGCTCACCGCCGTGGGCGCGGTCGTGCCGGTGGTGCTGCTCTGGATCTTCGCCTTCATGCGCTGGCCACGCGACACGCAGCCCGCGCGCGTCATCGGTCCCGAGGCAACACCCGCGCCGACACAAGCCACGCCGGCCGCCGCGCTCCCCGCGCCGGCGATCGCGCTGCCCGCGCGCGGCTGGCGCCTCGCCGGCGGTGGAGTCTCGCTCGCCCTCGACGGCGCCTCGCCCTTCTATTTCCTGACCGGCGCACCCGCGAAGGGACCGACCGAACTCACCGTGCCCGACTCGTCGGTCGGCCAGCCGCATGCCCGCCTGCTGGTCGCCGGCACGCGGCTCGGGCTGGAAGATCTCGGCAGCGCCAACGGCACCTTCATCGACGGGGCGCGGCTGCTGCCCGAACACGGCGCGCGCGACGTCTCCGGGGCCCGCACGATCCGCCTCGGCACAGTCGATCTGACGCTTTCGAAAGGCTGAAATTGGCTTGATTGGCCGTCCGTGCCGGGTAGGGTGCGGCCACACTCGGAGGACGACGGGGCGATGCTTTCGCTGGCGATTCTGGTCGACAAGATCATCGACATCTACACGTGGATCGTGATCGCGAGCGCGATCATGAGCTGGCTGGTCGCCTTCGGCGTGGTCAACACGCGCAACCAGTTCATCCGCATGGTGGTCGACTTCCTGTACCGCGTGACCGAGCCCGCGCTGCGCCCGATCCGCCGCATCATGCCGAACCTCGGCGGCGTCGATATCTCGCCGGTCATCCTGCTGCTGCTGCTGTTCTTCCTGCGCAGCCTGCTGGCGGAGTACGTGTTCGCGAACCTGCTGCGCTAGATGACCGACGCCAAGCTGATCGACGGCAAGGAGATTGCCGCCGCGCTCCGCAGCCGCGTGGGCGAGGGCGTCGCCGCTCTCGTCGCCAAGGGCCATGCCCGCCCCGGCCTCGCCACCGTGCTGGTCGGCGCCGATGCCGCCAGCCAGGTCTATGTCCGCAGCAAGGGCAAGACCGCGGCCGAGCTCGGCATGGGCAGCTTCGATCATCGCCTGCCGCCGGAGACGACCGAGGCCGAGCTGCTCGAGCTGATCGCGCGGCTGAACGTCGACCCGACGGTTCACGGCATCCTCGTGCAGTTGCCGCTGCCCAGGCAGATCGACACCGCGCGCGTGCTGCTGGCGATCGATCCGGCCAAGGACGTCGACGGCTTCCATCCGATGAATGTCGGGCGGCTCGCCTCGGTGTCGGCCGGTGCGCCGCTGGATTTTCCCGTGCCGTGCACGCCGCTCGGCTGCTCGATGCTGCTGGCCGCGACGCTCGGCTCGATGGCCGGCGCCAATGCCGTCGTCGTCGGCCGCTCGAACCTGGTCGGGCGCCCGGTGGCGCAACTGCTGCTGCGCGCCGATTGCACGGTGACCAACGGCCATTCGCGCACGCGCGATCTGCCCGGTCTCTGCCGCACCGCCGACGTGCTCGTGGTGGCGATCGGCAAGCCCGAGTTCGTGCGCGGCGACTGGGTGAAGCCCGGCGCCACGGTGATCGATGTCGGCATCAACCGCGTGCCGGCGGCGGACGGCAAGACCCGGCTGGTGGGCGATGTCGCCTTCGACGAGGCGCGCGCCGTGGCCGGCCACATCACGCCGGTGCCCGGCGGCGTCGGCCCGATGACCGTCGCCTGCCTGATGTACAACACGCTCCAGGCGGCGCGGCGCATCGACGGCCTGCCGTTCCTGGCCGTGTGATCGGGGCGGTCTGAGCGGCAGCTGGCCGCTTCCCGATTTCCCCGTTTTAAAATCAGAAAAATAAATAGGTTACTTTTCGTAACCTTGCCACATGTCATGCGCAATCATTGCGTATTACGCAATGAAAGTCAAGGGGCGGCCATCCCTGCCACCAGCGCGCTGACGTTGTGGCGCATCATCGCCTCGTAGGTCGCGGCGGGCCCGCCGGGCTTGGACAGCGCGTCGCTGTACAGGCGCGGCCCGACATGTGCGCCCGACTCCCGCGCTACCTCGTCGACCAACGCAGGGTTGGTCATGTTCTCGATGAAAAGCGCCCTGATCTTCTGCGCGCGCACCTGGCGGATCAGGTTGGCCATGTCGCGCGCCGACGGTTCGCTGTCGGTGTTGTAGCCGCGCGGCGCCTCGAACCGCACGCCATAGGCGCGCGCGAAATACTCGAACGAATTGTGCCCGGTGATCGCCTGGCGCTTGTCCTCCGGCACCTTGGCGATCTGGCTGCGGATCCAGGCATCGAGCGCGGCGAGGCGCGCATCGTAAGCCGCGGCGCGCTCGCGATAGGCGGCGGCATGCGCGGGATCGGCGGCGCCGAGGCCGCGCGCGATGTTGGCGACGTAGACGCGCGCGCAGGCGACCGACTGCCAGCAATGCGGATCGCCCGCCATCGCCGGTGCCCCGTCCGACGCCACGATACGCTGGCCCTTGAAGGCGGCGGCGCCGGCCACGCGATCGAGCCAGCCTTCGAAGCCGAGGCCGTTGCTCACCAGCACCTGCGCGCCCGCGATCGCGCGGATGTCGGCGGGCTTGGGTTGATAGACATGCGCGTCGGTGTCGGGCGGCACGAGCGTCGTCACGTCGACGCTGTCGCCGCCGACCTCGGCCACGAGGTCGCCCAGGATCGAGAAGGTGGCGACCAGCTTGAGCTTTTGACTTTGGTCCTGGGCCCTCGCGGAAGGCGCCCAGGCAGCGATCAGAAGAGACAGAAGAACGGCAAAACGCATTTGTTACAATGTAACAGATCACAGCGTCTTGGCGAGGGCCTCCAGTTGGTCGGCGGCGATGCCCCAGCCGGTGTGGAAGCCCATCTGCTCGTGCGCGGCGCGGTCTTCCATCGTCCAGTGGCGGGCGGTCGCCACATACCGGGTCTTCCCGCCTTCGTCGTCGAAGGTGACGATCGCGGTCATGAACGGCTTCTGCGACGGCTTCCAGTCGCCGGCATAGGCGTCGGTGAAGACCAGCTTCCGCTCTTTCACCACCTCGAGATACATGCCGGGGATCGGCATTTCCTGCCCGTCCGGTCCGCGCATCACGACGAAACTATTGCCGCCGCTGCGCACGTCCATCTCGGCCTTGGTGACGACGAAGGGCGGCGGGCAGAACCATTTCTTCAAGAGCTCCGGCTCCGTCCAGCAGCGCCACAGCTTGGCGCGCGGCGCGTCCATCAGGCGGCTGAGGACCAGGTCGCGTTCGTCCTTGGTGTCGGTCGTCATGGTCGTTCTCCTCAACACTAAACCATGTGGTTAAGTAATAGGAACGGCACCCGCGCCTGTCAAGCCGGCGGCAATGGCCCAGCTTCGCTTGGCAGCCGAGGACAGCTTGACGTCTCCCAAATCCGGCCCATGTGGTTTGAGGAGGGATGCACCATGCAAAATGAGCCGAACTTCATTACGCAGACCAGACGCGATCTGGGGGATGTCCGCACTGAGCTTTGGGCTATAGGGGCTGGGATCGTAGTTCCGAAAAAGCCGAAAGCGGCCGCTCTCGCAGACCTTCATCGCCGCGAACGCGAAGCGCTCGCTATCATCGCGGCGTACGAAAGGGTTTGACGGAAGATAAGCAGAGGAAGTTCAGCCGTTAAGCGCTTCCCAATTGTCGTAGCTGTCTACCTCTTGGCGCGCCGTCCTCCTCGATCATGCCCGGCGTCCGGTAATATTTACCGGCCCATCGAATGAGCCCTTGCGCGAAACTCTTAAAGGATTACACTCAAAAGTGCGTTGGGGGCAATTTGAGGAAGGGCAGACAGTGGAAGACCTCAACAAAGCCAAGGTGCTGCAAATGCTGGTTGGCCAGTCGCCGCGAGGCTTCTGGAGCGAGTTCGGCATTCTGTTGCGGCAAACCTACATGGACACGTTCGAACAGGTTGCCCACGAGAGGATGATCCTGTCGGAGCACAAGATCGACTACCTGCTCCAGCTTCGCCACTTTCGCGTGGAAAGCCTGCTTCATTCCGTAGCCCAGCGGCATGGCCTGCCTTCAACGGCCACCTTGCTGGTCGCAAATCACCGCAGCTACGTGATGGCGGGGGCAGGATCAATTGCGTTCACCCAAGCCTACATTCCCACCATCAGCGAGATGCCGCAGCCCGCTCGCTTTCGCGAGAAGCACTCGTTGATGAACGAGATTGCGCGTGGCGGCCGCCTCGCGCTGGGCGATCAGCCCGTGGAACTGCTGGCCGGCAAGGCGTTCTATGGAATCATCTGCCACAACCCCGTTGGGCGGCGCTTTGAAAAGGACCTGCAGAAGCTCGGCATGGTGCAGTTCTGCGTGCCCGGGGCCGGGTGCAAGGATTGGCTCGCCGAAGTGACTTTTCAGGAGATCGTGGCAGCGTACGGAGCTGAGAAGCGCGCAGAACAGCGCAAGGCTCGTGGGCTGCCTTGGAAAGACGAGCAGAAGAAGCAAGACAAACGCGGGTGAGTGTAATGAGTGCAATTGCGACCGGCTTCGTTGGCGAACGGCTGACCGAGGCGCGCATGGCGCGTGGACTCAGCGGCGTAGACCTCGCTGGGATGCTGGGTGTAAGCCCAACGTCAATTTCCAAGTATGAAAATGGGCGACAGTCGCCGAAGCTTGACGCGCTGCATCAAATGGCGACGGTGTTACGCTTTCCGCCGCCTTATTTCCTTCGGCCGGTTGAGGCCAGCGAGGAAAGGCCAATCTTCTGGCGCGCCAAACTGTCCGCGCCTCCTGTTGCACGAGACAGGGCTTATCCGCGGTTGTCGTGGATGAAGGAGATCGTCGAATATGTGGCGAGCTATTTCGAGCTGCACCCTTTCAACGTGCCAGATTTCAAGGTGAAAGACGTTGAGGCGCTAACCGATGACGATCTGCAGCATTTCGCCTCTGAAATTCGCGCGCATTGGGAGATTCGTTCTGGCCCAATGCCGGATGTAATCGAGAAGCTAGAGCTAAACGGCATTTTGGTTTCGCGAATTCATGTAAACGCTGACAAACTTGACGCGTTTTCTCAATGGTCAGACCGTTACAACTTGCCGTTTGTTGTACTTTCGCGCGACAAAGCTAGTGCTGTCCGACAGCGCTACGATGCGCTGCACGAATTGTCCCATATAGCCATCCATGGACATGTGCCAGCCAAGCGACTCAATGATCGGGCTTTCTACAAATTCGTAGAGAAACAGGCTGATACTCTCGCGGCTCATCTACTTCTTCCTGAAGCTGACTTTGCGAGTGAAGTATTTTCGCCGTCTCTCGACGCCCTGCTTACGCTCAAAGAGCGTTGGGGCGCTTCAGTTGGTGCGATGATTATGCGCTGCTCGTCACTGGGCATACTTGACGAGGATGCAGCTCGGGTTATGTGGATCAACTACAATCGGCGTGGTTGGAGAAAGAGTGAGCCTCTTGATGGGCGCATGGAGAAAGAGCGCCCTGAAGTTATTCGTGGATGCTTTGAGAAATTGATTGAGAGTGGGAAACAGACGCCGTCTGATATTCTAGCTGCGTTGCCGTTCCCGGCCAGCGACATTGAGGAGTTGGCTGATCTGGAGCCTGGCACGCTAACAGGAGGTGCTCCATCGCGCCGCGATCTGCCCTTTAAGGCAGAAACTGATCAAAGCTCTAACGTAATTTCAATTTTTCAGAATAGAGATCGACGCTAGCTAAGACGGCGAAGGGAAATCGAGCCAGCGCGACACGTGCCCGGTCGCCTCGAAGAAGCGCAGCAAGTCGGGCAGTTCGATGGCGGAGGTCATGGTGTTGACGAGCGGATGGGCGTTGATCGGCCCGCCGTCGCGCAGCGCGCTGTCGAGCACCAGCGCCACCCTGTGGCCGGTGTCATTGATCGTCGACAGCGGCGTCACCGAGCCCGGCTCGACGCCGAGATACGTGCGCAGCCGCTCGGGACTGCCGAACGACAGGCGGCCCGCGCCCAGCAACTCGCCGAGCTGCTTGAGGTCGATGCGCCGGTCCTCCAGCGCCACCACGAGCCACATTTCTTCCTTCTTGTTACGCAAGAAGAGATTCTTGATGTGATGGCCGGGCAGCACGCCGCGATGCGCCTTGGCCTGTTCGACGGTGAAGACCGGCTCGTGCTCCACGGTCGTATGGGGCACGCCGATCTCGGCCAGCCGGGCGAAGAGTTGTTGCGGAGAAAGCATCGGGTTACACCAACGTCATGAAAGGCATCGTCCTCAGCGGCGGCAGCGGCACCCGGCTTTACCCGATGACGCGCGCGGCCAACAAGCAGCTCCTGCCGGTCTACAACAAGCCGATGGTCTACTATCCGTTGACCACGATGATGATGGCGGGATGCCGCGAGATCCTGCTGGTCGTCAACCCGCAGGACGAGGACGCCTATCGCCGCCTGTTCGGCGACGGCAGGCAGTGGGGCCTCGAGATCTCCTACGTGACCCAGCCGAAGCCCGGCGGCATCGCCGAGGTCTTCATCCTGGGCAAGGAATTCATCGGGAAAGATCGCGTCGGGCTGATCCTGGGCGACAATCTCTTCTACGGCGATTCGCTGCCGGCGCTGGCCGAGCGCGGCGCCAAGGGCGGCGGCGCGGTGGTCTACGCCTATTGGGTGAGCGACCCGCAGGCCTATGGCGTGGTCGAGTTCGCCGAGAACGGCAACACGCCGGTCAGCATCGTCGAGAAGCCGAAGGACCCGAAGTCGAACTGGGCGGTGACGGGACTCTATTTCTACGACGCCGATGTCTGCGACGTGGCCGCGACCATCCCGCGCTCGGCGCGCGGCGAGCTCGAGATCAGCGACATCAATGCGCACTATCTCAAGCAGGGAAGGCTGATGGTGCACAAGCTCGGCCGCGGCTACGCCTGGCTCGACACCGGCACGCCGTCGAGCCTGCTCAAGGCCGCGCAGTTCGTCGAGACCGTCGAGGACCGCCAGGGCCTCCAGATCGGCAGCCCCGAGGAGGTCGCCTGGCGCATGGGCTATATCGACGATGCCGGCCTCGCCCGCCTGATCGCCCCGATCAAGGACAGCGAATACGGCAAATACCTCCAGCGTTTGCTGGCGAGGGCCTGATCGGCCAATAGGGAACCCTCAAATGGACCGCGCGCTTCCAGCGCGCCTCACGAGCTTGAGCGACCTGGAAGGTCGCGGTCCAAAAGGCTGAAATCCGTGCCGAAACCGGCTTTCAGCCCCCGCTTGCCAAGCCCCTCAAAAACCCTTATCACCACCGCCTTCCGGCAACCTACCCGGCCGGAGTACGGAGCGCGGGCGTAGCTCAGGGGTAGAGCACGACCTTGCCAAGGTCGGGGTCGAGGGTTCGAATCCCTTCGCCCGCTCCAATCTTTCTACCAGTCTTTGCAACGGTTCGAGCCGCTTTCGCGGCTCCGGCCGCTTGTCCGGATTTCGGTGATGGTGCGCGCGACGACTATCCGAATCAAAGCCCGAGGAATTTGAAGGGCTGGGTCTCCTTGAACTGGTCGTTGGCCATGCCGGAGTAGATGTGCGTCTGGTTCGGCCCGAGATCGAGCTTCATCACCTTTCCCGTCGTTTCCGAGAAATCCATCCTGGTCAGGTCGACCCAGAACACATTCGGCGTCAGCGCCGACTCGAAGAAGTAGAGCTTGCGCTTGTGATCGGAAACGGTGCGCCACCGCGTCGACGAGATGTTGGGCTGATCGGGCGTCGTGATGCCGAACGGCACCGACGTATTTCTGATCACGCTGAACACACTCGCTATTGCCTCGACCGGATCTTCGCTTTTCGGGATCGCGTTCACATAGAACGAAGCGCGCGCAAAGCGGTCGGCGGCGCGGTTCGTTCCCGGCAGCATGACGGTCCCGCCGATCTCCTTCCAATAGGCGTTGAGCGCGAGCTGCTGCTCGAAGATCGGCGAATTGGTCATCACCTGATAGTCGCGGCTGTGGTGAATGACCTGCTTGCCGCCGATATATTCGATGATCGCGCTGTCGCCGCGGGCGTCCGACAGCGAAAGGTGAAGGGTGGCGAGCCTTCCCTGGCCCGGCACCTTGTCCGTGACGATCGTGAACGGCTCCTTCGCCAGGGCCTCGACCGCCTCCTGCACCGTGGCGAAATTGTCGAGGACGTATTGCGCCCACGCCGCGATCGACAGGCCGGGGGCCTTGCCTCCGTCCGGGTAGGTGGATTCGACCAGCCACAGCAGGTTGGCGACGAGCCCTCTCTCGTTCATGCCGTCGGTGGTCGAGATATCGTAGCCCGACGCGATGACGCTTCCGTATTTCGACGTCCAGTGGATCGAGTTCGGCCCCGCTTCCCCGGACCGCTTCATGCCGCGCGGGAACACCCAGAGGTTCGTTCCGACATCGGTGCTCCAGTCCATGGAGCGCCCGGTGATCACCTGGTCGTTGGCGCCGAGATAGACGAGGCGCGTGCACGCCTCGGCGACCGAGGAGACCAGCATGCTCGTCGACACGAGTATGCCGATGCAGGTCCGGATCAACGATCGGTGATCTGAGTTCATGGCTTTCCATCCCGCGGCGAGATTTCGAGAACGTCGCGGAATACTACACGCTTTCCGTTGCCTGTTGCAGTCGACCAGGTTTCTGGACGCGACGGTTGCAGGCAAGTCGTGCTGGCTGACGGCGCCGTAGCCGATGGCCGCGGAGGTGCCTAGGCCGCCTGTTCGAGCGTGGGCGCGACGTCGCGCGTGGTGACGCGGCGCAGGTCGCGCACCTTGGTCGTGTCGAACGGCCGCGCGCGGTGCATGGTGCAGCGATTGTCCCAGATCACGAGGTCGCCCTCGCGCCATTTGTGCGCGTGCACGAACGGCGGCTTCACCGCGTGCTCCATCAGGTCCATCAGCAGCAGGCGGCCGTCGGGGATCGGCATGCCCTCGATGTGCGAGGCGTGCGCGGCGAGGTAGAGCGACTTGCGGTGCGAGCCGGGATGCGTGCGCACCAGCCGCTGCGGCACCGGCGGCAGGCTCGCCTGCTCCTCGGCGGTGTACTTGTTCTTGTCGACGTCGAGCTGGCCGCGCGAGTGCCAGATCGAATGGATCGCCACGAGGCCGTCGAGCTTGTTCTTCGCGGCGGTGTCGAGCGCGTCGTAGGCCGCGCGCATGTCGGCGAACTCGGTGTCGCCGCCTTCGTCGGGAATGACATGGGCGTAGAGCAGCGACAGCGCGCCGGGGATCGCGCGGAACGACGCGTCGGTGTGCCACAGCCGGTTGGCCAGCCAGTCGAGGCGGCGCTTGGCGTTGGCCTCCAGCACCTTGCCCTCGCCGTCGAGGTTGGAGATGTCGGCGATCTCGGTGCGCTCGAGCCGGTGCTTGATGCCCTGGTGGCGCGCGCGCTGCGCGGAGGAATGGATCGGGCCGAACTGCGCGGAAAAATCGATCTGTTGCGCGTCGCTCAGTTTCTGGCCGCGAAAGACGACGACCGCATAGCGATTGATCGCGTCCTCGATGGCGTCGCGGTCGGCCGGCTTCAGCGGCTGCGCAAGGTCGATGCCGGCGATCTCGGCGACGAAATCCTGGGTCGGTGTCGATCGGCTGGGCGCGACGGTGATGCTCATGACGGCCTCCAGCGGCTATACTGTCCGCGTCCCCGTCATTTTCTCCCAGGATCCGTCATGCCGCAAACCCACAAACTCGCTCTGCTCGACGATTATCAGAAGGTAGCCATGCGCATGGCGGATTGGGACCGGCTGAAGAAGCGCGGTGTCGAGATCACCGTCTTCAACGAGGCCTTCACCTCGGTCGACGATGCCGCGAAGAAACTGGCGCCGTTCGACATGCTCTGCCTCCTGCGCGAGCGCACGGCGTTCCCCAAGGAGCTGATCGACAGGCTGCCCAACCTCAAGTTCATGGTGCTGACCGGCGCGCGCGCGGCCAGCCTCGACGACAAGGCGGCCGCTGCGCGCGGCATCCCGGTGTCGACGACGCCCGGTGGCACATCGAATGCACCGACGGCCGAGCTGGGCTGGGCGCTTCTCATGATGTGCGCCCGCGACCTCGCCAAGGCCGAGAAGCTGGCGCGCGCCGGCAAGTGGCACGACGGCATCGAGCAGATGGTCGTGCTCGAGGGCAAGCGGCTGGGCATCCTAGGCCTCGGCAAGCTCGGCAGCCGCGCCGCGCGCTACGGCAAGGCGTTCGGCATGGACGTCGTGGCGTGGAGCCAGAACCTGACGCCCGAGAAGGCGGAGGCGGGCGGCGCCAAGTATGTGAGCAAGGACGAGCTGCTCGCGACCTCGGACTTCATCTCGATCCATCTCGCTTTGTCGGACCGCACGCGCAACCTGATCGGCGCCGACGACTTCGCCAAGATGAAGAAGAGCGCGATCCTGGTGAACACCTCGCGCGGACCGATCGTGAACGAGGCCGCGCTGATCGCGGCGCTCAAGAACCATACGATCGCCCATGCCGGCCTCGACGTGTACGACAAGGAGCCGATGTCGGCCGACCATCCGCTGATCAAGCTCGACAACGTCACGCTGATCCCGCACCTGGGCTACGTCGTCGAGGACAGCTACCGCCACTTCTACGGCGGCGCGGTGAAGGACATCGAGGCGTGGCTCGATGGCAATCCGATCAATGTGTTGAACGCGGCTGCCCTGAAGAAGTAGCTGGGACCGCGCCACTCCTGTGGCGCTCATGAGGCGCCACTGGAGTGGCGCGGTCCCAGCAAAGACCTACGTGCGGAACCGCAGCAACAGGTGGTTCACGCCGTTGAGCTTCACGTAGAGGTCCTCGAACTGCGCATAGAAGTCCTCCCATTGCGGGAGGGCGCCCTGGGCGCCGAGCGAGGTGTAGATCTCGGCGACCGTCCGGCGGCCGTCGAACTGGGCGATGATGCGCGGCGCCAGCGCCGGCAGTTGCGCGCGCCACGGGAAGCCGTCGAGGTTGGCGACCAGCGGTGCGCCGGGCTGCAGGCCGCCCGCCAGCTTGGCGGCGTCCATGTCGCGCAGCACCGGAATGGCCGAGGTATCCTCGGGCCGCGCCACCGTGTCGAAGCCCGCGCGCGAGGCATAGAAGACGTGGGTGCGCAGGTTGCCGGCCAGCCGCTCGGCGAAGGCCGCGCGCTCGACCAGCGGCAGCGAGCTCGCCTGGCGCGCGATCACCGGGTCGCTCATGTAGGTCGAAGGCTCGTAGCGCACTGGCTCGAGGAAGGCGACGACGCGCAGGCCGGCGTCTGAGGCCAAGGTCGCGATCTCGGGCACCGTGTAGGCCCGGTCGCACGAATGCAGCAGCAGGTCGTAGAGGCCGGCGTCGCCGCCCGTCACATGGTCGTTGAGGTAGGGGTTGCGGCGGAACAGGTTGGTCGTCGGCAGGAAGCGGATCAGGCGCTTGGCCATGGCGATGCGGTCTTCGAGCGCCATCGACGGCGGCGCGATCGAGCGCAGCATCTCCTGCAAGGGATAGACGCCGCTGCGGCCGTACTGGCCGTACAGCATCACGCCGATGCCGCCGTCCGGCTGGAGCACCGAGACCAGCGCCTTCATGCCGGCCGACGGGTCGGGCAGGTGGTGCAGCACGCCCGTGCAGTCGATGTAGTCGAACTGTCCGATGTTCATATCAGGCAGGTCGAGCAGCGAGCCCGTGTGGAAGACGATGTTGCGCAGGCCGCGGGCTTTGGCGCGGGCCTCGCAGATCGCGCGCGAGGCGGTCGACAGGTCGAGATAGACGATCTCGCCCGGGCAGCGCCGGTCGGCGAGCTGCTGGGCCAGCATGATGCAGGCGTCGCCGGTGCCGCCGCCGGCCACCAGGGCGCGGAACGGGCGGTTGAAGTTCAGCCGGCCGGCGAAAAGGTAGTGGTTGACCTCGAGGATGTGGCTGGGCGTGCCGGTGATCAGCCGGACCGCCTCTTCGCGCGGATCGCGGGGCGGGTAGGGCAGCGCTTCGTATTGGGCGCGGACATCATCGACGGGCGACGAAACGGTCATTCTGGCCAAGGTTCATGCTACAAATCGCGGTACCATGAAAGGCTATTTCGGCATCGGTGTGGAAGGCATCAGCAAGGCGACCAACGTCGGGACCCTGCTGCGGACCGCCCACGCCTTCGGCGCCTCGTTCGTCTTCACCGTCCGGGCCCAGTACAACCGCCGCGAAGGCGTGCGCAGCGACACGTCGGACACGCCGCTGTCGGTGCCGACCTATCACTTCGCCGACCTCCCCGATTTCCGCCTGCCGCTGGGCTGCCGGCTGGTCGGGGTCGAGATCACAGAGGATGCGATCGCGCTGCCGAGCTTCCGGCACCCGCGCCAGGCCGCTTATATATTGGGCGGCGAGCGCGAGGGCCTGTCGGCCGACCTCCAGGCGAAGTGCGACTATATCGTCCGGATCCCGATGCGCTTCTCGGTCAACCTCGGCGTCGCGGGTTCGCTCATCATGTACGACCGGCTGATCAGCCTCGGCCGCCACGCGCCGCGGCCGGTGGCCGAGGGCGCCCCGACCGAGCCGGTGCCGCTGCCGGTGTTCGGCGACCCGATCTACAAGCGCAAGCACCGGGCCAAGGCGGCGCGCGCAAAGGCCGCGGCCGGCCGGGGCTCGGACTCGTGAGCACTTCCCGCATCGCCGGCGCCGTCATCCTGGCGATCGTGCTGGTCCAGGCGCTGACCTTGCATGTCATGGGCCGGGTCTGGATCTGCACCTGCGGCACGATCCGGCTGTGGGTCGGCGACATCTGGTCGGACGAGCTCTCGCAGCAGCTGTTCGACTGGTACACGGCTTCGCACATCGTCCACGGCATCCTGTTCTACGCCGTGCTGCGGCTGGCCCTGCCGCGCGCGCCGTGGCCGGTGCGGCTGGCCATCGCCGTCGGCATCGAGGCGGCCTGGGAGATCGCCGAGAACTCGCCGTTCGTGATCGAGGCCTATCGCCAGCAGGCGCTGGCGGCGGGCTATACCGGCGACAGCATCCTGAATTCACTGATGGATACGGTGTCGATGGCGGCCGGCTTCACCCTGGCCCGGCTGCTGAACTGGCGGGCGACGGTGGCCCTGGTGCTGGTCCTCGAGATCGGGGCGGCGGTGCTGGTGCACGACAACCTGACCCTCAATATCCTGAATTTCATCCATCGTTTCCCGGCCATCGAGGCCTGGCAGATGAAGGCCCAGCGATAGTCGTTGCGCTAGGCGATCCGGCCGCCTATCTCCCCGTCCATGGCGACCGTCCTGCCTCCGTCCTCGGCGACCGACCCGTTGCAGATCACCGAGCCCGCCGTCCGGCGCGGCCGCAACGACCTGCGCCGCAACCTGGTCGGGCTGACGCGCGAGGGGCTGAAGGCGGCGCTGGCCGAGGCCGGGCTCGAGCCGTTCCGCGCCCAGCAGATCTGGCACTGGATCTACTGGCACGGCGTCACCGACTTCGACCGCATGAGCAACATCGCGAAGAAGACGCGCGACCGGCTCAACGAGCTGTTCGTCGTCGAGCGGCCGCAGATCGTCACCGAGCAGCGCTCGACCGACGGCACGCGCAAGTGGCTGCTGCGCTTCCCCGACGGCAACGAGGCCGAGACGGTCAACATCCCGGAGGAGGATCGCGGCTCGGTCTGCGTGTCGAGCCAGGTCGGCTGCACGCTCACCTGCACCTTCTGCCACACCGGCACCCAGCCGCTGGTGCGCAACCTTACGCCCGACGAGATCGTCGGCCAGTTCATGGTGGCGCGCGACAGCTACGGCGAGTGGCCGACGCCGACGCTCGAGACGCGCATGCTCTCGAACATCGTGATGATGGGCATGGGCGAGCCGCTGTACAATTTCGACAACGTGGCGGCGGCGCTGAAGATCGTCATGGACGACCAGGGCATCGCTTTGTCGCGCCGGCGCATCACGCTCTCGACCTCGGGCGTCGTGCCGATGATCGCCAAGGTGGGCGAGGTGCTCGACGTCAACCTCGCGGTCTCGCTGCATGCGGTGAACGACGACGTCCGCAACACGCTGGTGCCGATCAACCGCAAGTGGCCGATCGCCGAGCTGCTGAAGGCGTGCGCGGCCTATCCCGGCGCGCGCAACAGCCGGCGCATCACCTTCGAGTACGCGATGCTGAAGGGCGTGAACGACAGCGACGCCGACGCGCGCGAGCTGGTGCGCATCCTGAAGCCGATCCACGCCAAGGTGAACCTGATCCCGTTCAACCCGTGGCCGGGCGCGCCCTACGAGTGCAGCTCGAACAACCGCATCCACCGCTTCGCCGAGATCGTGAACGACGGCGGCCTGAGCGCGCCGGTGCGCACGCCGCGCGGCCGCGACATCCACGCCGCCTGCGGCCAGCTGAAGAGCGAGAGCGTGCGGGCGCGCGGCGAGAAGGTGCTGCTCTAGCCTTCGGCCGCCGGAACGGCGTCGGCGCGCCGGCGCGTCCACAGCACGAACAGCGCCGTGCCGACCAGCGCCACCGGCACCGTCACCCAGCCGTGCAGCAGGAACAGGAAGCTGAGCGCCCACAGCGCTTCCGGGATCTCGGCGAAGCTGGTCGGGAACGAGATCGTGCCGAACACCAGGATGTGGCTGATCACCACCACGAACACCGCCAGCACCGCGTAGGCGAGCCAGCCCGGTTCGCGGTCGATGCGGTGCGCGATCGCCCAGGCGAGGCCCGCGACGATACCGGTGGGGATGCAGAACAGCAGCAGCAACAGGATCGGCTCGAGCGCGCGGCCGAAGCCCTCGAACATCGTGTCGCGGAAGGCGAGCGGCGATTCGAGATCGGCGGCGATGAAGAACGCGACGAGGGCGGCGGCGGTGCAGGCCGCGGCCCACAGGCCGTAATAGAGCGCGGTGCGGTTCATCGGGGCCTCAGGCTCGTGATGCAGGACAGGAAAGCGTGTTCGGTCTCGGCGACGGCGAGACCCGCTTCGGCGGCGAGCGTGCCGAGGCGGCCACCGACATAGTCGGCGTAGTAGGGCTCGTGGAAATAATGCGGGAAGAGATCGAGCAGCCCGTCCCACGACGGCCGGTCGCCGCGCTGGATGGAGTCGACGATCACCACAATCCCGTCCGGCTTCACGACGCGGGCCATCTCGCGTAGCGCCGCGAGGCGCACGTCGGGCGGCAGCTCGTGCAGCAGGAACGACGAGAACACCAGGTCGAGGCTCTTGTCGGCGAACGGCAGCGCCTCGGCCGCGCCCTCGATCAGCTTCACCCGCGCCGTGCGGCCGATCACGCGGCGCGCCTCGCCGAGATAGGGCGCGCTGAGATCGAGGCCGCTGAGCCGCAGGCCGGGCCACGCCTCGTGCACGAAGGCGAGCAGGCGGCCGGTGCCGCAGCCCACGTCGAGGCCGCGCAGGTCGCGCTGGTTGCGGCCGGCGAGCCATTCGGCGATCGGGCGCAGCGCGCGGCGGCGCATGACGTCGGCCGCGCCGGTGAACAAGACTTCGACCTGCGTGTCGTACAGCGCCGCCGAGTCCTCGGAGAGCCAGCCGTCGCTCTGGAAGTGGAAGTTCTGGCGGTAGTAGTCCGGCAGCCCGTCGCCCTGCTGGCCGGGCGGCAGCTCGTCGTCGCGTTCGCCGTGGCGGCGCGCATCGACCGCCGGCAGGTCGCGGAAATAGAGCAGGCTGCGGCGCAGGAACTCCGCCGGCTCGGCCGCGAGCGGACGCGGCGCGGGAAACAGCCCGGCTTCGATGTCGCGCCATTCGCGCGCGAACAGTCCGCGCATGTCGGCGGTCATTTCCTGCCGCGACGGCGTCGGTCCGACCGGATGGTCGGGCTTGGGCATCGGCTTCAGCAGGCGCCGGCCGGCCGCATAGTGGCCGGCGTACCAGGCGACACGCGCGGTCTGGCGGGCGGCGTAGGACAGACGGTCGAGGGTGGAAACCATGATGTGCGGGACCTTACGGGCATTATAGCGCGCCCTTGCGAGACTTGCCCGTCCTCAGTCGATGGCTATAGTCGCGCGCCTTTACGGGAGTATTGATGCCCTTCGATCAGGAACGGCAGCCGCCGGCACCGGGCGGGGGCGGATACGAGCGGGCGATCAACCTGCCGCCAGCCATCCTGTGGCTGATCGTCGTCAACGTGGCGGTGCAGGGTATCCGCGAGCTGCTGAGCGGCGCCGTCGACGACCAGCTCATCATGCAGTTCGGCCTGATCCCGCTGCGCTACACCGGCGAC
>JAFEFH010000060.1 GCA_018240695.1 Pseudomonadota bacterium | reverse complement strand
CGGGCCGGCCGGCGCCTCGTTGGCGATCTTGAAGGCGCGCTGGAGGATCGGGCCCAGCTCGTCGGCGCGCTCGACCTGCACGCTCCACTTGGTGACGGGGGCGGCGATCGCGGCGAGGTCATGCCCCAGGATCGGGTCGCGCAGGCGCATGCGCGTGTCCTGCTGGCCGGCGGTCACGATCATCGGCGTGCCCGACATCATGGAGGTGTAGATCGAGCCGATGGCGTTGCCGAGGCCCGGCGCCACGTGGACGTTGCACGACACCAGCTTGCCCGAGGCGCGGGCATAGCCGTCGGCCATCGCGATCACCACGGCTTCCTGGAGGGCCAGCACGTAGCCCATCTCCGGGGCGGAGGAGAGAGCGTGCATGATCGGCAGCTCGGTCGTGCCGGGATTGCCGAACATCTTGGTGACGCCCTCGTCGCTCAGGACGCGCAGGAAGGCGTCTCGGCCGGTGATGGTGTTGGGAACGCGGGCGTCAGGCATACTTTCCTCCGTGGCTGGGGCCACGCTAGCATACCGAAATGGCAATGGACGCCCTCCGCGAGCGCCTCTCCCGCCTGCCGATATGGCAGGGACCGGTGACGTTGGAGCCGTTGACCGGCGGACTGACCAATATTTCCTACGTCGCGACCGATCGCAGCGGCAAATATGTCGTGCGCTGCGGCGACGACATTCCCGTGCATCACGTCTTCCGCGATCGCGAGCGCGCCGCCTCACGCGCGGCGTTCGAGGCGGGACTGTCGCCGGAAGTGGTGCATGAGGCGCCGGGCATCACCGTGTTGCGCTTCATCGAGAGCCGCACCTTCGTCGAGGAAGATCTGCGCCGCGACGCAGCGCGTGTCGTGGCGCTGCTGAAGACCTGCCATCGCGAGGTCGGCCGCCGCCTGCACGGCGCAGCCAACGTCTTCTGGGTGTTCCACGTGATCCGCGACTATGTGCGCGCGATCGACGGCGACGCGAAGTACGTGGCCCTCGCCGACCGGCTCGAGGCGGCGCAGGTGCCGATGCCGATCGTCTTCGGACACAACGACCTGCTGCCGGGCAATCTGCTCGACGACGGCCATCGGCTGTGGCTGATCGACTGGGAGTATGCCGGCTTCGGCACGGCGATGTTCGATCTCGCCAACCTGTCGTCGAACGGCGCTTTCAGCGCGGCCGACGATACCGCACTCCTCGCTCTATACTTCGACGGCAAGGCGGATGACCGGCTGCGTGCGTCCTTCGTCGCGATGAAGGCCGCAAGCGCGCTACGCGAGGCGCTGTGGGCGATGGTGTCCGACGTCCATCTCAGGCTGCCGGGTATCGACTACGCCCGGCACGCGCGAACCTATCTCGCGCGGCTGGATGCGTTGGTGGGAGAACTGCCGCGCTAGGGTTTGGCGGCGGGAGCGGCTGGCGCCGACGGCGTCGCGGCCGGCTGCTGCACGGTGACGTCGACCTTGGCCGGGGCGGGGCCCTTCGCGACCTGCGTGTTGAGACCGGGCGCGCCCAGCATCACGTAGCCGCCGACCAGCACGAGCACGACCAGCGCGCCCACGATGAAGTAAAGACCCCCGCCCGAGGGTTCGCGGGCGACGACGGTGGTGGGACGGATTTCATTGTCGGCCATGGGAAGCTCCTGGAGGAGTTGGGGGATTATTCGGCGCTCACGCTGCCGGACGCGTCGACGACGATCCCGATCTCGGTCTTGCCGCGCATCGCGCGACCGCGCCAGGAACCGTCGGCGGATTTCACGAGGCCCCGCACGTTGCGATAGCCATCCATCTCGATGCTGGCCCGGGCCGCGGCCATGCCGGCGGGCGAGTCGTCCTGCAAGGACGCCTGCTGGATCGCCGGGTTGGCATTCGCCTGCTCGGTGGCCGGCAGGGCGGAAACGTCGACGTAGCTGTCGTGACTGCGGGTGACGAACGGCACCGGGGGGCGCATGGCCTTTATCGTGCTGGCCGGCGGGGTGGCCGGCGCCTTGGCGATGGCGGCCTGCCTGGCCACGGACGGGGCGGCGGCGGTCGCCGTCGCGGCGGGGGCGGCTCCGATGAAATAGGCGCTCGCCATCATGCCGGCGGCGAGGGTGGTCAGGAGGAGGGTGCTGGTTCGGATGGACATACCTGCCCAACGCGGTATGCGGCTGGAATGTTCCCGGCACGGCGCGGTATCGTCGAGCCTTCATCCTGGGAAGGGTGCGCCATGGACGGTGTCGACTACGGTTCGGAAGAGGCGGCGATGCAGGCCTACCTGCGCGAGGGCGAGAAGCGCGCCTATGCGCTGGGCAATCGCGGCCCGATCCGTTTCACGGCGACCGGCGAGTTGCACCCCGACATCGTCGAGGCCTACTGGCGCTGCGGTTTCTACGTCTTCGAGGGGGCTCTGCGGCCCGAGGAACTGGCCGACATCGAAAAGGACCTGCACGCCATCCTCGACCGGCTGCCGGCCGAGAAGGGTGCGGCGCTGGACGCCAAGGGCCGACCGGCGCTGGCCGCCGACTGCCAGGGGCCGACCCTGCAATGGGCGCGGCCGCTCAGCGACCCGTGGGGCGGCACCGACGCGGCCAACGGCCGCCATCCGGTGAAGATGCACGAGCCCCAGGCCGCGGCGAACCTGCCCCGGGAGGTCGTGTTCCTGATCCTGGGCTCGCTGCAATTCTCCGAGGCGTCGCTGCGGGTCTACGGCCATCCCGGCCTGCTGGCGGTCGCGGCCGCCATCAACGGGCCCGACTTCACGCCCTTCAACGAGGCGCTGTGGATCAAGGAGCCGGGCAAGGGCGCCTCCGTCGCTTGGCACCAGGACGGCACCACGCACTGGGACAGCCCGGCGTGGGACGAGGGCATCCACGGCTTCAACTTCATGGGCCAGCTCTACGGCTGCACGGCGGCCAACGGCGTGTGGGTCGTGCCGGGCTCGCACAAGAGGGGAAAGATCGACATCGCGAGGCTGGTCGCGCAGGCGGGCAGCGAAAGATTGCCCGACGCCGTGCCGCTGATCTGCAAGCCGGGTGACGTCGCGATGACCAACCGCCAGGCGCTGCACGGCTCCTTCGCCAACACCAGCAAGGACTGGCGGGTGACCGTCAATTTCGGCTTCCACCGCCGCAGCTCGATCCTCGGCGTGACCGCCGGCGGCATCCACAACAGGGCCGCGACCTACGATGCGGCGCGGATCCGCGAGCGCGCGCGGCTGATCGGCTACGGCATCGATGCCCGCCGCCAGCGCTTCCCCGACGAGACGCCGTTCGTCTACAAGCCGCATGCCGACCACGGGCTCAGCTACTGCTGGGACGACAAGGCCCGCGCCGATGTGAAGGACTACAACCTCCTTGACCTCAGCATCTGATCGCGATTCGCGGCTCTGGCGGAAGCTTCTCTTCGACGACGCCCCCTGGCTGCCGCTGACGCTGCTGGCGGCGGCGATCGTGGCCGTCTCGGCGTGGCTGCTGGCGGCGGCGCCGCGCATCGTGTCCCGCCAGATGACCTGGGACATGCTGTTCAATATCGCCGGCGCGTGGTCGATCCATAACGGACACGTCCCGCACGTCGATTTCCACGATCCGCTGGGCTCGCTGTCCTTCCGGTTCACGGCGATCGGCTTCTGGTTCACCGGTCCCAGCGTCTGGGCCTTCATCGCGGGCGAGATCGTCGCGACCGCCGGGCTCTTCGTCGTGGCGCTGATCGCGGCGGGCCGGCGCCTGCCGGTCGTGCCGGCGGCGGTGTTCATCGCCTATGTCTGCCTGCTGGTGCTGATGCCGATCAATGTCGGCGAGCCGGTCGGCGATTTCACCTTCGCCATGGACTACAACGCCATGGGCTGGTCGGGCCTCGGCGTGCTGAGCTTCATCCTGTTCGTGCCGCCGCGCGCGCGTTCGGAGGAGGGGCGGCTGCGCGACGGGCCGGACTTCGCCGTGGTCGCCGTGCTCCTTTTGGCGCTGTACCATCTCAAGATCACCTACTTCGGCGCTGCCCTGGGCGAGTTGTGCATCGCGGCGCTCGTCAGCGAGCATCTGCGCCGCCGCCAGGCGCTGTGGACCGCGCTCGCCGTCGCTGCCCTTCTCTATTCCGTGGCGCCGTGGAACTGGGCCTACCTGTCCGACGTGTTCGCCGCGCTCGACACCGGCGCCGCCAGCACCGACGTGCGCGGGTTCCTGAAGCTGGTCCTGTCCAACGTGCCGGAACTGTCGCTGATGTGCATCGGCGCGATCGTGGCCCTGGCGCTGTGGCGGGCGGGGGAAGTGTCGCTGCGCGTGCCGGTCGCGGTCGGCCTGTTCATCGCCGCGGCCATCGCCGTGCTGTCGCAGAACACGCAGCTGCGCGGCTTGCCGCTGTCGGTGGCGATCGCGTTCCTGCTCTACGATCATTTGCGCGGCAACCGCCTCCAGGGCCGGCCGCGCGCGGCGGTGTGGGTGATGGTGGCGCTGATGGTGTTTCCCGTGGCGGGCGTCGCCAAGCAGCTGGCCAGCCTGTCGGTCTATTACTGGCAGTCGGTACGCAGCCCGATGCTGCACGTCGTCCAGCATCCGCCGACCCTGAAGGGGCTCGCGGTGCCGCGCGACGAGCCCGGCCTGCTCGACGCCGTGGCGCGCGGTGGCATCGATCGCGGACTGCTCAGCAGAATCCGCACGCTCGATATCGACAACGAGGAACTGTCGCAGAACGAGTATACCGAGACACTGGCGGAGGCCGTCGCGCTGTTCGAGGGCAATCCCGAACGGGCCACGGGCGGGATCGTCGTGTTCGACCAGGTCAACCCGATGCCGTTCATCCTGAAGCGGCCGCCGCCGCGCGGCGTCACCCTGTGGCTCGACAAGTTCTTTCCCTGGCAGCCGGCCAGTTCGATGCTGGGCGATGCGCGCTACGTGCTGATCCCGAAGTTCTCGACCTACCGCGCCGTGACCCTGATGGCGACGGAACGCTACGGCGCCTATCTCGCGGAACACTTCCCGCAGCGCACCGAGACGCGCAGCTGGGTGCTGCGCGAGCGGGCGCCGCGCTAGATCTCCTGGAGAACCGCCGCCCGACCGGGCAGGTATCAGGTGCCGCAAAAAGTCCGGTAATTGCCCGACGGACCTTCGGGCGGGCGGGCGTAGGCCTCGAGGCCGGGGCGCTCCTCGTTGGGCTGCGCCAGCACGGCGAGCAGCGCCTCGAACGGCTCGAAGTCGCCGTCCTGGATCGCCGCGGCGAGCGCTTCCTCGACCTTGTGGTTGCGCGGGATGTAGAGCGGGTTCGTCGCCGCCATCGCCGCGCGACGCGTGGCCTCGTCCACCGGCTCGTTGGCGAGCCGCGCGCGCCACGCCGCTTCCCACGCATCGAACGCGGCGGGCTCCTCGAACAGGGTGCGCGCCGTGCCGTCGCCCAGTCCGCGGAAGGCCAGCGTATGGTCGGTGCCGTTGTCGGTCAGCAGCTTCAGGAACGACTGCGCCAGGGCGGCGTCGCCATCCTCCACCGTCGTGAGGCCGAGCTTTTGGCGCAACACCGCGAGATAGACGGCGTGGAACGTCTCCCCGTACTTGCTCAGCGACTCGTTGGCCTCGGCCAGCGCCTTGTCGGGATCGTCGTTGAACAGCGGCATCATCGCCTCGCCCAGCCGCGCGAGGTTCCAGCCGGCGATCTGCGGCTGCTTGCCGTAGGCGTAGCGGCCGGTCTGGTCGATCGAGCTGAACACCGTCTCGGGGTGATAGGCGTCCATGAAGGCGCAGGGCCCGTAGTCGATGGTCTCGCCGGCGATCGACACGTTGTCGGTGTTCATCACGCCGTGGATGAAGCCGACGCCCAGCCAGTGCGCCACGAGGCCGGCCTGGCGCGCGATGATGCGGTCGTAGAGGTCGCGATAGGAGGCCGCCTCGGGGTAGTGGCGCGCGATCACGTGGTCGGCCAGCAGCTTCAGCGCCTCGCGGTCGCCGCGCGCGGCGAAGAACTGGAAGGTGCCGACCCGGATGTGGCTCGACGCGACGCGGGTCAGTACCGCGCCCGGCATCACGTTCTCGCGGATCACGGGATCGCCCGTCATCACTGCGGCGAGCGAGCGCGTGGTGGGGATGCCCAGCGCGTACATCGCCTCGCTGATGATGTATTCGCGCAGCACCGGGCCCAGTGCCGCGCGGCCGTCGCCACGGCGCGAGAACGGCGTGGGTCCCGAGCCCTTGAGCTGGATGTCGCGGCGCACGCCGCCGGTGTCGACGACCTCGCCCAGCAGCACGGCGCGGCCGTCGCCGAGCTGCGGCACGAAGTTGCCGAACTGGTGGCCGGCATAGGCGAGCGCGATCGGGTCGGAGCCCTCGGCGACGCGGTTGCCGGCCAGCATCGCCACGCCTTCCGGCGAGGCCAGCACGTCGGGATCGAGGCCGAGCTGCCGCGCCAGCGGCCGGTTGATCTTCACGAGTTTGGGCTCGGTCACCGGCGTCGGCGCGAGGCGGGCATAGAAGCGGTCGGGCAGGCGGGCATAGCTGTTGTCGAACGGCCAGCCGGAAAGGGCGGTATCCATGGTCGAAAGATGTGACCGGGAGGGCGCCGGATCAAGCCACCCTTTTGGTCGCGTTACGCGCGCTTTTTCAGGCCCTTGTTGAAGCTCGCGATATAGGTCCGGTCGGACAGCGCGTGCCAGGCGGCCGAGATCCGCTGGCCGAGCGTCGGGCGCGGCGCCATCGGGGGCGTGAAGAACTGCGGCGAGTCGGCCGCGAACAGCGCCATGTAGTCGCGGTAGGACAGCGGCGCCGGCGAGCCGGGCTGGCTCTGGGCGGCCAGCAGGTCGAGCGCGGCATCGACGTCGAGCACCTTCGCCAGCCGTTCCCGATAGGCCAGCAGGATCTCGGCGGCGCTGTCGGGCAGGTCCCACACCGACAGGATGGCCAGCGCCTTCAGCAGCTTGTCGTCGGAGAGAGACGCCACGTAGTCGCGCTGCTCGGACGCCGCGAGGTCGCGCATATAGTGCGCCTCGGCCTGGAAGATCCGGCCGTTCACGGTCTGCGCCGGCATGTCGTAGACGAAGCGCGCGGGTAACGCGCGCATCGAATAGGTGCGGTTGTCGAGCCGGAACAGCGCGTAGCCGTGCTCGCGCATGAAGCGGTCGGTGTTGTGGAACGTGTTCGACGCGCCGTCGGCACCGCCGACCAGCGACACTTCCAGGCGCACGCCCAGGATCGCCGTCGTGTCGAAAAGCCTGTCGAACGAGTTGAGGATGCGGAAGTCCGGCCCGTCGACGTCGATCTTCAGGAAGTCGACAACGTCGTAGCCCTGCTCGGCCAGGACGCGGGGCGCGGAGACGGGCTTGTCCGGATCGGCGAGCTCGGTGTTCTGCCAGAGATTGTGCTTGAACTTCTCGCTCTCGGCGGCGGCCGCGAGGCGCTTCTCGCGCAGCTCGACCGACCAGCCCGCGCTCGAGCGGTCGAACAGGCTCTTGCCCGCAAGCCAGTCGTCCTTCGAGGCGCGCGCGGCGAACGGATGATCGGCCGGCACGTCGACGAAGCCCGGCACGTAGCGCACCTTGGGGTTGGTCTCGAGTTCGGCGAGACGGCGGCACTCCGAGACGCTGGCGTCGAAGCCGATGCCGCGGAAGCGCTCGCCGAAAGCGCGCCACGCTTCCTCGATGCCGCCGGAGCAGCCGACATCGACCAGGGTGAAGTCCTCGCCGCGCAGGCTCGCGGCGATCAGGCGTAGGAAAGCGTCGCTCATTGCGAGCCTTATCCTATTGGCGGATCAATTCCGCAAGGAGGACTCACGCCAGCGGCGGCAGGTTTTCGCGGATGACCTCTTCGGCGAGGCTGTTGTCGACCGCCTGCTCGAAGGTGGCGCCCGGCGAGACGAAGCCGCCCGAGACCAGCCCGTCGCGCAGCCGGTCGTAGCCCGAGCGCGGCAGGATCGGGTTCTTGCCCCAGATGCCCAGCGCCTTGTAGCGCGTGCACAGCGCCTCGAGGACGGCCGGCGGCAGGTCCTTGAAGTAGGGCGTGATCACCCGCGCGATCTCCTTGCCGCTGGCCGTGGCGACCCACTTCTCGGTGCGGTCGATGGCGCGGACCATGCGCTTCAGCTCGTCGCGCCGCGAGGAGAGCGTGCCGCGGCGGGCGTAGAAGCAGGTGTAGGAGGTGTGCCCGCGATGCGCAGCCTCGTGCCAGATGTGTCCCGCGCCCTCGGCCAGCAGCAGGCTGGGGAAGGGCTCGAAGACCTGGATGACGTCGACTTTGCCTGCCTTCAGTGCGGCCATGTTCTCGCCCATCGTCTGGCCGGTGACGCGGTTGACCTTCGCCGGATCGAGGCCGGCCAGCCTGAGGTCGTGCTGGAGGCAGAGCCACGGCGTCGGCACCTCGCTCACGGTCGCGAGCTTCAGCGACATCAGGTCGGCGAGCTTGAAGTCGGGGCGCGGCGTGCGGCCCATCAGCAGGAACGGATCGCGCGTCACGACCTCGCCGAAGCAGACGATGTCGCAGTCGGGCACATGCTGGTAGGTCTGCATGACCCGCATCGGGCCGCCCCAGCTCACGTCGACGGTGCCGTCCATGACGCGCAGCGCGGTCTTGTCGGGATGCGGCGAGCTGGTGAACTTGATGTCCACGCCTTCCGCGTTGAAGGCGTCGCGTTCGAGGGCGACATAGAACGGGGCGTAGAACGCGCCGCGGAGAGCTTCCTGGAGGATGATCGTCATGGTCGACAGGATGCGCGCGCGCTTGCTAAGCCCGCAAGACAATTGGGAGGAAGAGCGTGCCGCACATCAAAACGTCCGACGGCGTCAGCCTCTACTACGAAGAGACCGGCACCGGCGATCCGCTGCTCTTCATGCATGAATTTGGCGGCCACCATCTCAGTTGGGAGCCGCAGGTCCGCTACTTCTCGCGGCGCTATCGCTGCATCGCCTACGCCGCGCGCGGCTGGCCGCCCTCGGACGTGCCGGACGACGTGTCGAAGTACAGCCAGGCGCGCGCCGCCGACGATGCGGCCGACGTGATCAAGGCGCTGGGGCTGAAGCAGCCGCACATGGTCGGCCTGTCGATGGGCGCGACCGGCGCGCTGGAATTCGCGATCCGCCATCCCGGCGTGGCGCGGTCGCTGGTGATCGCGGCGGGTGGCGGTGGCGGCAGTTCCGATCCGGCGGCGAAGGCGAAATTCCGCGAGGAGTGCGAGGCCTTCGCGCAGCGCATCGAGAAAGAGGGCATGCCGGCGATGGCCGAGCTCTATTGCACGAGTTCCGCGCGCACGACCTACCGCTACAAGGATCCGCGCGGCTGGGCGGAGTTCAAGCAGCAGTTCGCCGACGGCTCGGCCAAGGGCCACGCCATGACCATGCGCGGCATCCAGGGCGCGCGGCAGCCGTTCTTCGAACGCACGGAGGAGCTGAAGAAGATCGCCGAGCCGATGCTGGTGATCATCGGCGACGAGGACGAGTCCACGCACGGTCTCGCGGTGCACCTCAAGCAGCATGTCGCGCGCAGCGGCGTGCTCGAGATGCCCAAGACCGGCCACACGATGAACCTCGAGGAGCCGGCCGCCTTCAATACGGCGGTGCAGGATTTCTTCCACGCCGTCGAGCGCGACCGGTGGCCTGCTCGCAACGCGGTGACCTACACGCTCATCCCGCCCAGCAAGAAGTGATCGAGGCTGGGACCGCGCCACCGAGCGCTTGGTTACAAGCGCATGAGTGGCGCATCATGATCTGAGCGCCACTGGAGTGGCGCGGTCCCAGCGACAAGTCACTTCGACGGTTCGGTGACCTTCACGTTGGCCGGGCGCACGGCCTTCAGCAGGTCGGTGTAGACGTACTTGCTGTAGTCGAGCGGCGCCTTCAGCTTCTTCTGCTCGACCAGCAGGTGCTCGGAGTCCTTGATCGCGTTGAACGAGCGCGCCTGCCAGTCCATGTCGTATTCGAGCTTGGGCATCAGCTCGGTGGTGAGGTCGAGCGGCATCTTGAGGAACTTGGAGATAAGCTTGGCCGCGGCGGGGCGGTCGTTGTTGATCATGTCGTTGGCTTCGCACAGCGCCTTGATGAACTTCTCGGCGGTGGCCTTGTTCTTCTCGATCCAGCCGCGGTTCATGTAGACGAAGTTGACGTTGTTGTAGATGCCGTCGGCGGTTGCCAGCACCTTGGTGTTCTTGATCGACATCAGCGCGCGCGACGGCCACGGCTCCCACACGGCGAAGGCGTCGATGTCGCTGCGCTCCAGCGCGGCCAGCATCTCGGGCGCCTCGACGTTGACCAGCTTGTAGTCGGCCGGATCGAGCTTGCGGGCGATCAACAGGCGCCGCCAGAAGATCTCGGCGCCGGTGCCGAAGGCCACGCCCACCTTCTTGCCTTTCAGCGCTTCGAGCGATTCGACGTTGCGGCCGATCACGCTCTCCCACTTGGCGAGATAGGTGCCGTCGGCGACCGCCACGATCTTGTTGTCGACCTGGTGGTTGATGACGCCCGCGAGGTCGGAACCGTAGGCCGCCTGGACCTGGTCGTTGACCAGGAACGGCACCATCGCCGAGCCCGAGGGGCCGGTGTTGATCTGGACGTCGAGGCCGTTCTTCTCGAACAGGCCGCCTTCCTTGGCGACGTAGAACTGGCCGAACGCCGGGTCGACGCCGGTGGCGATCGTCATCTTGGTGAGCGTCTGGGCGTCGGCGGCGGAGACCGCGAGCAGGAGTGCGGCGGCAGCGAGAAGCGATTTCATCGATGGTCCTCCAGTCAGGTGACGGGCGAGAAGCGCCCGGCGAACGCGTAGATACCCCAGCGGAAAAGGCGGTCGGCGGTGAAGCCCAGCAGCCCCAGCACGAGCAGGGCGACGAAGATCTGGTCGACCAGCATGTACATGCGCGAGTCCCAGATCATCCTGCCCAGGCCGTCGTTGGCGGCAACCAGCTCGGCGGCGACGATGGTGACGAAGGAGTTCGCCATCGCCAGCCGCATGCCGGTCAGGATGTAGGGAACGGTCGCGGGCAGGGCCACGAAGAAGAAGACCTGGAGCGGCCCGGCGCCCAGCGCCCGCGCGGCGCGGATCTTGTTGGGCGCCACGGCCGCGACGCCGGCGGCGGTGTTGATGATGACGATGAAGATCGTGGTGTAGATGATCAGGAAGATCTTCGAGCCCTCGCCGATGCCGAACCAGATCACGGCGACGGTGATCAGGGCGGTGGCGGGAATGAAGCGCAGGAACTCTGTGTAGGGCTCGAGCAGGCGGCGCACGACCGGGAACGAGCCGATGGCGAGCCCCAGCGGAATGCCGAGCAGCGAGCCACCGGCGAAGCCGAGGCCGATGCGCGCCAGGCTGGCCGAGGCGTGCTCCCACAGCGTGCCGTCCCGGGCGAGTTCGATCGCCTTCACGATGACCTGCCACGGCGGCGGGAACAGGACGGACGGCATGATCCAGGTCGCCGCGACGTGCCAGATCGCGAACAGGCTGGCGAAGCCCAGCAGATAGATGCCGACGCCCTTGAGGCGGTTCTCGCGCTTCATCAGTGCGCCCTCTTGAGCGAGATGGCGACCTCGTCGCGGATCAGGCCGTGGACCTCGCGATAGACGGCGGTGAACTTGTCGTGCGTGCGCTCGCGCTCCTCGGGCGTCAGGGTCACGGCGACGGTCCCCTTGAGCTTCGAGGCGGGGCCGGCATGCATCACGCCGATCCGGTCGGCGAGGATGATCGCCTCGTCGATATCGTGGGTGATGAACAGAACCGTGCGGCCGGTCTCGCGGCAGATGCGTTTCAGCTCGCGCTGCATGTCGGCGCGGGTGTGGGCGTCGAGCGCGGCGAACGGTTCGTCCATCAGCAGCATCTGCGGCTCGTTGGCGAGCGCGCGCGCGATCTGGATGCGCTGTTTCATGCCGCCCGACAGCTCGGCCGGGTGCTTGTGGTCCTGGCCCTTGAGGCCGACCAGCTCGAGATAGTGCCGCGCCTTCCGCTCGCGCTCGGCCTTGGCGATGCCGCGCATGCGCAGGCCGAACTCGATGTTGCCCAGCGCCGACAGCCAGCCGTAGAGCGAGTCGTCGCCCTGGAAGACCACGCCACGGTCGGCGTCGGGCCGGGTGACCGGCTTGCCCGCGACGGCGATGGTCCCCGAACTCGTGGCCTCGAAGCCCGCGACCATGTTCAGCACCGTCGTCTTGCCGCAGCCGCTGGTGCCCAGCAGGCAGAAGAACTCGCCGGCCGGGATGTCGAGCGAGAAGTCGCGCACGGCGACATAGTCGCTGCCCTGCAGGGAGCGATAGACCTTGCTGACGCCGTTCAGTTCGACGAGGGCGGGGGTGGAGGACATCGTATTTCCTCCCTAATGCATTTTCCGGACCGAAGGAATTGGCCCGTTCCGAAATGGCGGCTCTCTTCTACTCCTCTCCCCCGCTAGGGGGAGAGGTTGGGTGAGGGGGCGACGCACCGAGTCCCTTTACGGCCGTGCGGGCTCTCGGCGCTGGTTACAGCGCCTGCCGCCCGCCGAGACTAAGTCTGCGACTTAGTCCCGGAAAGGATCGGTCATCAAAATAGTGTCCTCGCGCTGCGGACTTGTGCTGACCAGGGCGACCGGGCAGCCGACCAGTTCCTCGATGCGGCGGACGTACTTGATGCAGGTCGCCGGCAGCTCGCCGAAGGAGCGCGCGCCGTGGGTGCTCTCGCTCCAGCCCTCGAAGCTCTCGTAGACCGGCTTCAGCTTGGCCTGCGCGCCCATGGTGAACGGGAAGCGCTCGATCTTCTTGCCGTCGAGCTCGTAGCCGACGCAGACCTTGATCTCCTTCTCGCCATCCAGCACGTCCAGTTTCGTGAGCGCGATGCCGTCGATGCCGTTCAGCTTCACGGCCTGGCGCACCATCACCGCGTCGAACCAGCCGCAGCGGCGGCGGCGGCCGGTGTTGGTGCCGAACTCCTTGCCGCGGTCGCCCAGCCCCTGGCCGATCGCGTCCTTGAGCTCGGTCGGGAAGGGGCCGTCGCCGACCCTCGTGGTGTAGGCCTTGGCGATGCCCAGCACATAGCCGACCGCGCCGTTGCCCATGCCCGAGCCGATCATCGCCTGCGCTGCCACCGTGTTCGACGAGGTGACGAACGGATAGGTGCCGTGGTCGATGTCGAGCATCGTGGCCTGCGCGCCCTCGAACAGGATGCGCTTGCCGGCGGCGCGCAAGCCGTCGAGCCGCTCCCACACATCCTCGGCGAAGGGCAGGATCTTGGGCGCGAGCGCCAGCAACTCGGCGGTGAGCTTGGCCGCGTCGACCGGCTCCTTGCCGAGGCCGCTGCGCAGCGGATTGTGATGCGCGAGAAGCGTCGCGACCTTGGCCGGCAGCATGTCGGGCTCGGCGAGATCGCCGACGCGGATCGCGCGGCGGCCGACCTTGTCCTCGTAGGCGGGGCCGATGCCGCGCCGCGTGGTGCCGATCTTGATGATGCCCGGCGCGTCCTCGCGCCAGCCGTCGAGGTCGCGGTGCAGCGGCAGGATCAGCACGGCGTGATTGGCGATCTTGAGGTTGGCCGGCGTCACCGACAGGCCCTGGTCGGTGACCTTCTTCACTTCCTCGACGAAGTGCCAGGGATCGACCACGACGCCGTTGCCGATGATCGACAGCTTGTTCGGGCGCACCACGCCCGACGGCAGCAGCGCGAGCTTGTAGGTCTGGTTGCCGATGACGAGCGTATGGCCGGCATTATGACCGCCCTGGAAGCGCACCACGACCTCGGCGCGCTCGCTCAGCCAGTCCACGATCTTGCCCTTGCCCTCGTCGCCCCACTGGGCGCCGATCACTGCCACGTTGGCCATTTGCCTATTTCCCTTCAGACACGAAAACGCCTCCCCGGTGGCGGTGCCGGGGAGGCGTGAGTTTGAATAGCACGATGAGACGGGAGAGCGAAGGGGAAAACCCTCTCGTCGCGGCCGGCGTGCAAGTGCCGCACCGTCGCGTAAAATGAGCTTGGGGAGAGGCTTTCAATGACCCAACGAGTCTATGAGCGCGATACCGACGCGCTATTCCTGCGCGGTTTCCGGGAGCGCGGAAAGTTCGCCGCGCATTTCGCCCGGCTGGTCCTGGGCGAGGTGCCGGCGGGTGAGCCGACGGTCGAGGCCCAGATACGGCACGTCGGTAGCTCGGGGACGATCGACATCGTCGTGCGGTACCCGAATGGCCCGGTGCTCATGATCGAGAACAAGATCGACGCGGGGTACAGCGTCAATCGGCAAGGTCACAGCCAACCCCAGCGCTATCGCGCCACGGTTGCTGCCTATCGCGCACGCGGCGCGGAGGTGCATTCGATTCTCTTGGCGCCGCAGCGCTACCTGAAGAGCAGCCGCTCGGCGGACATGTTCGACAAGAAGGTGACCTACGAGTCGTTGTGCGCGGCGCTTGAAGTCGAAGCCCTGGAATTGCTCGAAGCGGCCATCTTGCAATCCGAGGAGCCATATGAGCCGACGCCGAATCAGGGCGCTGGGAATTTTTTCTCTGCGATCCGTGAGCTCATCCGGGAGCAATTTCCCGACCTTCACATGCAGAGGGATCCGAATGCGAATGGCGTTCGTCCGAAGAAGTCCCGGACCGTCTACTTCGACTGCGAGAGGACTCTCGCGAAATTCGATCGGGTGAAGACACCAAGGATGTCGCTCCAGTGCTGGGACAGCGCCGCGCCATCGGCATCGGTCAAGATCATGATGGGTGGCCTGGCGCAACTGGCGGAGGCCGCGACTGCGCCGGCAAGCCTAGTTGATGTAGGCGGATATCTTCGTCGGGCAGGGCAATCCTTGGGCATTGTCATCGATACGCCGCGGCTGGACACGCAGCGGCCGCTGAACGAGCAAATCGACGACGTTGTCGAGGCGCTGGAGGGCATTCTGCGACTTCAGAAGTGGTGGGCCGAAAACGGCGAGACACTCCGCAAGTGGTCGTCGCTACGCGTTTGAAATGCTCTATTTTTTACGAGGATCCCATTGCGGTCCCCCAAGATCGGCTTTGTCGAGAGATCCGTCACCGATCAGCTTTTCGAAATCTTTATACAATATGAGAAAAATCTCTCCTCCGAGAGCCGCGTAACCGGGAAGCTGATAGTCCTCCTTCGCTAACTCGTCGTTATGCCGAAACAGAATCCTGCCATCTTGCTCGAGTCGATATGCAGACTGATTCGATAAGAAATTTGGATGAGAAAACTCAGAGAGCCACTGATAGCAATCTCGAACCATCCTCTGTTTCTTTTCAAAGTGGTTACGATCGAGGTAGTCATCTGTTTGATCAATGCATGTCATAATATTGACTGGTGGCTCCGCGTCTTTGAACAGCTCATGCCTTGCTCCCGATGCTGCCAAATAAATGCTTTTCTGGATTTCATGAAAGTTGATCCGCTGTTGGCCAAATTTTTCTAGCTTTGAGCAGAAGAAGCCCAAAATAGCGACCGATTCGAACAACGCGCGAATTTGGAGAGCTACACCGTAAATATTCCCACTCACAAATTGAGAGGTAGCGCCTGCGATTAGTCGAATGGCGCGATGCAGTTGTGTTTGCTGGACGATTCGAAGATTGATTTTGGCGCGTTCCCGCGGATCAATTGTTCCTGGCGGGAAAGCCTGGATCGAAGTCAATTCATGTCGCCGAAGGCTTCTGACCATCTCGCGAATTCGTTGAAGGTCGCGGGAAATTCCTCCCTGCTTAAAAAATTTGTCAGCAGTTTTAGGAATCATAGGCATTGGATCGGGAGATCTGTGTTTACGGTATCAGCGGCGCAATTCTATCTAGCAAGAAATTGACAAGCTCGTATTTCCTGCTTGTGCCGGTGAAAGAGACGGTCGAACTGCCTTCGCGGGATGCAAGAAGTGCGTTAAGTTGCTTGAACAGGCGGCAACAAGCTGCGGACAGCCTGTTTGACCGAGGGCGTTGTGTTGTTCCGCATAGTGCGAACGATCCACTGTTCGAATGCGGCCTTATTTGTCCCCTTTGCTTTGCAAGCGATGCCCATAAGCGCCTTATCGTCGAACCATCTAAGCAATTCCGCGGCGTCTCTACCGGCAATCGCTTTTTGAATTCGACTAGTGGCCAATTGTGCAAGCGCCTGTACATCGAGAGCGCTTGTTTTTGTACTATATTCGGCGGCTAACGCGACGGTATCAGTCGCGGCACTAAGATCGACTTTCTTGAGCGTTCGGTCTATTTGCCGACGGCAATAGCGCATGACGACCGCGCGGCGCGCATTTTCCTCCGAAGCATGCTGGAAGAGTTCATCCAAAATCTCTTTCACTTTTCCTTCGAGATTGTTGCCGTTGTAACCCTCGGTCATTGCAATGGCGCGGATGACATTTGGTAAAAGAAAAAGGTTTTCGATCTCTGAGACAGGCAGGACGACGATTCCTTTACCTGCCAAGTATTGGATCTCCGCGGGTTCGTACGCATCGCTATCAACGATTCCAGCACATGTTATGCGTGTGAGCGCAGAATTTGCTCGCATGGTGACCACCGAATGGATTACCTCTTCACACGACCCGCGAGGAATTATCGTCCATTCAGGGTAGCAGGCGCGGTAAATTGCCTGATCGAGGCTGCCGCCGCGACCTTCCACAAAAAGAACCGGCCTGCGACTACCTAAGATTAGCGTGGTAATCTCTTCGCTGAACCCACTCTCTTCGGGAATAGATTGGATTGTCCAACCGCGAATGGGATCATAGTCACTCAACGCGAATTTTTGCCCTTCGCGAGACGCAACGAATTCCAGGTCGTGCGAAATTAGAACCATGGCGCAATCTGGCCGAACAGCCTCCAACTCATCCCAAAGTCGGGACAAAATTGCTCGATGTATGTGAAGCTCAGGCTCGTCGAAGATTAGAAGGACGTTTTGTGACGCCATTAGCGTCTGGCCTATAAGATAAAAGACGGCCCGTTCTCCGTCGCTCATATCGGTCGCGGCGTACTTAGAATTGGCCGACAATATTTCGATATTGTCGCCTGTAATATCGAGTTGACGATGCGGCAGCACTCGATTCCAAATATCGACAAGCTGCTCAAACTTTGTCAGGGCTGGTGGCTGAGTATTGCCTGTGCGAACAGTCTTGTGAGTTGCGAGCGCTGTATTGGTCTGTTCCGCGAACAGCGCTTGGATCAAAAAATCAAAATCATTCAACAACGCTACTGCTGGATTGCCACGCCAGCGGCTCCCGGGTCGCACTGCGGCGCTAGTCCCCTCATGGGGATGTCCAGTGGTTAGCCCGTAGAGAGCAATTCGCTCGCTTATCTTAGGTACATCGGGATTCAGAATTAGAGCTCGATGGGCGGAGATTCGGTGGGCCCGCTCAGCAAGATCCGTTTCGATTTTCACGGCAAGTCTTGTCTTGCCGCCGCCATTCGCTCCCACGAATAGCAAAGACGTACCGGGCTCGGCGCGGAATTGAAAAGGCCCCGACGGGGTAGGTATCGTAAAATTTATAGTCATTATGTGGGCGCGTTCGCCTCCAGGAACATCCGCGCGTGGCGCACCGCCAGTGGAACCTTGTCCTTCTCGGTCTTCCACGGGAAGAACGTCGCCTGCGCGTTGGGTGAGAGCATCGCCACTTCCATCGCCACCTTGTAGGGGTGCGGCGGGCTGTCGTCGGGCATCACCAGGATCGGCGTCTTGCAGTTCTTCACGAAGTCGCGGCTCACGGTGAACACGAAGTCCGGGTTCTCGAGATACATCTTCTTCAGGAAGGCACTCACCTGGTCCATCGTGACCTTGGGGTCGCGCTTGGTGAGGCCGGGGCCCCAGCCTTCCATGTTGCGGTCGTAGAACTGCGTCGGCATCTCGGGGCGATGGCCCGAGGGCTGCGCCAGCACGGCGGCGACGACGCGGTCGCCGACGCGCTTGATCAGGTTCCAGATGAACGGCTGGCCGATGCAGTAGCCGACGACCATGAATTTATCGATCTTGAGATGGTCCATCAGGCCGACATGGTCGTCGGTGTAGGCGTCCCACGGCCGGTCGATCTCGAGCGGGCCGGTCGACTGGCCGGCGTTGGCGTTGCGCAGGTCGAGGGTGATGCAGCGGAAGCGGTTGCTGAATTCCTTCTGCGCGTTGAATGGGTGGCCGGTGCCGTCGAGGCCCGCGATCGTCGAGTTCAGGCCGCCGCCCGGCATGATCAGCACGGGGAAGCCCGAGCCCATCTCGGTGTAGTGAATTTTGACGGGGCCTTTTTCGTAGAACGGCATGGCGCTTCCTCCTGATTGGCCATCGTCGCATGCGGGGACGGGCGCCTCAATCGCCCGGGCCGCCTCGCGAAAAGGCCCGTGGCATCGGCATCGGAGGCCCCTACGTGACCAAGATGGGTGATTCAGGGGGATGCGCCTATGATGGCACCGTGTCTGTGAGAAGCGCGGAAGGCTGTCGTTTTATTTTCCTGTTTCTAAAACGGAAAAAACGGGACGCCGCCGGGCCTTGAACCGGCCGGATTTGAAGGCATGCTGGAAACAGTTTCCGGCCTGGAGGGATCGTCATGAAGTTCGGGATTTTCTACGAGCTGCAGCTGCCGCGCCCCTGGGCGGAGGACGACGAGCTCAAGCTCTACCAGAACGCGCTGAACCAGATCGAGCTGGCCGACCGGCTGGGCTACGACCATTCCTGGCAGGTCGAGCATCACTTCCTCGAGGAATACTCGCACTCGCCGGTGCCGGAGGCCTTCCTCGCCGCCGCGAGCCAGCGCACCAAGCAGATCCGGCTCGGCCACGGCATCATGCAGCTCACCACCAACCATCCCGCGCGCGTCGCGGAGAAGGTGGCGACGCTCGACCTGCTGTCGAACGGCCGCTGCGAGTTCGGCATGGGCGAGAGCGCGTCGATCACCGAGCTCGAGCCGTTCCACGTCGACTTCGACCGGAAGCGCGAGATCTTCGAGGAGGCCGTGCAGGCGATCCTGCCGATGTTCAAGCCGGGCGCCAGCGAGCATCACGGCAAGCATTTCGACATGCCGCTGCGCACGGTCGTCCCCAAACCGATCCAGAAGCCGCACCCGCCGCTATGGGTCGCCTGCTCGCAGCTCGATACGCTCGCCAAGTGCGGCGAGTGGGGCATGGGCGCGCTCGGCTTCCAGTTCGTCTCGGCCGACGCCGCGCATGCCTGGGTGCACGCCTACTACAACGCCTTCGTGAAGCGGCAGAAGAAGCTCGCCGACTACCGCGCCAATCCGAACATCGCGCTGGTCTCGTTCTTCATGTGCGCCAAGACCGACGAGGAGGCCCGCGCGCGCGCCGAGGGCGACACGTTCTTCCAGTTCTCGCTGCGCTTCTACGGCCAGTCGTCGGGCCGCCGCCGGCCGCCCGCCGGCACGGTCAACATGTGGGACGAATACCAGAAGTGGAAGGCGGCCAACCCCGACCAGCACCAGGCGGCGCTGCGCGGCGGCCTGATCGGCTCGCCCGACACGATCCGCAAGAAGCTGCGGCGCTTCCAGTCGTCGAACATCGACCAGGTCGTGCTGCTGAACCAGGCCGGCCGCAACACGCACGAGCATATCTGCGAATCGCTCGAGCTGTTCGCCAAGGAGGTCATGCCCGAGTTCCAGGGCGCGCATCCCGAACTGCTGAAATGGAAGGAGAAGGTGCTGAACCGCGAGATCGACCTCGAGGAGATCGATACGACCGCGTTCAAGGATCGCTACGGCGGCACGATGAAGGCGATGACGCCCGCCGCGGCGGTCAAGGCGGCGGACTGATGATGAAGTTGCGCCACATTTCGTCGTCCCGACCGGAGCGCCAAAGGCGCGCAGTGGAGGGACCTCGCTTCAATAATCAGCCGCCAAATGTGGAGACGAGGTCCCTCCACTGCGCCGAGCTACGCTCGGCTTCGGTCGGGACGACGGTCGCCAAATGGTTCATCCTGCTGGCGGCTGGGCTCGTCATGTCGGCGTGCGGCAACACGCCGGCCAGCGACGGCCGCTACGCCACCTTCGACCACGGCAACAACAACCGGGGCGGTGGCTAAAGGCGGGGGCTAGAGAGGGACGGCCTCGCCGTCGATCAGGGCGTGGCTGCACCGCAGGCGCTTGGCCTCGCTGCGCATCTCGGCCTTGGGATCGAGCGCACGCACGACGGCATAGCCTTTCTCCTGCCATGGGGCCGCGTCGGCCCACGGCGTGGCGAGCGAGACGCAGAGGCGGGGACGGTCGGGCGGCGTCGCCGACGCGGCCAGCACCGCGCTCATGTAGAGCGTGAAGCCGGTGGCGGGCTCGCTGCTGCCGTCCTCGGGATAGCCCGCGGCGTAACGGCCGCCGCGTGCGAGTTCTTCGCGGCCTTGTTGCGCGAAGACGGTGAACGAGACGCCGGTCTGGTACTCGAGCCCGCGATACTCGACGGGGTCGAGCGTCAGGGCGAGATCGGGGTCGGCGTCCTGCACGAGCTTCACGACCTCGGCCAGCCGCGTGGCTTCGGCGGCGCCGGCGGCGGGGAGCTTGAGCCTGGTCAGTTGCGCGAGCGCGCTGTCGACGGGGCCGGCGGCGCGCAGCAGGCCGGTGAAGACGTCGGCGGCCTTCTTGTCGCCGGCCAGCGCCTTGGCGATGGCCGCCTCGTCCTTGCGGTCGAGCGCGCGGCGCAGCTTGGCGAGCGCCGCGGCCGGGACCTTGAGACCGGCGGCGACGGTGGCCACGAGCGTCGGCAGGTTGAGGTCGACGGTGAGGCCCGCGACGCCGATCGCACGCAGCGCGTCGACGGTGAGCAGCACGGCCTCGGCATCGGCCTCGGCGGTGTCGACGCCCAGCAGCTCGGCGCCGACCTGGGCGAACTGGCGCTCGGGCTTCAGCGGGTTGCCGCGCACGCGGATGACGTTGCCGCCGTAGGAGAGGCGCAGCGGCCGCGGCTCGTGCTTGAGGCGGGTGACGGCGATGCGCGCCACCTGGACGGTCATGTCGGGGCGCACGCCCATCATGCGCTGCGAGACCGGGTCCATCAGCCGAAAGGTCTGGGCGGCCAGGCCGGTGCCGGTGCCGCCGAGCAGCGACTCCTCGAACTCGACGAGGGGCGGCTTCACGCGCTCGTAGCCGAAGGCGGCGAAGCGCTCGATGGCGGTGTCGATGGCGCGGGCCTCGCGGGCGGCGTCGGGCGGCAGCAGGTCGGCGAGGCCGGCCGGCAGCAGGCCGCGATGGTCGTTGTCGTTGGCAGTCATGAGGGGGTTGATAGCCTAATGTGGACGGGAAAGGGAGGGAGCGTTATTGCTCCGGGGAATGAGCCAGACTGACCGGCCCGCTTTGTCCGTGGTCGCCCCCTGCTTCGACGAGGAGGGGGTGCTGCCGGAATTCATCAGGCGGGTCGCTTCCGTGCTCGACGGCATCGGCGGGACGGCCGAGATCGTGCTGGTCGACGACGGGTCGCGCGACGGCACCTGGAACACGATCTGCCGCGAGGCCCAGGGCGATCCCCGGATCGTGGGCGTGCGGCTGATGCGCAATCACGGCCACCAGCTGGCGCTCACCGCCGGCCTCACGGTCTGCCGCGGCGAGCGCATCCTGATCATCGACGCCGACCTCCAGGATCCGCCGGAGCTGTTGCCCGCTATGATCGCGCTGATGGATCAGGGTGCCGACGTGGTCTACGGCCAGCGCCGCGCCCGCGAGGGCGAGAGCCTGTTCAAGCGCGCCTCGGCCTCGGCTTTCTACCGGCTGATCGGCCGCCTGACCGACGTCGACATTCCCGCCGACACCGGCGACTTCCGGCTGGTGACGCGCCGCGTGCTCGACGTGCTGCTGGCGATGCCCGAACGCCATCGCTTCATCCGCGGCATGGTCGCCTGGATCGGCGGCAGGCAGGTGCCGCTGCTTTACGACCGCAAGGCGCGCGCCGCCGGCGAGACCAAGTATCCGCTGTCCAAGATGATCCGCTTCGCCGCCGACGCCATCACCGCCTTCTCGGTGGTGCCGCTGATGGCGTCGATGACCATCGGCTGGGTGATGGCCGCCGTGGGCTTCGCCTTCTTCGTCTACTCGATCGTGGGCTTCGTGCTCGGCCACACGATGCCGGGCTGGACGTCGCTGATGGCCGCGATCGGCCTGCTGGGCGGCATGCAGTTCCTGATGCTCGGCATCATCGGCGCCTATCTCGGCCGCCTGTTCGAGCAGAGCAAGGGCCGGCCGCTGTTCACGATCCGCGAGATTGTCGGCGGTCGGGGCGGCGAGCCGAAGTGAGCGCCGAGTTCGACAAGCACGCCGCGTCGTACGACGGCGGCCTCGACAATCCCGTGAAGCGCCTGATGAGCGGCGACGCCGACCAGTTCATCGCGGTCAAGGCGCGCTGGTTGCTGCGGCGCGAGCCGGCCTTGCGGCGGGGCGGGCTGTCGATGCTCGACTATGGCTGCGGCGCGGGCG
>JAFEFH010000005.1 GCA_018240695.1 Pseudomonadota bacterium | reverse complement strand
AATTCCTTCTGCCGCGTCAGGTACGGATAGAAGGGGAAGCCGCGGCAGGCGATGGTGCGGTTGTCGCGCTCGCAGTGGCGCGCGCCCTTGCAGTGGATGGCCATGCAGTCCGGCGTCAGCTCCTCGACGATCTGCCGGGTGGCATAGTCGTAGGGCTTGAACTTGCTCCACAGGTCGGTGCGGGTCTTGAGCAGCTCGAACTCGACCTTGTGCACCACCGGCACCGCGTTCTCGGTCGAGCAGCAGACCGGTTCGCCGCCGTTCAGGGGGGCGCACTTGCGGCCGCAATCGAAGCGCGAGACCGGGGCGTTGAAGCCGTCATAGAGGGTCGCGAAGTCGCGGGGCTTGATGGAGCTCTTGGTGTTCTTTGCCATGCCAGCGCGCGTGTACCCGATCCGAATGTGAAAGAACAGTTAAGGAATCGTTGCGGTCACTCTAGCGGGTGGCTGCGCTGCCTAGGGATGAGGCAAAACGCGCCAAACCACGGTTTCCCGCATGCCGCGGTTCTCGAGCTGGAGGGAGGTCGGGATCTCGTAGCGGGCCAGCTCCTCCAGCCCCTGGGCGCTGAAATAGTTGCGGCCGGGGTCGCCCAGCAGCACCAGCCGGCCGGCATTGGCGTGGCTGCGCAGCCAGGCCAGCGCCTGGACCGACATGGCCTTCTCGTAACAGACGTCGCCCGCGATCACGATGTCGGCCTCGGGCGCGGCCGGCGGACCGGCCAGCCAGTCCTCGGCGCTGGTGTCGATCGCCACCCCGTTGGCCGCGGCGTTCAGCTTGGCGGCGACCAGCGACAGCAGGTCGATGTCGTTGGCGATCACCGAGGCGGCACCCGCGCGCGCCGCGGCCATCGACGACACGCCCGAGCCCGCCGCGAAGTCGATCACCCGTCTGCCGCGCACGCGGTCGGGATTGTCGAGCAGGAAGCGCGCGACCGCCTGGCCGCCCGGCCAGCAAAAGGCCCAGTAGGGCGGGTCGACGTTCTTCTCTTCCAGCCACGCCTCGGTCGCCTGCCAGATCGGCACGTACTCGGTGGCGAGCCACAGCTTGAACTCCGGCACCATGGCCGGCGTCTCGAGCGCGGTGTTGGTGCGGATGAAGGTCTCGGGATCGTCGGGCAGGCGCGCCATCAGAACAGCGCCGTGCGGATCGTCGCCACCAGCGGCGAGGCGACGATGGCCAGCAGCAGCAGCCAGCCGATAACGGCGTTCGACTTGAACTTGGCGAGGCAGTCGGGCTGGTCGTCGGGCTTGAGTGTCGCGATCTGCCAGACGAAGTGCCCGGCGATGGCCAGCAGCACCGCGAAGTAGGGCAGCTTGAGATGCGCCAGGATCCCGCACGCCGTCCACAGCACGATCGCCAGCACCGCGAACAACGTGAGCCAGCGGCGCGGCGCGTTCTGGAAACGCCGCGCGGTCGAGCGGATGCCGACGATCGCGTCGTCGCGCTGGTCCTGCATGGCGTAGATCGTGTCGTAGACCATCGTCCAGGCGATGCCGCCGGCATAGAGCGCGACGGTCGCCCACGAGAGCGTCTCGGTCACGGTGGCGTAGCCCACCAGCGCGCCCCAGTTGAAGGCGAGGCCCAGCACGACCTGCGGCCACGAGGTGAAGCGCTTCATCGTGGGATAGATCGCCACCAGCAGGAGCGAGAGCAGCGCGATGCCGCCCGCGAACTTGTTGAGCTTGAACAGGATGGCCGCGCCGACGGCGGCCTGGATCACCAGCCAGCCCAGCGCCTGTTGCAGCTTGATCTCGCCAGCCGGCAGTGGCCGGTTGCGCGTGCGCTCGACCTGGGCATCGACCTTGCGGTCGACGATGTCGTTCCAGGTGCAGCCCGCGCCGCGCATCGCCAGTGCCCCCAGCGCGAACAGGGCCATCCAGCCCACCAGCGCGGCCCAATGGCGGCCGGTGCCGAGATCGCCGGTGCCGAGCGCCAGCGACCACCAGCAGGGAAACAGCAGCAGCCACGTGCCGATCGGCCGGTCCCAGCGCGCGAGGCGGCCATAGGGCCGCGCCCACGGCGGCAGGCGGCGGAGGGTCCAGTGCTGGAGGTCGATGTCGGTGAAGCCCGGTGCTGGCGCGTGGGAAGCCATGGCGGCATCATGCAGCGATGGATGGAATAACGCCATGAGCGTCTCGCGACTGTTCGTCGACGCCGATCTCGCCGAAGGCGCCGAAGCCGAGCTCGACGAGGCGCAGGCGCATTATCTGCGGCATGTCATGCGGCGCAGCGAGGGCGCGCTGCTCAGCCTGTTCAACGGCCGCGACGGCGAATGGCGCGCGACCCTGGCATTGCGCGGCAAGAAGGCGGCGACCGCGCTGGTCGGCCAGCGCACGCGCCCGCAGACGGCCGAGCCCGACCTGTGGCTCTGCTTCGCGCCGGTGAAGCGCGCGCGCATCGACTACATCGCCGAGAAGGCGACCGAGCTCGGCGCGTCTGTGCTGCAGCCGGTGACGACGCAGCACACGATCGTCGAGCGCGTGAAGGTCGACCGCCTGCGCGCCAATGCGATCGAGGCGGCCGAGCAGACCGAGCGCTTGTCGGTGCCGGAGGTGCGCGAGCCGGTCGATCTCATGTCCCTCTTGGGAGCATGGCCCGCCGGGCGACGGCTGCTGATGTGCGACGAGACCGGCGGCGGTCCGCCGATCGCCGAAGTGCTGGGCTCGCTCGACGAAGCGGCGCGCGCCGCGCCCTGGGCGATCGTCGTCGGGCCCGAGGGCGGCTTCGCGGCGGCCGAGCTCGAGGCGCTGCGTCGCATTAAAGATGTCACGGCAGTGGGACTCGGTCCGCGCATCCTGCGGGCCGACACCGCGGTGCTCGCCGCACTCGCGGTGTGGCAGGCGCTGGTCGGCGACTGGCGGCGGCCGACACCGCGTTTGGCCGCCGATTACCGCACATCACGCGAGCCCGTCTGAGCGCTTGCGCTCGCCCCTGCCGGTATGGGACAGGGGGAGTTGAACATCATGAACCAGCCGCAGGCTCGCGTGAGGAATGCTCATGTGAACCGCGCCACCGCAGGGCCTTTCGGTCCCTGGTGAAGAGGGAGTCTTCAACGCATGTCCGCACCACCGTCGGGCGGCGGCACGCCGATCGAGAATCGGCGGCAGCTGATCGAGTACTTCGCTGCCGGCAACAAGCCCAAGGCTGCCTGGCGCATGGGCACCGAGCACGAGAAGTTCGGCTTCGACAAGAAAACGATGAAGCCACTGCCCTACGAGGGCACGACCGGCATCCGCGCCATGCTCGAAGGCATGACGCGCTTCGGCTGGGATCCGGTGAACGAGAACGGCAAGCCGATCGCGCTGCTGCGCGGCAAGGCCAACATCACCCTGGAGCCGGGCGGACAGTTCGAGCTCTCGGGCGCGCCGCTCGAGACCTTGCACGAGGCCGCCGACGAGAACGCCCAGCACATCGACGAGGTGAAGACGGTCGCCGGCGAGATCGGCGCGGGCTTCATCGGCCTCGGCTTCGCGCCGGAGTGGAAGCGCTCGGACTTCGACTGGATGCCGAAGGGCCGCTACAAGATCATGCGCGAGTACATGCCCAAGCGCGGCAAGCTCGGCATCGACATGATGCTGCGCACCTGTACGGTGCAGACCAACCTCGACTTCGAGTCCGAAGCCGACATGGTGAAGAAGTTCCGCGTCTCGCTGGCCCTGCAACCGCTGGCGACGGCGTTGTTCGCCAACTCGCCCTTCGTCGAGGGCAAGGATTCCGGCTTCAAGAGCTTCCGCAGCAACATCTGGACCGACACCGATCCCGACCGCTGCGGCATGCTGCCGTTCGTGTTCGAGGACGGCTTCGGCTTCGAACGCTACGCCGACTACATGCTCGATGTGCCGATGTACTTCGTCTATCGCGACGGCAAGTACATCGATGCCTCGGGCCAGGACTTCAAGGACTTCCTCAAGGGCAAGCTCGCCGCGCGCCCGGGCGAGATCCCGACGATCAACGACTGGGCCGATCACGTCACGACGGCGTTCCCCGAGGTGCGGCTGAAGCGCTACCTCGAGATGCGCGGCGCGGACTCCGGTCCGCTGCCGATGCTGACCGCGCTGCCGGCGCTGTGGGTCGGGCTGCTCTACGACCAGGGCGCGCTCGACGCGGCCTGGGACCTCGTGAAGGGCTGGAGCGTGGCCGACCACGATTTCCTGCGCCGCGAGACGCCGCGCACGGGGCTCGCCACGCCGTTCAAGGGCCGGCCGCTCGCCGAGCTCGGCCGCGAGGCGGTGAAGATCGCCCATGCCGGCCTGCGCGCCCGCAAGCGGCTCGACGCCAAGGGCAACGACGAGACGATGCATCTCGCGCCGCTCGACCACATCGTCAGTGGCGGCAAGGCGATGGCCGACGAGCTGCTGGCCAAGTGGCAGGGCGAGTGGAAGGGCTCCCTCGCACCGCTGTTCCGCGATTACGCCTACTGAGCTAGGCTCGCGCCATGCTCGATCGGTGCGACAGGGTCCAGATCGCCGTGCACGACGCGGCCAAGGCGGCGGTGCGCTTTCGTGAACTGCTGGGCTGCGAGGTCGCGCGCCATGACGCGAGCCGGCATCTTGCGGCGAAGCGCACGGTGCTCGCGGTCGGGGAGAGCGAGTTCGAGCTCTGCCAGCCCGACGGCGCCGGCGCCACCCAGGACTTCCTCGCCCGCCGCGGCGAGGGGCTGATGACGGCGGGCTACTGCACCGCCGATCTCGACGGCATGGTGCGGCGCTGGGAAGGGCTCGGCATTCCCTACGAGCGCGACGGCGAGCAGCTCTATCTCGACGACACCGCGACCTTCGGCCTGCCGATCGTGATCTCGCAGAGCACCTATCGCCCGCGGGTCGGGCCGGTGTCGTTCCTCTACGAGACGACCAACACGCTGGTCACCGACTGGCGGCGCGCGGCCGCGGTCTATGCCGGGCTGTTCGGTCTCGACCCGGCGCGCTTCAGCGAGATCGGCAGCAAGCGCTTCGGCTATATCGGCACGCTGACGCTGTTCGATCCGCCCAACCGGCTCGACCGCATCGAGCTCAGCCAGGTCACCGACGACGTCCATTCGATGGGCCGCTATGCCAGCAAGCACGGCGACTCGCTCTACATGTGCTACGTCGAGACCCACGACTGGCCGGAGATCCGCCGCCGCCTGCTCGAGGCCAATGCGCGCTACACGCCGCGCGGCGCCGATCCGGTGACCGATCCCGACGGCGGCTGGGTCCACCCCAAGGAATTGCACGGGCTGCTGCTCGGCGTCTCGCGCACCGGACTCGCGTGGGACTGGTCGGGGCGGAAGGATCTCGTGCCGCCCGCATGAAAGTCCGCATGAACAAGCGCCGTCCGTTTCTCCTCGCTCTGCTTGCACTGCCTCTGGCTGCACGTGCTCAGTCCGATGACTGGCAGACCGTCGTCGCGCCCGACCTGCGCTGCCGGCTGGAAATGCCGTCGCCCGCGCAGAAGAGCGAAGGCGGCGACAAGGAGAAGGGCCACGCCGGCGTGCGCCTGTCGTGGGAGTCGCGGCGCGAGAACCAGATCTTCGACTTCGACTATGTCGACTACGAACCGGGCTGGTTCTCCGGCCGCGATACCAAGGAAGCGGTCCGCGACCTCGGCCGCGGCGAGGCGGAGAAGGCCTTCCCGCGCGCCAAGTTCAAGTATGTGCGCGACGAGGCCGTGACGCTCCAGGGTTGGGACGGCTACGCGCTCGACATCGAGGACGCCAACGGCGCCGGCGTGATGATGCGCACCTATATCGTGCGCGACCGCCTCTATCGCCTGCTGGTGACGGCGGGCGGCGACATGAAGAGCAAGAGCGCGGCGGTGCGTTTCGTCGACTCCCTCAAGGTGGCGGAAACCAAGTAATGAAGATTTGCGTATTCGGCGCCGGTGCGATCGGCGGCAACTTCGCCGCGCGTCTGGCGGAGGCGGGCAACGACGTCTCGGTCGTGGTGCGCGGCGCGCATCTCGAGGCGATCCGCGCCAACGGCCTCACGCTGCTCTCGGGCGACAGGAAGATCGTTGCAAAGGTGCGCGCGTCCGACAAGCCGGCCGATCTCGGCCCGCAGGACGTTGTGCTCTCGACCATGAAGGCCTCGGGGCAGGCGGTGCTGGCCGAGACGATCGGGCCGCTGCTGCGCGACGACACGCCGGTCGCCTTCGTGCAGAACGGCATTCCCTGGTGGTACGGCCACGGCATCGGCGACAAGCGCCCGCCGGCGCCCGACCTGTCGCGGCTCGATCCGGGCGGGGCGCTGGCGCGCGCCATCGGCCTCGGCCGTACCCTGGGCTCGGTCGTCACCTCGTCCAATCACGTGATCGAGCCCGGCGTGGTGCGCAACATCTCGCCCGAGCGCAACGTGCTGTGGGTCGCCGAGACGAACGACGAACAGAGCCCGCGCGTGCTCGAGCTGCGCAAGACGCTGATCGCCGCCGGCATCTCCTCGCCCGCGACGACCGACATCCGCTACGACGTCTGGCACAAGCTGATGGCCAACCTCACCGGCTCGACGCTCTGCCTGCTGCTGCGCGAACCCACGACCATCCAGGCGACGGCGATGATCAACCCGCTGGCGCGCCGCGCGCATGCCGAGGCGCTGGCGGTCGCGAAAGCGCACGGCGTCGTGCTCGACGACAGTCCGGAGGTCCGCTACGGCCCCAAGCGCGTCTATCCCGACCATCGCCCGTCGATCCTCCAGGACTACGAACTCGGCCGGCCGATGGAGATCGAGGCGATCGTGCGCGCGCCCGTCGCCTTCGCGCGCTCCGCCGGCGTCGCCACCCCGACCCTCGACACGATCGAGGCGCTGGCCGTCAGCCTCGCCGTCTCGAAGGGTCTCTACAAACTGTAGGCAGGGCAGGCGGAGGCGACCCGCCGTCATCCCAAGCGTAACCCCGTCATCCCGAGCGTAGTCGAGGGATCTCTCTGCGGAGATATAAGAGAGGTCCCTCCGCTCCGCCTCGCTGCGCGAGGCTCCGGTCGGGATGACGGAAAGCCCGTCTGGACAGATTCACTGTCATCCCGAGCGCAGCCGAGGGATCTTTCCCGCCTCACAAGATGTTGTGGCGTTTTCCGCAAAAGGCAGATGCAAAAGCAGCAGCGGGGTAGCGCTAATTGCGCTAACTCCCTTTTTGCATACCTCGCTCGATCTGCCCCACCGTGCAGCGTCTCCCGAGGCCCCCGCGCTTCGGGCCTGTCGGCCGCTGGGTCCGGGTCCCCGTGGACCTGAGAATTGCATAAATCGCAATATATGTCAAGGCTGGCGCGGACAGTCCCGCCGGCTCAGGCGGTCGCGGTGCCACCCACGGTCAGCGCGTCGATGCGCAGCGTCGGCTGGCCGACGCCCACCGGCACGCCCTGGCCGTCCTTGCCGCAGGTGCCGATGCCGGGATCGAGCTTCGAATCGTTGCCGACCATGCCGACCTTGGTGAGCGCCTGCGAGCCCGCGCCGATCAGGGTCGCGCCCTTGACCGGGTGCGTGAGCTTGCCGTCCTCGATCATGTAGCCTTCGGTCACGCTGAACACGAACTTGCCCGAGACGATGTCGACCTGGCCGCCGCCGAAGTTGGCGCAGTAGAGGCCCTTCTTCACCGACGCGATGATCTCCTTCGGGTCCTTGTCGCCGCCCAGCATGAAGGTGTTGGTCATGCGCGGCATCGGCGCGTAGGCGTGGCTCTGCCGGCGGCCGTTGCCGGTCGGCTTCACGCCCATCAGGCGGGCGTTCATGCGGTCCTGCATCAGCCCGACCAGGCGGCCGTTCTCGATCAGCACGTTGCGCTGGGTCGGCGTGCCCTCGTCGTCGATGGTGAGCGAGCCGCGGCGGTCGGCCAGGGTGCCGTCGTCGACCACGGTGACGCCGGGGGAGGCCACCATCTCGCCCATCAGCTTGGTGAACATCGAGGTCTTCTTGCGGTGGAAGTCGCCTTCCAGCCCGTGGCCGACCGCCTCGTGCCACAGCACGCCCGACCAGCCCGAGCCCAGCACCACCGGCATCTCGCCCGCGGGCGCGGCGATCGATTCGAGGTTGATCAGCGACTGGCGGATCGCCTCGTCGGCCTCGCGCTTCCAGTAGTCGGCGTTGAAGATGTCGCCATAGGCCGCGCGGCGGCCGCTGCCGGTCGAGCCCGCTTCCATGCGGTTGCCGTCGGCGCAGACGACGGAAACGTTGAGGCGCACCAGCGGGCGCACGTCGGCGGCGCGCCAGCCGCCGGCGCGGATGACCTCGACGACTTGCCACGACGCCGCCAGCGAGATCGAGACCTGCTTGGCCTTCGGCTCCTTGGCCCGGATGTAGGCGTCGATCTCCTGGAGCAGCGCGACCTTCTTCTCGAAAGTCTCGCCGTCGATCGGATTGTCGTCGGCGTAGAGGAGCTGGTTGGTGCCGCGCGGCGACTCGTCGGCCGTGCCGCCCTTGCCGGAGCGGACCTGCTTGACCGTCGCGGCGGCGCGCTTCAGCGCGTGCTCGTCGAGGGCGGAGGCGTGCGCGAAGCCCGTGACCTCGCCCGACACGGCGCGCAGGCCGAAGCCCTGCGTCGTGTCGTAGGAGGCGCTCTTCAGCTTGCCGTCGTCGAACGACAGGCCCTCGCTCTTCACATACTCGAGGAACAGCTCGCCGTCGTCGCAGCCCGCGAGCGCGTCATCCACCGCCTTGTTCGTCTTGCCCTTGTCGAGCCCACCCTTGCCGAAGAACAGACCGTCGGCGGTGGCGAGATGGTTGATGTCGTTGGCTGCCATGTGAACACCTTTCATGCCGGGAGCGCGGGCCTCCAGGCCCGCTCATGAGGCGGGCCTGGAGGCCCACGCTCCCAGTCAGACGACCAGGACGATCTTGCCAAAATGGGCATTGGCCTTCATGTGCGCAAGCGCTTCGGCGGCCTGGGCGAGCGGGAAGGTCTTGTCGATCGGCAGGTGCAGCTTGCCCGATTCGATGGCCGGCCAGAGGTCCTTGCGGGCCGCCTGCACGATGGCGCGCACTTCCTCCGGCGAGCGCGTGCGGAAGGTGACGCCGATATAGTCGATGCGCTTCAACGCATGCAGGTCGAAGTTGAATTCGCCCTTCATGCCGCCGAGGCGGCCGACATTGACGATGCGGCCCAGGATCGCGGCGGCTTCCATGTTCTGGTCCATCACGCCGCCTGAGACTTGGTCGACGATCAGGTCGACGCCCTTGCCGCCGGTCGCTTCCTTGACCTTCTCGGGCCACTTCGGATCGCGCGTATCGATCGCCACGTCGCAGCCGAACTCCTTGAGCCTGGCGCGGCGGCCGTCGTTGGTCGAGGTGCCCATCACGATCGAGGCGCCCATGTGCTTGGCGATCTGCATGCCGAGCAGGCCGACGCCCGACGACGCGCCCGAGATCAGCACCGACTCGCCCTTCTTGAGGCGGCCGGCGCCGACCAGCGCGTTGTGCATGGTCTGCACCGCGACCGGCATGCAGGCGGCCTGCTCCCAGCTCATGTTGTTGGCCGGCACCTTGTGGGCGCGGCCGGAGTCGGTGACGGCGTATTCGGCGAAGCCGCCGGCGGCGGAGCTCATCACGCGGTCGCCGGGCTTGAAGTCCTTCACGTCGGCGCCGACGGCCTCGACTTCGCCCGCGCATTCGAGGCCCACGATCGTGCCGGCGCCGCCGACGGTGCCGTGGCGATGGCCGGACGCCACCGCGAGGTCGGCGCGGTTCAGCGACGCGGCGCGGACCTTGATCAGGATCTCGTTGGCCTTGGGCGTGGGCTTCGGCGCGTCCTGGACCTTGACGCCCTGATCGGTGACGACGGCTGCTTTCATCGCGATGCTCCTTGTCAATCAGATCTTGGTTTCACGGCCCTGCCAGTAGCGGTCGCGCAGCAGGCGCTTGTAGAGCTTGCCGGTCGGATGGCGCGGCAGCTCGGCCTCGAAGTCGATGGTGCGCGGGCACTTGATGGTCGAGAGGTTCTGCTTGCAGTAGGCGATCAGCTCCTCGGCGAGCGCGGGGCCGGCGTCGGACATGTCGCGCGGCTGGACGACCGCCTTCACTTCCTCGCCGAAGTCGGCGTTCGGCACGCCGAACACCGCGCAGTCCATCACCTTGGGATGGTTGATCAGCAGGTTCTCGGCTTCCTGCGGGTAGATGTTCACGCCGCCCGAGATGATCATGAACGCCTTGCGGTCGGTCAGGTGCAGGAAGCCGTCGGCATCGACGTAGCCCACGTCGCCCAGCGTCGTCCAACCCTTGGGGTGGCGCGACTCCTCGGTCTTCTTCGGGTCGTTGTGATACTTGAAGGGATTGCCGTCGGCGAAATAGACCGTGCCGGACTCGCCCGCCGGCAGCTCGGCACCGTCGTCGCCGCAGATCTTGAGCGTGCCGACCATTGCCTTGCCGACCGTGCCCTTGTGCGCCATCCATTCCTGGGAGTTGCACATGGTGAGGCCGTTGCCTTCGGTGCCGCCGTAATATTCCCAGATGATCGGGCCCCACCACGCGATCATCTTCTCCTTCACGGGGATCGGGCAGGGCGCGGCGGCGTGGATCGCGCACTTCAGCGACGACACGTCGTGGCGCAGCCGCACTTCGTCGGGCAGCTTGAGGAAGCGCACGAACATGGTGGGCACGAGCTGCGTGTGCGTGACCTTGTAGCGGCCGACCAGGCGCAGGAACTCCTCGGCGTCGAAGTTCTCCATCAGCACGCAGGTGCCGCCGAGCCGCATCACCGTCATGTTGAAGCGCAAGGGAGCCGCGTGATAGAGCGGCGCCGGCGAGAGATAGACGGTGTCCTCGCCCACCCCGTAGAGCTTGCGGTTGATCTGGATCAGCGCGTTGTCGGCGTCGATCGGCTGCGGCTCGCCGACCGGCAGCACGCCCTTGGGCCGGCCCGTGGTGCCCGACGAATAGAGCATGTCGCGGCCCATGATCTGGTCGGCGATCGGCTCCGCTGGCTGGGCGGCGACGGTCTCCTCCCAGGCGCGATAGCCCGGGATGGTGCCGTCGACCATGTAGCGGTTGGCGGCGGGCACGCCCGTCATCAGCGGCGCCAGCTCGGCGGCACGCTCGGCCAGGTACTTCGAGGTCAGGAACAGCTTGGCGCCGCAGTCGCCCACGATGTAGTCGACCTCGGCGGTGGTGAGGCGCGAGCTGATCGCGGTGTAGATCAGGCCCGAGCGCTGGGCGCCCCAGCAGAACTCGAAGAACCGGGCGTTGTTCTCCATGAAGATCGCGACATGGTCGCCGGCCTTCAGCCCCAGCGACCGGAACAGTCGGGCGATCCGGTTCGACCGCTCGTCGAGCTGGCCGTAGGTCACGGTCTCGCCGCTGGCGGCCATGATATAGGCCGGTTTGGCGGGATTGTTGCGCGCGTGGATGTAGGGATGCATGGGGGAGGCATAAGACCGGACGGGCGGGCCGCTCGCAAGCGTTGACCCGCTTCCGCCCATCGGCTTTATTCCCGCCGCACGACAGCGTGCCCCCGTGGCGGAATTGGTAGACGCGCCTGACTCAAAATCAGGTTTCCTCACGGAAGTGTTGGTTCGAGTCCGACCGGGGGCACCACGTGCAAAATGCAAGCAGGCCAACGTTTTGTCATAATCTTTCTGGTGAGGTCATCTCAATGCCGAAAGAATTAGCCGTCGCCACGCTAGCCACCCTCATTGCTGTTGCCGGACCGGCGCTCGCCGAGCAGGCCAATTTCACGTGGACGGGATTTGGTGAGAACGTTCCCGGAAGCGGCAAGTGCCCGACATACAAGATGACCATCGACGTCAAGGTCGACGGCACGAATGTGGAGGGTCGCTTCCTCCAGGAAGGCCGCACGGAGCGGAACTTCAAAGCGACGTTGGGCCCCGACATGAAGTTCAAGACGACGGCCATCGTCGGCGGTGGCAACAAGATGGACGTGGTCGGATCCCTCAAGGAGGGCGACTCGACGATCATGCTCGACGGCTACTGCCTTTTCGAAGGCAAGCTCACGAAAAAGTAGTCGCTGCTTCGCCGCTGCGGGGCCATCGACGCGGCGCGCCAGCAGGGCGCGCCGTGTGTCGGTTGCGGGACGGTTCTACGAACTCATCCAGAACGTGTCGGGCTGGTAGAGCCCGATGTATCCGCCCGGATCCCAGGCGTGATACCCTTCTTTCGGGACGTTGTGGACGTTCGGTCCGACGACGACGGGCTGGCGAATGCCGTTGACGGTGCCGATCGAGTAGACCTCGTTGGCATTGGCGCTGAGGATTTCCTCCCAGGCCTTGCGGCGCGCCGTTGCGTCGGTCGAGTTCTCCCATTCCTTCAAGTAATCCATCAGCTTGCAGGCCGAAGGCATGTTGCATTGTTCGCCCTGCCGGCCCTTGGATTCCACGTACATGCCCCATCGGGACCACTGGAGGCCACCCTGCATGGTCGGCGCGAACTCCCGGGGGGAAGTGTCTACTGTCGGCACGGCCGTCACGTACCCGGCATAGGCGGTCATGATCGCTTCGCCCGAGAAGGCCCTCAGCCGGAAATTCTCGAGGCTTTGCGGCTTGGTCAGCAACTTGATGCCGACCTTCTTCCACTGCTCGGCGATCAACGTCAGGACATCGGTGTCTTCCGTTTCCTCGCTCGACAGCTCGACGACGATGCTCGCCCGCCGCCCGCTGGGGAGGAGGCGGATATCGTCGGCGCCACGCTTGCTCAGGCCGACCTGATCGAGAAGCTCGTTCGCCTGCTTTGGATCATATGTCGCCCACTTGGTCGCATACTCCGGCTTGAACAGCTCCGAGAGTGTCATGACCGTGTTGTTGGAGGGCTTGGCCAGGCCGAGGTAGATGGACTGGTTGATGTCCTCGCGATCGACCGCCAGAGAAAGCGCCCGGCGGAACCGGACGTCGCGCATCAGCGTGCGCCATTCCTCGTCGCTCGCGTTCAGGTTCGGGTAGAGCGCGAGCTGCGAACAGGAACCGGATACCCAGAGATAGACCCTGACTCCCGATTTCTTGGAGCTCTTCCGCAGGAAGGTGTAGTCGCGCATCTTGAGATAGCGCGACTGCAGATTCGCCTCGCCCAGGCCCGCTTTGGCGGCAATCAGGTTGGCCGCCACCACGGTCATGATCACCTCGTCGATGTAGGGCAGCTGTTGCCCCTTGCGGTCGATGCGGTGGAAGTAGGGATTGCGCACGAAGACGAAGCGACTGGCCGGCGGGACCGTGGTGAGGACCCACGGGTTGAGCGTCGGCATGTCGACGTTGCTGTTGCCGTACATCGCATCCGCGCGCCGGAAGGCGTTGGCCCAACGGCTGCCCTTGTGGACCTTCAGGATTTCCTCTTCCGGCGTATATTTGCCATGGACCGTCTTGAGATAGTGCGCCGGCCGGAATAGGAAGAGCGGGGCGGCACGCGCCTGGCTCTCGATGAAATGGGGATTGGGCTTGTCCCAGGTGTAGCGGATCGTCAGCTCATCGATGATCTCGACAATCGGGGGCTTGCCGTCGACCGTGAGCTCCACGGAAGGTCCGGAAGGCGACAGCTCGGCGTTGTTGGCGATGTCTTCCCAGAAAAAGCGGAAGTCCGCGGTGGTGAAGGGATGGCCATCCGACCATTTGTGGCCGGCCCGCAGCTTCAGGGTGAACTCGCGGCCCTCCTTGACCTCGAAGCTTTCGAGGATGTCGGGATGAAGCGTGAACTTCTCATCGTAGACGATGAGGCGGGTGTAGCTGTAGACGGTCATCAGGCGGGTATCGCGGGCGCCCGAGACCAGCATGTTGAGCTGGCCACCGTGCTTGCCGCCTTCTTCGCCGCCTGCGAAATGATCGATGATCCGGGGTTGGCGGGGAATGCGCTTGTCGACCGGTGGCAGTGCACCCGACTTCACCCGATCCGCCAGATTTGGCGTCTCCTGCATTGACGGCAGCGGATCTTTGGCAAGGGCCGGCGCCGTCAACAAGCCAAACAGTGGCGCCTGTATCAGAAGACGTCTTTTCATCGCCAACCCCACTATGCCGATCGACCCGCAATCGTTCCCTGAAACAATGCGAAAGCCCAGCATTCTGTTGCGCGTCCAATGAACGCATTCTGGACGCGTGGGCTCAAGCGCCGTTCGACGAGTGGCTGGATGCGGGGACGTTTTGCCTCAGGGAAGCGTTGGGTCGAGTCCGGCCGGGGGCACCCTCTCTCAGGACAGATGGTCGATGTGCACCGTGCGCCGCTTCATCTTCCATTTGCCGCCGACGCGGCGGATGTCGCAGTCGTAGCTGCCGCCGAAGAAGAACTCGGTCTTGCGCTCGGTGTTGGCCGGCACGTCGAGCTGGGTCTTGAACTCGAGGAAGTAGGCCTTGAGGTGCGCCGTGTCGCCGTCGCCATCGATCAGGAAGTTGGTGATGACGTGGCGGATCTGGAGCTTGCCGCGCCGCGGGACGAACTTGCTGCGGAACAGCTTCACGCCCTCGACGCCCTCGTGGACGCCGCTATAGGGGCTGAGCATCTGCGCGTCCTCGGTGAAGAGGTCGACGAACTCCTCCTCGGTGCAGTCGACGTCGATGGCGTAGGCGTAGCGGTTCATCAATCTCTGGATGGCGAACTGGTCTTCGAGGCTGAGCGGCACGGTCGTACTCCTGTTACTCGTTACTCGGGCTTGATGCCGGCGCGCTTGGCGGCATCGCTGAAGAAACGCGACTGGTCGGCGAGGCGCCGCGTGGCGTCCTCGGCACTCTCGGCGAGCACGTCGAAGCCCTGGTCCTCGAAGCGCTTGCGCAGGGCGGGCAGGGCCAGCGCCTTGGCGGCGGCATCGTGCAGGGTCGCCACGACGGGCGCGGGCGTGCCGGCGGCGACGTTGAGCGTGAAGCTGAGGCCCGGCAGGTCGGGACGGCCGAGTTCCTTGAGCGTCGGCACGTTGTTGAACGGCGGACGCCGCGTCTCGCCGGTCACCGCCAGGATCTTGACGCGCGCGCCGAACGAGATCGCCGACGAGGTCGAGATGAATCCCATCTGCACCTCGTTCGCCAGCAGCGCGGTGCCGTAGGGGCCGCCCGAGCTGTAGGGAATGTCGGTGATCGACACGCCGAGCCCGCGGAACAGTTCCTGGTTCGACATGCGCACCTGCGGCGTGGGCGAGCCGGAGTTCAGCTTGTCGGGATGCGCCTTGGCATGGGCGACCAGCTCCTCGAAGCTGTTCCACGGCACGGCGGCGGGCGACAGGAAGACATAGCGGCCCTCGACGGCGCCGATCACCGGCGGCAGGTCCTTGAGCGGGTCGAAGCGCAGGTTCTTGGCGGTCAGCGGCAGGATCGCGAGGTTGGACGTGATGCCCGACAGCACGGTGTAACCGTCGGCCGGCTGGTGCAGCACATATTCCATGCCGATGGCGCCGTCGGCGCCGCCGCGGTTCTCCACGATGATCGGCTGGCCCAGCGTCTTCGACATCTCCTCGGCGAGGAGGCGCGCGACGATGTCGGGCGAGGTGCCGGGCGAATACGGCACGACGAAGCGGATGAGCTTGTTGGGATAGGACTGGGCCAGCGCCGACTGGACCGTGGCGACACAGAGTGCCGCGGCCAGCAGGACGAGACCGATGCGTGTGGTCTTCATCGATGTCTCCTTTTCATGTCTAGGCGATCGTGCGGCCGATGGTCTTGCGCAGCGCCTCGGCCTCGCGGTGCAGGATCGCCAGCAGCTTGGCCTCCCGCCTGTTGGCGAAGCGCGGCGCGATCGCCGAGATGCTGAGCGAGGCGACCGGACGTCCGCCCGGCGTGCGGATCACCACGCCCGCGGCACGGACGTTGGGAACGTCGACCACATCGCCCACGGCCTGGTCGCGGCCGCGCGAGGCGGCGGCGCGGGCGCGGATCTTCGCGACCGTCATGCCGGGATACTGCGCGAGCCGCGCCGCATTGCGCTTCAGCAGCACCTCGCGCTCCTCGAGCGGCAGGGCGCTGAAGATCGCAAGACTCCCGGCGCCGACACCGAGCGGCCGGCGCACGCCCACGTCCACGACGAAGGTCTTGACCGGGTAGGAGCCTTCCGTGCGCGCCACGCACACGGCGTCGTCGCCCGACCGCAGCATCAGGAAGACCGTGTCGCCGGTCTCCTCGGCGATGCGCTTCATCGGCGTGGCGCAGAGCTTGGCGAGGTCGGCGCGCTCGCTGGCCGCAAGGCCGATCTCGTAGGCGAGCGGCCCCAGGAAATAGCGGCGCGTTTCGCGCGAATAGTCGAACAGCCCCTCGGCCGCCAGGCTGCGGGCCATACGGTGGGCGGTCGTGCGGTCGATCGAGGCGCGCGCCGCCATCTCGGCGGCGCTGAGCCCTTCGCTGCCGCATGCCGTCACTTCGCGCAGCAGCGCGATGGCGCGCTGCAGGCTCTGCGTGCCCTTGCGGGCCTCGGTCTCGTCCGGACGAAGAATGCTGTTCACGATATGCCCATCCCGGATGGCCGGCGCCATCCCTGGGCAGGTACTAAGCGGAGCTCAGGCCGTCAATCGCAGGGACCTCGCCTGTGCACATTGTGCACGGCATGGTGGCCTCAGCTGTGAAGCGGTCCGCCGGTGCCGAGGCCGACCCGCTGCGCCTCGGTGTCGTAGATCGTCGTGACCGCGACGTTGGCGATGTTCACGTCCGGACCGAACTCCGCGAACAGGATCTTCTTCATCTCCTCGATGTCGCAGCTCCGCACGCCGGAGATCCAGGGGCCGGGCAGCTCGATCATCACCTTGTCGGCGGGGATGCCGCGCTTGATGACGTCGAGGCTCTCCTTGCGCACGCGCCCGTCCTCCACCAGTTCGGCCGCCTCGACGAGCACGAGGCTGGAGCCGGCCTCGAGGCAGATCTCGGCCTGCTCGATCAGCAGGCCGGGATTGCTCAGCGTCTCCTTCGAGCCCACTTCGCCGAACACGTTCAGGCCGCTCGCGATCGCCGCCTTGATCTGGCTGCGGCGCTGCTCGTTGGTGAGCGGCACGGTGTTGTCGGAGATCTCGATCGTGCGGAAGCCCAGCGCGCGCGACTCGGCGTAGAACTTCGGCAGCGCCGCCTCGCCCATGGTGTCGAAGACATATTCGTGGAACTGGCCGCCGAGGAACGGCTGGATGCCGAAGCTCTCGTACAAAGCGAGCTTCTCGACCAGCTTGGCGCGCGGATAGAGGCGGGCGGTGCCGGTCTTGATCTTCATCAGGTCGATGTAGGGCGCGGCCATCTCCAGCACGCCGCGCATGTAGGGCAGCGGCAGGCCGTCGTCGATCACCATGGTGAGGCCGGTGGTGCGCGGCTTCTGCAGGCTGCGGCGCGGATCGATCGGCACGAAGCCGAAGGGCAGGTCGTTCGACATCGTCATGGTCCTATTCCGGCTTGAGGCCCGTGTAGCCGAACATCTTGGCGAAGCGGTCGCGGTCGGCGGCGAGGAAAGCGGTGAACTCGGCGGTCGTGCTGCCCACCGGATCGATGCCGAGTTCCTGAAGCTGCGCGCGCACCGCGGGCATCTTCAGCACGGCGGCGAAGCCCGCCTGCAGACGCTTCACGACGTCCGCGGGGGTGCCGGCCGGCACCATTACGCCTTCCCAGTGCCAGGCCTCGAACCCCGCGAGGCCGGGCGCTTCGGCGACCGTCGGCACGTCCTTGGCCCACATGACGCGGTCGTGCGAGGTGACGGCGACGGCGATCAGCTTGCCGCTCTTGATGAACGGCAGCACCGGCGCCATGCCGACGATGGCGAGCGGGATGTGGCCGGCGACGACGTCGTTGGTCGCTGGCCCGGCGCCCTTGTAGGGCACGTGCACGAGCTTGGCGCCGGTGATCTGCGACAGCCAGGCGCCCGCGAGATGCTGCGAGCTGCCTTCGCCCGGCGTGCCGTAGGCGAGGCCGTCCTTGTCGCTCTTGGCCTTGGCGATCAGCTCGGCCAGCGTGTGCACGCCGACCGACGGATTGGCGACGATGGCGATCGGCGTCGTGCCGGCCAGGGTCACGGGCATCAGGTCCTTGAACGGATCGTAGCGCATCGACTTGTAGACCGTCGGCGCGATCACGATCTCGGCGGGCGAGGCGAACAGGATCGTCAGCCCGTCGGGCTTGGCGCGCGCGACCAGGTCAGCGCCCAGCATGCCGTTGGCGCCCGGCTTGTTCTCGACGATGACCTGCTGGCCGAGTTCGGTCGTGAGCTGCTGGGCGAGGATGCGCGCCATGCTGTCGTGGCCGCCGCCGGGGGCGAAGGGCACGACCAGCGAGATCGTCTTCGACGGATTGGATTGCGCCGCCGCGTTGGATCCCGCGATCGACAGGGCGGACAAGAGCACCGCGAACAGTTTGACAAAGCGCATTGGCGTCTCCCTCAGGCCGCGACGGCCCTCACCATGGCGGCCGTGGGCACGTTGCCCTTGGCCGAGAACGTGAACTCGTAGGCCGACGGATCGACCGTGAAGCGATTGTGCTCGCGCACCCGGCCCTGCGCGTCGAAGCGCGTGCGCGCCAGCACCAGCACGGCGCTGCGGGCGCCGACGCCGAGCCGCCGTGCCACGGTCGCGCCCGCGAGCTCCGCGCCGATGGCGTTGGTCGACGAGGCGATCGGATGACGCAGCAATACGCTGTGCACGGCGGCCGTCGACATGTCGGCGATGTCGTCGCGTGAGAGATGGGCGGCATCAGGTGTCAGCCAGCTTTCCGAGAACACGACGGGCCGGCCAGCCGAAAGAGAGAGGCGCTCGAGACGCACGGCCTTCTGGCCGGCGCCGAGTCCGAACAAGGCTGCGATCTTGGCCGGCGGCACGGCAGGCGCGAACGCCAGCAGCCGCACCTCCGGCTGCGGGGCCTTGGCGAGCACGATGTCGAAGAAGGCCTGGTCGGAAAGGATGTCGTGCTGCACGACGGGCGAGGTGACGAAGCTTCCCTTGCCGTGCGCGCGTGCCACTAACCCGCGCGCCACCAGCTCATCGATCGCCAGCCGCACGGTGACGCGGCTGACGCCCAGCCGCTGGACGAGGATCGCTTCCGACGGCAGCCGGTCGCCCGCGCCGAGCCGGCCGGCACCGATCAGCTGCTCCAGCCAGCCTGCGATCTGTGCCTGCATCGACACCGGGCTGTTCCGCTCCGGCCTGATCCACGGCAGCGCTCTCGCCTTGCGTCCCCCCACGCCTTGCTCCCCGCCCGAATAAGACGTCATAATACAACTTGAGCGCCCGCGGGCGAGTCCAGATTTTCCGGAAGACATTCACATGCCGCATTCGACCTACCTGCCCGAGCGCATGGGCACCGCCACGCTGTCGCCGACCGATCCGGTCGAGGCGGGCAGCTTCCAGTCCTTCACGCTGGTCTACACGGCGGGCTATTTCGGCATCGACGATACGGGCTCGATCAAGGTCGTGCAGCGCTTCGCGGGCGACATGGGCAAGCCGCAGTTCACCGATCCGAAGGCCGCCAACTATACGACCGTCGAGGCCTCGAACGGCGCGCTGCTCGACGTGCGCTTCGAGCCCAAGATGAACATCCGCCCGTGGGACAAGACGCTGTTCATCCGCGTGATCCGCGGCTTCCTGAACGAGGGCGACACGCTCACCGTGCGCTTCGGCGACCGCCGCCAGGGTTCGCCCGGCATGCGCATGCAGACCTTCGTCGAGCCGACCTTCGAGTTCCGCGTGCTGGCCGATCCCTTCGCCACCTACAACTATGTCGAGCTGCCGAAGCAGCCGCATTTCCCCGTCGTGGCCGGCCCCGCCGTGCTGTGGAAGGCGCTGCTGCCGACGGCGCGGGCCTGCGGCGAGTCCTTCCGCCTGGGCTTCAAGGGCGAGGACAAGTGGGGCAATCCCAGCGACCAGGTCGAAGGCACCTTCACGCTGCGCGCCAACATGCCGGTCGCGGGCCTGCCGTCGACCTTCACGATGAAGCGCGGCGAGCATGCCAAGTCGATCGAGGGACTGTCGGTCGCGGCGCCCGGCGATCTTCTGATCGAGGTGATCGGCGCGGACGGCAGGGTGCTCTGCCGCAGCAACCCGCTGCGCGTCGCCAACAACCTGCCGCTCAAATCCTATTGGTGCGACCTGCACGGCCAGTCGGAGGAGACGATCGGCACCAACTCGGCGCGCGAGCTGATCGAGTTCGCCCGCGATCGCGCCTTCCTCGACGGCATGAGCCACCAGGGCAACGACTTCCAGATCACGACGCCGTTCTGGGAGGAGCTGAACAAGCTGACGGCCGAGTACAACAAGGACGGCGGCTTCGTCATTTTCCCGGGCTACGAATGGTCGGGCAACACCGGGCTGGGCGGCGACCGCAACGTGATGTTCATGCACGAGGGAAGGCAGATCCATCGCTCGAGCCACGCGCTGATCGACGACACCAGCGACGTGTGGAGCGACTCCAACAGTGCCGAGGGGCTGTTCAAGGCGCTGAAGGACGAGGACTGCGTGGTGTTCGCGCATATCGGCGGCCGCTATGCCGACATCAAGATGGCGCACGACGCGCGGATCGAGCGCGCGGTCGAGGTCCATTCCGACTGGGGCACGTTCGAGTGGCTGGTGCAGGACGCGCTGGAGCAGGGCTATCGCATCGGCATCCTCGCCAACTCCGACGGCCACAAGGGCCGCCATGGCGCGAGCCATCCCGGCGCCTCGATGTTCGGCGCCTATGGCGGCCTGTCGTGCCTGCTGGCGCCGGAACTGACGCGCGCCGGCCTGTTCGATGCGCTGCGCAAGCGTCACCACTACGCCACGACCGGCTGCCGCATGGTGCTCGACACGCGGGCGACCTTCGCCGCCGATGCAAAGCTCTACAGCAGCGATCCCGGCGTCGGACCCGCGACCCACGCGCCCGCGCGCACGGCGATGATGGGCGACATCCTCCAGTCGTCGGACAAGGAAGTGACGTTCGACATCGAGGCGCACGCCTCGGCGCCGATCGAGCGCATCGAGATCCGCAACGGCCTCGACCTGCTCGAGACCTGGCGTCCCTATGACGACGCGGCCCTCGGCCGCCGCATCCGCGTGATCTGGGAAGGCTCGGAATATCGCGGCCGCGGCCGGCAGACGATCTGGGACGGCGGCTGCACGCTCGACGGCAACAGCTTCGAGCGCGTGACGCCGCTCAACATGTGGAACCTCGACAAGAAGATCGAGCAGACCGCGCCGGGCACGCTCGCCTGGACGGCGCTCACCACCGGCGGTTTCGGCGGCTTCGACGCGCTGCTGGCCGATCCGAAGAAGGGCCGCCTCAAGATCGATACCGCGCTGGTGAAATGCGACATCGCGATCGCCGATATCGGCCGCGACGATCTGGTGTTCGAGGCGGGCGGCATCCGCCGGCGCATCCGCATCTTCCGCCTGCCCGACGAGAACCCGCATCGCACGGCCAAGCTCAGCCGCCGGATCGCGCTGAAGGACAAGGGCGACAATGCGCTCTATGTTTGCGTGACCCAGGAAGACGGTCATCTCATCTGGTCGAGCCCGATCTACGTCTTCCGCTGAGCCTGGCGGGATGCGCGGATGGACCTGAAGCAGATTGAGCAACTCGTCGCGGTCTGCGGGTCCGGCAGTTTCACCGGCGCCGCCAAGCGCCTGCGCATCTCCCAGCCGACGCTGAGCAAGAGCATCGCGCGGCTCGAGAAGGACCTCGGCGTCAAGCTGTTCGAGCGCGAAGGCGGCAAGGCGCGGCCCAACGTCTACGGTCGCCTCGTGGCGGAGCATGGCGCGAGCCTGCTGGCCGGCGCTTCGCGCCTGCAAGCGGAACTCGAGCAGATCGCGCGCGGCGAGTCGGGCATGCTGCGCATCGGCGCGGGCCCGGCGACGCGGGTCAAGTTGCTGCCGGACGTCGTGCGCGAGGTCGGGCGCGCCTATCCCAACCTGCAACTCGAGGCCCGTCAGGATTCGATCCCCGTCCTGTTGCGCGCTTTGGGCGTCGGCAGCCTCGACCTCGTCTTCTGCTACTTCGAGGGGCCGGACGAATTCTCCGACTTCATCCGCGTGAAGATCCACGACGACCGGCGCATCGCCGTCGTGCGGCCGCGCCATCCGGCACTGCGCCATGCGCCGCTCTCGCCGGAACAGCTGCTGACCTATCCCATTGCCAGTGTCGGCGCCGTGCCCGCCTTCCGCAAATGGGTGGGCGCTCCGGTCGGCAAGGCGGCGCGCAACATGAACGCCTTCGTCTCGGACGACTATTCCCTGGTGAAGGTGCAGCCGCTCGAGTCGGACTTCGTGGCCTGCGGTCCGCGGTTCGTCTTCGAGCAGGAACTGCGCGACGGCACCCTGGTGGAACTGCCGCTGCGCGTCGAGATCGGCTACGAGTGCTGGATGCTCACGACCGAGGCGCGTTGGCGTTCGCCGATCGTGAAGAAGATCGCGGGCTTCGCGCGCGCCGCGATGCGGCGCAAACCGCGTCGCTGACGACAGACTGGGGGCCATGCCTGAAGGCTATGACCCATGCACGACGCAAGGGTGTCGTGCCCCTCTCCGACTGCCACAATGGTGAAAATGGAGGAAGGGATGGCGCGGACCAAGATACGGAAGCTTCTCGCGATGCGCCTTCTCTGCGGCGCCCTGTTGCTCGGCGGCTCGGCTTTCCCTGCCGCGGCCGAATATCCGGACCGGCCTGTGCGCCTCATCGTGCCGTTCACCGCGGGCGGTTCGCCCGACACCACGGCCCGCCGCGTGGCGCAGCGCCTGACCCAGGAGCTGAAGCAACAGTTCGTCGTCGAGAATCGCGGCGGCGCGGCCGGCAACATCGGCGCCGAAGCGGCGGCCCGCTCGACGCCCGACGGCTATACGCTGATGATGATGGCCAACAGCCACGTCATCAATCCGGCGCTCTATTCGAAGCTCACTTACGATGTGCTGAAGGATTTCACGCCGATCTGCCTCGTCGTGCGTGGTGGATCGATGATGGTCGTGCCGGCCAGCAGCCCGGCCAAGACGGTCGCCGAGTTCGTGGCGCTGGCCAAGGCCAATCCCGGCAAGCTCAACTTCGGCTCGGGCGGCGCGGGCAGTCCGGCGCATCTGTCGGCCGAGGCTTTCCGGCAGGCCACCGGCATCGACTACGTCCACGTCCCCTATAAAGGCGCGCCCGAGATCGTGCGGGCGCTGCTGTCTGACCAGGTGCAGGTCGGCTTCCCGACCTTCGATACCGCATTGGGGCAGGTGCAGCAGAAGTCGCTGCGTGCGCTCGCAAGCACCGGCTCGAAGCGCTCGCGTCTTCTGCCGGACACGCCGACCCTGCTCGAGGCGCTGCCCAACGGCTTCGCGCTCGAAGGCTGGCTGGGCATCGTCGCGCCGGCGGGCACGCCGCCCGAGGTCGAGAAGGCGATCGTCGGCGCCATGACCAATGCCCTCAAGGATCCGGTGTTCCGCGAGCAGCTCGAGAGCGTCGGTTCGGATGTCGATTTCCTGCCGGGGCCCGTGTTCGGTGCTATGCTGCCGGGCGAGCTCGTGAAATGGCGCAAGCTCGTCGAGAGCGTAGGCGCCAGGGTGGAATAGGAAGCCGCAGGATATGCCCATGGCCGCTCTCAAACCGAAAATCCACGACGTTCCCGACGATCTCCTGGCGGCGATCGACTGGTGCTACGAGCAGGGCTGGACCGACGGCTTGCCCGTCGTACCGCCGGTCGTCGAACGGGTCGACGCCATGCTGAAGGCCGATGCGCGGCCGCCCGAGACCGTGATCGCGCATCATCCCGCCACCGGCCTCGATCTTTCGCTGCATGCCGCGGCCGTCAATGCCGTGATGGCGGGCTGCCAGTCGTCCTATTTCCCGGTGGTCGTCGCGGCCTTCGAGGCGATGGACCGTCCGGACTTCAACTTCCACGGCTCGACCGCCAGTACCGGCGGCTCGGCGCCGCTGCTCATCGTCAGCGGCGCCTATGCCGACGAGATCGGCATGAACGCCGACGTGAACCTGTTCGGGCCGGGCAACCGCGCGAACGGCACGATCGGCCGCGCCGTGCGGCTGATCCTGCGCAACGTCTTCCAGATGCTGCCGGGCATCTCCGACAAGTCGACCCAGGGCAATCCCGGCAAGTACAGCTTCTGCATCGCCGAGCGCGCGCGGGGCAATCCGTGGCCGCTGCTTTGCGAAGCGCAGGGCTATCCCGCCGGTACCTCGAGCGTCACCTGCTTCGCGGGCGGCGGCTTCTTCAACGTCGAGAATCACGGCGGCAACACGCCCGAGGAAGTGCTGACGTCGGTCGCCGACTCGATGGCGAATCTCGGCTGCATCACCCTGGGCCAGGCCGTCGTGGTGCTGGCGCCCGAGCATATGAAGGTGATCGCGACCGCCGGCTGGTCGCGCGAGAAGGTGCAGGACTATCTGTTCGTCGCGGCCAAGCGCTCAGTCGACGGCATGAAGAGCGCCGGAAAGTATCGCGACCGCGAGTATGACAGCCAGCACGGCGAGCAGCGGCATGCGCTCACGGTCGACGGCTTCATGCATCGCGGCCTTCAGCCCAGCGACATCCTGGTGACGATGGGCGGCGGCGATGCCGGCGGCCACTCGTGCTTCATCCCGTCCTGGAGCCGGGGACGCGGGTCGATTTTCCAGCATCGGGCGATCACGCCCCCCCCCGTCAACAAGCAGTAGGAGGCTCCGCCCATGCAGCTCTATTCCCCGATGTCGACGACGCCCAAGCGCAAGGCGTCCCGCGCCGCGCCACTGAAGAGCCTCGACGGCCTGCGCATCGGGGTCCTCGAGAACGGCAAGCTCAACGCCGAGGAGATGCTGAACGAGGTCGCCCAGATCTTCGTCGAGCGCCACAACTGCACCATCCACAAGCTCGCCTCGAAGAAGAACGCGAGCGCGCCCGCACCGGCGCTCACGCTGACCCAGCTGGCGCAGGAGGTGGATTTCCTCATCACCGGCCTGGGGGATTGAGGAAGCTGCTCAACGTGCAGTCTGCACGACAGCATCAGCTTCGAGAAACTCGGCAAGCGTGCCGTGGCCATCTGCACGACGCCCTTCGAGGTGACCGTGCGCAACATCGCCCGCGTGCTCGGCTTGCCGGACTACCCGGTCGTCAAGGTTGAGCACCCGATCGGCAGCTGCACGCTGCCGGAACTGAAGGAACGTGCCCAAGTCGCCTATCAGCAGGCCGTGGACATCCTTCTGAAAGAGTAGTCGCCGATCGTCGGGACGCCCTCAGCCGGCGAGGATGCCTTCGACGATCTCCTGGACATTGAAGGCTTCGGGCAGGGTCGCGAGATGGTGCGGCTCGCCGCGCGCGAGCTTCGCCACGCCCTCGAGCTGGCGCTTCAGGGCCAGCGGCCGGGCCTGCGTGTTGGGCAGCGCGTCGGGCGCCTGCTGCCACGTCCCATCCGCCAGGCGGCGCTGCGCGACCGACCAGTCGCAGAGGCGCACAGCTCCCTTGTCGCCTTCCAGCATCCAGATGTTGTGATCGTCCTTCGCCGTGTCGCCGACCGCGCCGGTGAGGGCGACCGGGAGATCGCCGGCCTTGAGCGTGGCGGCGATGCGGCGCTCGGACTTGCCGGTCTCGGGGAAGGACGCCTTGCCGTTCAGGCCGCCCAGCGGGCCGCCGAGCCGGCGCGACAGGAAGAGAAAGTGCGAGACGACCTCGCGCGTGAAGCCGCCCTGCATCGGCTTGTCGAGCCAGCCTTCCGCGTCCCGCTGCCAGGAACGCGGCCAGGCGGCAAAGCCGACCTCGATCTCTATGCGGCGCGGCGGGCCGATCTCGCCGTTCTCGATCCAGCGCCGGATCGCCGCCACGGCGGGAGACGAGGCGAAGGGAAAGTTGATCGCGCCGCGGTCGCCGGCCTCGGCCACGAAGGCGCGCGCATCGGCGACGTCGACGGCCAACGGTTTCTCGCCGAAGAAGCGCTTGCCGGCCGCCAGGGCCGCGCGGGCATGGCCGAGATGCGAGGCCGGTGGCGAGGCGATGTAGACGCAGTCGCTCGCGGCGACGATGGCCGCCGCATCGGCCAGGCGCGGGACCTGCGGAAAGGTCTTTGCCATGCGCTGCATCGCCGCCGGCGCCGGATCCCAGATGCCGCAGACATGCAGCAGATCCGGATCCTGCTGGAGGATCGCGTTCAGCAGACGCTCGCCCATGATGCCGGCACCGATGATGCCGATCGCAACGCTCTTGTTCTTCATGTGCGCTGTCCTATCACGCCTTGACCGGTCCCGGCAGGTCGAGCCCGACGCCGGTCAGGTGCCCGAACTGCGCATGAAGCCTTTCGACGACCGGCGCGGCCAACGGCGGACGGAGGATCGAATCGATGTTGGCCTTCACATGCGCCTTGTTGCCGGTGCCGAACAGGATGACATCCGCACCCTGCTCATGGCGGGCGTAGCGATAGGCGGCGTCCGTGATGCTTTCCGCACCGCCTTCGGACAGCAGGAAGGCAAGAGGGTCGCCGTTGGACAAGATCGACCTGTCGAGCAGGCCCTGTTCGGCCAGCTTGGCGAAGACGTCGCGACGGTAGGCGTCGTTGCTGAAGATGTTGCGCACGACGAACATCAGGAGCGTGCCGATGCCGCGGCGCCTTGTTGTCGGAAAGACGTTCTGCCGTGCGCCTTGGTTCACGAGGCTGTAGGCCAGCATGATGACTTCCCACGGCGCCTCATGGATCGCCTGGGCGAGCATCTTCTGCTCGGGATCCTTGGGGCCGGTCTCGGTGATGCCGACGTGCCGGACCTTGCCCTGTTCCTTGAGCGTCACGAGGGCGGGCGCCAGCACGTCGCGATGGAACTCGTAGGCCGCGGGATTGACCGCGTGAAAGTGGAAGACGTCGACATAGTCGAGCCCGAGCCGGCGCAGGCTGGCCTCGACGCGGCGGGTCACGCTCTCGGCCGTGTCCGCGTCCGGCTTGAAGATCGCCTTGGTCGAGATCACGAGCTTGTCGCGGTCGTAGTGGCGGACGGCGGCGCCGACGATCTCCTCGGTCCCGTAGACCTCGGCGGTGTCGAGGAAATTGACGCCGAGATCGATGGCGGTCCGCGCGACGGCGATGCAATCGTCGACGCTCGCCCCGCGACCGAGACCGAGGCGGCTGTTGCCGCCGCAGCCCAGTCCCGCGACGCTGACATTGAGCCCGGTCTTGCCGAGCGGCCGATATTCCATGATGGGTTCCTGAAACGTGAGAGATCTATCGTTGCGAGCGCCGGTTCTCGGTCTTCGCCGCACCACGAATAGCGGTGAGGGCGCTGCCCACGATGCCATCGTCCGAATCGGACGGATAGACGAGATAGGCCGAGAGGCGGAACTCCGGCGCACCGGCCGCGATGGTGAGCTTGCGGCCCGGCAGGTGAGGGCGCACAAGGCGCAGCGGGAAGTATCCCGAGCCGCCATTCTGCAAGACGTGATCCAGCCCCAGCCAGCCGATATTGGCGGCGAGCGCGGAGCCCTGGAAGTCCGGGAAGCTCGCGCTGTGCTTGGCGAAGAACTCAGGCCCCCAGTCGACATAGACGTAACCCGGTCCGGGTTCCGGCTTGCCTCTGCGGTTGGTCGAGGCCAGCACCAGCCGCTCGTCGAACAGATGCTCGACCTTCAGCCCGGGACGGCTCTCCGGCGTGTACATCACCCCGATATCGAGATGACCCTCGATCAGTCCCTGCATCAGCTCGCGCTCGAGCGCGATCTCCGCACGCACCGAGATGTCCGGCGCCTCGCGCAGCAGGCCCGGCAGCAGCTTCACCAGGAACTGCTCCCATAACCCGAAGCGCGCGCCGATCGTCACCGACCCGCGGAAGCCCTCGGCGACGCCGACATCGTGGCGCGCCTGCTCGACGGTGCGCACCAGGGTCGATGCGTGCTTCTGGAAGTGGCGGCCGGCCGGCGTGAGGGTGGTGCCGCCCTTGTTGCGCACGAACAGCTTGCGGCCGAGCGTCGTCTCCAGGCTCTGGATACGCGTGCTCACGGTCGACTGGGTGACGTGCAGGCGCTCGGCGGCACTCACGAAGTTGCCGGCGGTCACCACCGCGAGAAAAGTGCGCGCCAGTTCGGTGTCCATGGCAGATCTCGATAAATCGATCTTTCCGATATCATCGACGTAATTTCTTCGTTTTTCAAATTCAAACGGAGAGAATAGCCTTTGCCCGTGATCGACACGGGTGATGCCAGCAGCGGGGAAATCATCGATTTCCTCAACGAGCTTCTCGAAGCCGAGCGCGCCGGTGCGCGCGTGGCGCTCGACAGCGCGCGGCAGGCGCCGGCCGGACCGCTGGTGAGACTGCTCGAGGATATCAGGCACGACGAGGCGCGTTGGTGCGCCATGCTGCTGGGCCAGATTGCGCGGGCGGGCGGCCAGGCGTCGCCGCGCATGGGCGCCTTCCATGAAAAGGCGATGGCGATCGAGGACCTGCGCGAGCGTCTGGTGTTCCTCAACCGCGGCCAGGGGTGGGTCGTGCGCAAGCTGCGCGAGATGGTGCCGCGCGTGCGCGACGAGGAACTCTATGCCGAGCTCGCGCACATGCTGTCGTCTCACGTCGCCAACATTTCGCTCACCAACGCCGCGATCGGCTGAGGAGACCCGCCATGCGCACCGCCGCCCTGCAAAGATCGATCCTGCCCTTTGCCGCCGGCACGTCGCTGGCGCTGGCTTTCGCCTTCGAGCTTGCCGAGTTTCTGCCCTCGCCCTTCGCCTGGCATTTCGTCATGGCGATGTTGCTCTTCATCCTCGCGATCGCCCTCCAGCGGTCCTTCCTGCAAGGGCTCGATGCCGGACGGCGGCGCAGCCACAAGGTCCCGGCGGCATGCGTGCTCGACGCCAGTCTCGCTATGTTCGTCTGGGCGCTCGCCTCTCTGTCGCTGGTGCGCGGGATCTGCGCGCTGCTGTCGAAGTAGGAAAGATCATGGCCGGCGACGACGATCTTCACGACGGCTACGCCTCGCCGCCCTGCCAGATGCATCTCGTCGAGCGGCCGGCGGCGCGCGCCGTGTCGCCGCCAGACATGAGCCGATGGTCCGAGGTGAAGACATGGCGCACCGCCGAGCGTGAAAAGTTGATCGCGTCGCGCCTGTCCATCCCGGGCGAAGAGCGGCGGCGTCACTCGGAGCGCATCGCCGCCGGCCTCGACCGTGTGCTGGGCGATGTCGCGGGAAAGGTCGTCACGGTCTATTGGCCATTCCGCGGCGAGCCCGACCTGCTCGCCTGGACGGAGACGCTCTGGCAGCGCGACGCGATCTGCGCCCTGCCGGTCGTGATCAAGGCGGCGACGCCGTTGGTGTTCCGGCAATGGCGGCGCGGCATGCCGGTGACGCCCGGCGTTTGGAACATTCCCGTGCCGTCCGAGGGGTCCAGCGTCGAGCCGGACGTGGTGATCGCACCGCTCGTGGGCTTCGATCCGGTCTGTTACCGCCTGGGGCATGGCGGCGGCTTCTACGATCGAACCTTGGCGAGTCTCGCCCGCAAGCCGCGCATCGTCGGCGTCGGCTATGCGCAACTGGCCCTGAAGACCATTTTCCCGCAATCCCATGACATCCCGATGGACTTTGTCGTGACGGAGCGGAGCACGATTGCGCGCGCCGGCTGACACATGGTGTGCAACGGGGCTGGCGGCCCCTTGCAATCGCCTGACAAAAGGCCCATATGAGCCGGGTCGATAGACGGACAGACGAGTTTTGGCGCCTGCCTCGCATGCCGGGGCCCGCCAGCGACCTATGATCCCGAAATAAAGTGCGATTCGACGGCCTGACCGCCCATTGGGGTGCGCGGGTAGCATGACTATGTAGTGAAAGGGTTTTCCCATGGCTCAGGGAACCGTGAAGTGGTTCAACGCGACGAAGGGCTTCGGCTTCATCCAGCCGGACAACGGCGGTGCCGATGCTTTCGTCCACATCAGCGCCGTCGAGCGCGCCGGTCTCAATGGCCTCAACGAGGGCCAGAAGGTCGAGTTCGAACTCGTCGCCGATCGCCGTAGCGGCAAGATGGCGGCGGACAATCTGAAGGCGATCGGCTGATCGCCGGCCGCCGGAGACGGCGGCCCGTCTTTCGCGCTCTGCCGACCACGGATGTACTGGCGGCACGCGGCGCGAAGACGAACAGATCGAGACAAGGACGGCTCCCTGCCTGACGGCAGTGGGGCCGTTTCTTTTTGAGGCTGCGGATAGGCACAGCCACCGAATGATCACTGTCGTTCAGCCCGGTCGCGGCCAATGCTGCGCCATGCTGAAAATCGTCAAGGACTCGGTCCTCAAGGTCAGCCGTTCGTTCGGCTACGAGATCGTCCCGCTGCGTGAGATGAAGGAGCGGGACTTCGCGCTGCACTTGCGCCAGCTCCTGACCCGCCTGCGCATCGACTGCGTGCTCGACGTCGGTGCGAACGTCGGCCAGTACCACGACTTCCTGCGCGAGAAGGTGCAGTACGAGGGCGCCATCGTTTCCTTCGAGCCGGTCAGCCGCCATGTCGAGATGCTGCGCGAGAAGGCCCGAAGCGATAGCGACTGGCACATCGAGGGATATGCGCTCGGCTCGAAGGAAGGCACGCTGCCCATCAACGTCATGGTTTCCGACCAGTTCAGCTCGTTTCTCCAGCCCGACAGCAGCGGCGTCGACGATTATGACGGCCTCAACACGCCCAGCCATGTCGAGACGGTGACGGTGCATACGCTCGACGTGGTGATGCCGGTGTTGCGCGAGCGCCTGAATTTCGACCGGCCGTACCTGAAGCTCGATACCCAAGGGTTCGACATCGAGGTCCTGCAAGGCGGCGGCGACAGCCTGCCCGACGTGCGCGGTCTGCAGACCGAAGCCTCGGTAATCGGCATCTACAAGGGCATGCCGGGCTATATGGAGACGATCCGCTATCTCGGCGAGCGCGGTTTCGACATCACCGGGCTCTATCCCGTGAGCCGCGACCGGTCGCTGCGCCTGGTCGAGTTCGACTGCGTGATGATGAACCGGATCAACACCGCCTCAGCGGTCGAGGATCTTCGATAGGCGGGCGACGTCGTCGTCGGCCACGAACATCGAGCGCGGCATGGTGCGCAGCCGGCCGCGGATGCGGTCGTAGTCGTCCGGCGTGATGCTCTCGAAGAAGGCCGCCAGCCGATCCTCGAGTGGCGTGTCGAAAGTCCAGCCGATGCGGTGACGCTCGACCAGCGATCCGACTTCGAAGCCGTGCACAGCGAGGCACGGCACGCCGAAATATCCGGCTTCGTAGAAGCGACAAGGCAGCAGCCAGCGCGAATTGTGATCGACATGCTCGAGGTCGAGGGCCCAGGCGAAGTCGACGCCGCGATAGAGTTCCTCGAGATCGCGATAGGGGCGATAGGGGCCGCCATAGACCATGTTGCCGCGCGACTCGAGCGTCGCCTTGAAGTTCGCCTCGTCGACGGTCGTCAGCACGCCGCGGAAGCGGAAGACGATGCGATCCTTCAAGCGATCGGCCAGCCGCGTCATCAGCGCGAAAGTCTCTTCGCCGCGGATCAGGCCGAAGTAGCCGACCACCCACGGCCGGTTGCGGCCGCTTTCGACGTGGCCGTCGGCGCTTGCCGTCCGCGAGCCCAGCTGCGTTACCGCCGAGTGGAGCTTGTTTTCCAGCAGGAACCAGGTCCCATCGTACTTCTGGATCGCGGCGTAGTAGCTGCGGTGGAAGCCCGGCGAGGACAGCACGAGCACGCGGATGCGGCGCAGGCAGATGCGTTCGAGCAGGCGCAGCGCCCTGGCGGCTAGTCCGCGCCGGATCAGGATCGGCGGAATGTCGAGTACCTCGTAGGCGACCGGCGCGCGCGAGAAGACGAGCAACCGGGCCAGCAGGACGAGCAAGAGCTGGTCGATGTTGCGCGCGTAGAACACGGTGGCCCGCTTCAACGAGGGGCGGTTGGCGACGATCGCCGGCAGGGCGCCGACCAGAGCGCATAGGCGCTGCCAGTACTTGCCATCGGCGGTCATGCCCAGCGGCACGTGCGGCCATTCGGGCCGGTAGGACATGTTGTAGCGCTTGCGACGGAAACCGAAGACGGTGACATCGTAGCCTTGATCGATGAACTGCCGCGCGCGGGTGAGCGTGCTGGCTTCCGTGACGTCGGGGCAGAAGAAGACGAGGCGACGCGGGCCGCGCGGCAGGCGATCGAACGTTCCGTGCATGCGTGGAGTATCGGGGAGCGCTTCGGCTCGCGAATGTGATCAATCTGTGGCGCTCCAGCACGGTCGAAGAGCGCTCGCACGGAGCGTCACAGGTTGATCACTGGCCGCTGCACGGCGGTCGATGGTTCTCTCGCGGTCATGGATGTCGCCCCCTTTCTCGAAACACTCCCGCGCATGCCGCGCTTCCGGCACGTCGCGGTGACGTCGGTCTTCGGTCATCCGCGTTCGGCGCGCACCTGGTCCGGCGCGCCCGCGAACGTGTCGGCGGCGCTCGAGCGGCGCGGTGTCCGGATCGAGGCGATCGCGCCGCACATCGGGACGGTCGCCAAGGTACGGGTAGCATTGCTCGACATGCTTGCGGGCCGTGGCCGGCCGATCAGCACCGAACAGATCCTGCGCAACACGGCCGCGCGCCGCGTCCTGGCCGCGCAGGTGGCCGAGGAGGCGCGCCGCCTCGGCGTCGACCATGTCCTGCACACCGGCACTTTCGACTTGCCGCCCGTCGACGACGGGCGCGACACCAGGCATTACCTTTACTGCGACCATACTTGGGCATTGGCGCGCCGCCATCACGTCGAAGCCGATCGCTACACCAAGGCGGCGATCCGCGCATTCGACGATGTCGAGCGCCGGGCGATGACGGATCTCGCTCACGTCTTCACCTTTGGCGCCTATGTGCGCGACCATATCGTCCAGCACTATGGCCTCCCGCCGGATCGCGTCACCGCCGTCGGTTCCGGCGCGGGCGCCATCGCGGCCTATCACGGGCCGAAGGACTACACGCAGCCGCGCCTGTTGTTCGTCGCCAAGCATCTGTTTCGTGCCAAGGGTGGCGTGCTGCTCCTGCAAGCCTTCGATCTGGCCCGTCAGCGTCGGCCAGATCTCGCCCTCACCATCGTCGGCGACGAGCGCAGCCGCCGCTTCGTGCCGCCGATGCGCGGTGTGGAGTTCCATGCCCACCTGCCATGGGAAGAGCTTGAGCGCCTCTACCGCGAGGCGACGCTGCTGGTACAGCCGATGCTCAACGACCCCTGGGGGCAGGTCTATCTCGAGGCCATGTCGTCGCGCACACCCGTGATGGGCCTCGCGCGCAACGGCCTGCCCGAACTCACCGACAACGGCCGCCATGGCTTTCTCGTCGATCGCGCGGAGCCTGGACCGCTGGCCGATGCGATCGTCAACGCCGTTTCCGACCCGCCGCGTCTCGAACGCATGGCGGACGCCGCGCAGCGTCACGTGCTGGGCGCCTATTCGTGGGACCGGGTCGCCGAGCGGATGCTTTTCACCTGAACGGAAGGTCCATCATGAAGCAGAAGATTGCCCTGATCACCGGCATCACCGGTCAGGACGGTGCCTATCTGGCCGACACGCTGCTCAATCGCGGATACATCGTGCACGGCATCAAGCGGCGCTCGTCGCTGCTCAATACCGAGCGCATCGACTATCTCTATCGCGACCGGCACGACGCGGGCGTGCGCCTGTTCCTGCACTACGGCGACATGACCGATTCGGCCAACCTGCTCAGCCTGCTGGGCGAAGTGAAGCCGACCGAAGTGTATAATCTCGCGGCGCAGAGCCACGTGCAGGTGAGCTTCGAGACTCCGGAATACACGGCCAACACCGACGCGCTGGGCACGTTGCGCCTGCTCGAGGCCATCCGCATCCTGCGCATGCACGACGACGTGCGCTTCTACCAGGCGTCGACGTCGGAACTGTTCGGCAAGGTCCAGGAGACGCCGCAGCGCGAAGGCACGCCGTTCTATCCGCGCAGCCCGTACGCCGTGGCCAAGCTCTATGCCTACTGGATCACGGTGAACTACCGCGAGGCCTACGGCATGCACGCCTCGAACGGCATCCTGTTCAATCACGAATCGCCGATCCGCGGCGAGACGTTCGTGACGCGCAAGATCACTCGCGCCGTCGCCGCCATCGAGCGCGGCTTCCAGGACATGCTCTATCTCGGCAATCTCGACGCCAAGCGCGACTGGGGCCATGCCCGTGACTACGTCGAGGGCATGTGGCGCATCCTCCAGCAGGACAAGCCCGACGACTACGTGCTGGCGACCGGCGAGACCCATACGGTGCGCGAGTTCGTCGAGCTGGCCTTCCGCCAGATCGATCGCGACATCGTCTGGCGCGGATCGGGCGCCGAGGAGCATGGCTGTTGCCGCCGTACCGGCAAGGTGCTGGTGGCGCTCGACGAGGCCTATCGCCGTCCGACCGAGGTCGACCTGCTGCTGGGCGACCCGGCCAAGGCGCTGACGCAGCTCGGCTGGCGTCACCGCACGAGCTTCGAGCAGCTCGTGGCCGAGATGGTCGATTCCGACCGCATGATCATCAAGAAAATGGGAGACCGCTATGTCCAGCCCGTCCTACACGCTGCGCAATAAGAAAGTCTGGGTCGCGGGTCACCGCGGCCTCGTGGGCAGCGCCCTGGTGCGCCGCCTGGAGGGTGAGGGCTGCGAAATCCTGACGGCGCCGCGCGAGTCGGTCGACCTGAGGCGGCCCGAGCAACTCGAGCGGTGGATGCGGGACGCGCGTCCGCAGGCCGTGTTCCTGGCGGCGGCGCGGGTCGGCGGCATCTACGCCAACGACACGCGGCCGGCCGAGTTCATCTACGACAACCTGATGATCCAAGCCAACGTCACCGAGGCATCGCGCCGGCTCGGTGTCGAGAAGCTGATGCTGCTGGGCTCGTCCTGCATCTATCCGCGGCTTGCGCCGCAGCCGATCCCCGAAGACGCGCTGCTGACCGGGCCTCTCGAGCCCACGAACCAGTGGTATGCGGTGGCCAAGATCGCCGGCATCAAGCTCGGCCAGGCCTACAGGCGCCAGTACGGCTGCGACTTCGTCTCGGCGATGCCCTGCAATCTCTACGGCATCGGCGACAATTTCGACCTGATGCAGAGCCACGTTATCCCGGCACTGCTGGTCAAGGCCCACCAGGCCAAGGAATCGCGGGCACCGACGATGGACGTGTGGGGCACCGGCGCGGTGCGTCGCGAGTTCCTGTTCGCCGACGACGCTGCCGACGGCATGGTCTTCCTGATGCAACACTATTCGGACGAGCAGATCGTCAATCTCGGTCCTGGCTCGGACGTGCCGATCCGCGACCTGGTCAGCCTCGTTTGCAAGGTCGTGGGCTACAAGGGCGGCATTCGCTTCGATACGTCGCGGCCCGACGGCGTGCCCCGCAAGATGGTCGATACCCACTTGGCCGCATCGCTGGGCTGGCGGGCGAAGACCTCTCTCCAGGCCGGCCTTGAGGCGACCTATCGCTGGTATCTCGAGCATGCGGTCGGCAAGCAGCGCGCGGTCGCCTGAGCGCGAGCTCGGCGTCGACCATCTGACGGCAGACCTCGGCCGGCGCTCGCGCCGCGGCGGCGTCGTGCTGATGGCGGCGCAAGGCGTGCGCGTGCTGGGGCAGATGGCCACCCTCGTGGTGCTGGCGCGGCTGTTGCCGCCGTCGGCGTTCGGCCTGCTGGCGATGGTTGCCGCAATCGGCGCCATCCTCGACCTGGTGAAGGAGTTCGGCCTGTCGGCCGCCACCATCCAGCGCCAGGACATCAGCCATGCCCAGGTCTCGGCGCTGTTCTGGATCAATGCCGGCGTCGGCGCCGTGTTGGGCCTCGGTCTTTTCGCCTGTGCGCCTCTGCTCGCGCACTTCTATGACCAGCCCGAGCTCACGGACGTGGCGCGCTGGCTGGCGTTGGCCTTCGTGGCGAGCGGGCTCACGGTCCAGCACTGGGCGCTGTTGCGGCGGCAGATGCGCTTCGCCGCAATTGCCGGCATCGAGACCGTTGCCGATCTGCTGGCCTTCGCGGCGGCCATCGGTCTTGCGCTGCACGGCGCGGGCTATTGGGCGCTGGTGGTGCAGCGACTGGTCTCGCCCATTTTCCTGATGATCGCGAGCTGGATCGTCTGTCGCTGGCGGCCGGCGGCGCCCGCACGAACCGACGGCGTCCGAAGCCTGCTGGGATATGGTGCCTCAGTGACAGGCAGTGGTCTCGCCACCGCCTTTTCGCGCAGCATCGACCAGATCCTGATCGGCTGGCTCTGGGGACCGGCGGCGCTCGGCCTGTACGAGCGCACGACGCGGCTGCTGATGATGCCGGTGAACACGATCAATGCGCCGGTCTACGCGACGGCCATGCCGGCGCTCAGCCGCCTCAACGACGATCCCGTGCGCTATCGCCAGGTCTTCGGGCAGGTGATGCAGAAGCTCGCCTTGCTCACCATGCCGGCCTTCGCCCTGGCGGCGGTCACGGCCGACTGGGTGGTGGCGATCCTGTTCGGCCCGTCTTGGGCGGAGGCCGTGCCGCTGGTCGCGCTGTTCAGCGTGTCGGCTTTCTATCTGCCGACGCTGCTCGCGGCGGGCCTTCTCTACATGTCGCAGGCTCGGACGGGGGAGATGCTGCGCGCCACGTTGATCGATACGGGGATTTGCATCGCCTCGATCGTGGGCGGTCTGCATTGGGGCACCACGGGCGTCGCGGCCGCGCTCGCTCTCGTCGGGATCGCGCTGCGCCTTCCCGTGGGATTGTGGCTGGCGGCGCGCCACGGCCCCGTCCGCACCGCGCAGATCTGGCGCGCCATCGCTCCGCCGGCATCGGCAGCCGCCGCCGTCGCCGTGGCGGCGATACTGGTGCGGCGCATCGAGCCGGCCCCCACACTGGCGGGAATCGTCGCGGTTGGCGCCGTGGCGCTGCTGTCGGCCTTGCTGGTGCTGCTCGCATGGCCGGAGACCCGGCGCGAGCTGCTGTCGCTCATGAGCCTACCGGCGCGCCGTCTTCGTCCGACCTAGGCGATCCCTTCTTCAGGCGCAGGCGGCCGGTGCGGTCGACCCAGAGGTGATGGTCGCCCAGCCGCGCGAGATTCGGGCTCTGCCAGTCCGACCCGAAGCGCACGCCACCGTCCTTGCCGCCGATCTCGAGCGCCTCGAAGCCTTTCTTGTATTCGACGGCGCCACTGGGCGAGATGATCGCGGCGCGCCCTTTGCGTTCGCCGCCGATCAGCGCGAGACCCGCGCCCTTGGCGTTGCCGTCGCCGCTGCCGCTGCAACCGATCATCGTGAACTGGTCGACGACATAGGCCTCGATCAGCCGGGTCTGCTTGAACATCGAATAGCCGGTGCAGCCGATCAGTGTGCCGAAGCCCTGCAGCCAGATACCGGGGCCGCCGCCGGCAAAGTCGGCCGCTGCCTCGTGGTTGTTCTCGAAGCCGCAATTGGACAGCAGCGTGCAGCCATTGGCGGCGGCCAGCCCGTTGCGGCCGTTCAGCAGGAAATAGCAGCCATGATAGGCGACGTCGTAGCAGCCGTTGACCATCTCGACGCCGAACCGGCCGTTCTGGCCGAAGACGCAGCCGAAGACGTGCAGGGCCGACAGGATGCCGGCCTGCTTGCCGTGACCGAAGGTGACGCCGTTGCGGCGATTGTCCCGGAAGTAGCTGTTGGCGATCTGGCCCTCGAACACGTCGCCCAGCAGGCGCGCGCCGTCGCCGCCACAGCCCTGGATCACCAGATCGCGCAGGCAGAAATTGTAGAGATAGTGCTCCTTGGACTCGCACTGTAGCGCGAGGCCGGCGCCCTCGCGGCCGTTGCCCAGGATGTCGAGGCCTTCGATCAGCAGGAAGCGGTCGGTCGAGCGGCAATCGAAGGCGACGACGTCGCTGCCGTCGGTGATGGCGGACCGCAGCCGCGCGCCATGCGCCAGGATGCCGTGGTGCCGGGTGAGATTGCCGTGCGGCGCGATGCGCAGCGTGCGCGATATCTTATACGTGCCCGGCGGCAAGGTGACGAAGCCCGGCCCGTCGGCCGCGAAGGCGGCATCGAACGCCGCCTGCAAAGCGGCACTGTCGTCGGCCGCACCGTCGCCCTTGGCGCCGAACGCCGTCGCGGACACCGTCTGCCGCCCGGTCGGCGGGCGCGTGTCGGCCGCCGCGGCGATCGGCAGGGTCGCCAGAACGCCCGCGCCGAGGCCGAGCAGGGAGCGCCGATGCGCGTCGCCCGAACTCACGACCAGGCCCGCGAGAGGAACAGCGGGCGCGGAAGAGTGCGTTGCGCCGCCACAGGCACGTCGCGCTGGCTGAGGATCGACGCTGCGGCGGCGATCAGGAGCACGGCCCAGGTCTTCGGGCCGACATACGAGCCCGAGGCCTGTCCCAGGATCGTCCAGACGATCCAGCAGAAGAGAATGCTGGGGGTGCCGAGCTTGCGCAGCCACCACGAGATGCCCACGACCGTCGCCACGCCCCAGACGAGGCCGAGATAGATCCAGTGCAGCCAGAAATAGTTGGTGAGCACGTCACCGATCTTGGGAATGCGCCAGGCCGACGAGAAGGAGCCCGAGTTCATGTAGACGTTCAGCACCTCGTTGGCGATGTACGGCTCGCCGGTCAGGCCGGAGCCGGCCCAGGGGTGATGGCGGAACATGTCGAAGGCCACCAGCATCGGGCCGGTGAAGCGGTAGAAGAAACTCGCATCGTCGCCGTGCTGCATCTGGGCGATGCGGGCGGCGAACAAGGTGGTGCCGAGCACGAAGGCGACGCCCAGCACGACGCTGGAGAGCGCGGCGGCACCGATCATGCGCGTGATCTGCGGCCGGCCGGCCCGTGCGCCGGCGAGCAGCACCAGATACGGCACGGCGAGCAGCAGCATCAGCACCAGGGTCGGTCCCGGCAGCACGACCAGCGCCAGCCCGACCAGGCCGGCATAGATCGCGAGCTTGTAGCGCGAGCGGCTGATGATCAGCCACGCCGAGCAATAATGCGTGTAGGCAAAGGTGACGGCGGAGGGCTCGGAGGTGAAGAGCTTGGGCCGGATGCGGCCATACAGGATCTCGTCGCGCCGGTCGGCGTCGTAGACCACGCCCGCGGCATAGAGGCGATCGCGCACGGCGTCGCTGATCGAGCGCAGGCCGGTATGGTTCTCCAGCACGCAGCCCACGATGATGCAGAGGCAGAAGATCAGCAGGATCTTGGCGACCTGGTCGCGCTCGGCGTCGATCAAGGTCAGGAACATCGCGTAGCCGATGACCAGCGAATAAGTGAGCTGGATGAGGCCAGTGAAGCGCTTGCTCAGGAACGAAACGTCCGAGGCCGCGAGGACGGAGCCGAGATAGAGCGCGACCACGGCGCACAGCCCGGCGAGATGGGCCGGCCGGATGCTGTCGCGCCGCCGCCAGAGCATCGCCATGCCCGCGACGCCGGATGGCGCGCAGGTGAGCGGGATCTTCGAGGTGATCTGGAGCGACACACCGAGATAGAGCCCGATCAGGAAGAGGACGATCAGGGCCGTATCGATGCCGTCGAGGCGCCTGCTGGCCGTCATGAGGCGGCGATCACCGACAGGAGCTGCCGGCCGCGGCTCGCCCAGTCGAAATGGTCGCGGCAGGCGGCATAGGCGCGTTCCTGAAGGCTGTTCAGCCGGTCGACATCGTCGATCGCCTCGAGCACGCCATGCGCCAGGGCGGCGTGGTCGGGGTAGAGCATGACACTGTCGTTATGTCGCAACGGCACGCCCGCGAACGAGCCGGTCAGCGCGAAGACGGGAATGCGATTGAAGACGTATTCCAGGACCTTGAGCTTGAAGCCGCCGCCGTTGCGCTCGGGCACGATGGCGATGCGCGCCTCGTCCATGTAGCGCGTGAGATCGGGCACCGTGCCGGTGAAGCGCGTCGCGACCGTGCGGTCGCGCAGGCCGTTCAGGAAGGACTCCTCGGCGCTGCCGACGGCTTGCAACTCGGCCTTCTGCTCGGCGAACAACGGATCGGCCACGTCGACGAACTCCTCGAGGTTCATGCGTTTGGCGATCCAGTCGAACGATCCGACGATCACCGCGCGGCGGGGCAGCTCGCGCGAGATGCGGCGCTCCTTGAGGCGGCGGCCGCGATAACCCGGCGTCACGACACCCATCGGCTTGTCGCGGCGGCGGCGGTAAAGCGACAGATCCTCGGGCGTGATGGCGGTGACATAGTCGACCTGGTCGACCAGCTCGCGCTCGAGACGCGAGACCTTCAGGGCGTCGAAGCGCACGGCCTGACGCTTGAGGAAGCGCGGCTGGTTCTCGGCCACCTGGAAGCGCAGGCTCTCCTCGTGATTGTGCGAGACATAGATCAGGCGCGGCCGGTCGGCCTTGTCGGCATAGAAGGCCCGCACACGCGGCAACGCCCAGCCCACCGAGATGCCGTCGAACACGATACCGTCCCAGCCGCCGCGGCCGAGCAGCTCGTCGAGCTCGCGGCGCATCGCGGCGGTGTGGCAGCGATAGGCGATATGCGGCAGCCACGAAGCGAGGCTGCCCCAGCGCGACTGGCGGGCGTCGAGCGGCCCGCCCGGCAGCCACCAGACGACGTGATCGTTGCGCGCGCCGCTGCAGCGATCCGATTCGGGCCGCCGCAGGCCCAGCACCTCGACATCGCTGCCGGTCGCGGCGACCGAGTCGATCAGCCCGCCCGAATAGACGTATTGGCCGTTGTGGCGCGGTTCGGGGTCGGCGAGCGTGAGCCAGAGACAACGCATGGGGCGTCCTGTCGATTGCTCAAAAGGCATGGCGACCCATGAAGCCGCCGAGGACGGTGCGCAGGATGATCCGCAGGTCGAGCAGGATCGACCAGTTGTCGATGTAGAAGAGGTCGTGCTCCACGCGCTTGCGGATCTGCTCGACGGTGTCGGTCTCGCCGCGCCAGCCATTCACCTGCGCCCAGCCGGTGATGCCGGGCTTCACGCGATGGCGGGCGTCGTAGGACTTCACCGCATCTTGGTAGAGCAACGTGCCGGCCTTGGCCGAGAGTGCGTGCGGGCGCGGGCCGACGATCGACATCTCGCCGCGCAACACGTTCAGGAACTGCGGCAGTTCGTCGAGGCTGGTGCGGCGCAGGAAGGCGCCGAGGCGCGTGATGCGCGGGTCGTTGCGCCGGGTGAGCTGCTCGCCGTTGGCGTCGCTCATCTCGGTGTACATGCTGCGGAACTTCCAGACCTCGATCAGCTGGTTGTTGTAGCCGTAGCGCTTCTGGCGGAAGAACACCGGGCCCGGGCTGTCGAGCTTGATGGCGATGGCGATGGCCAGCAGCACCGGCGAGATCAGCGCCAGGATGCCCGCCCCGAGGATCCGGTCCTCCAGCGCCTTGATCGCCCAGCGGCCCTCGCGCAACGGCCGGTCGACGACGTTCAGGAACGTGTGGCCGCCCATGTGGCTGGCCTCGACCGTGCCGAGACGCAGGCCGAACGCGTCGGGGCAGAGCCGCACGTCGACGGGCACGAGACAGAGCTTGTTCAGCGTGTCGACGAGGAGCCGGTCCTCGGCCAGGGGGATGGCTACGATCACGGTGTCGATGCCGAGCCGGCGCGCGTCCTGGACGAGATCGTCGACGGTGCCGCGGATCGGATGACCCATGCATTGCGCGGGCAGGTGCGCCGCTTTGTCGTCGTAGACGCCCGCGATGCGCAGGTTGGTGTGATGGGCGTTGAGATCGCGTAGGAGGCGCTGGGCCACCGGCCCGGCGCCGACGATCGCCACGACTTCACCGAGGCGCCCGGCGCTCTCCCATTCGCGCATCTGGCGCCACAGCAGGAAGCGGCTACCGCCCAACAGCAGTGCGCCGCCGGTGAACCATGCCGCGATCCAGGGCCCATCGGCGGCGGTAATGGGATCGATCACGTGCGTGGCCGCGAACAGCGCGGTGAGCGTCAGCAGCCAGCCGAGCAGCACCCGCGCCAGCGCCTGGTCGATGCGCCCGAACTGCGCGAAGCGATGAGCCCCCGCCATGCGCAGGAAGTTCGTGCCCAGCAGGGCGCCCAGCAACACCACCAGGCTGCCCAACCGCCAGTCGACGTCGTGCGAATCCCAATGCAGCGCGGCGAGTCCCGCGCCCAGCATGACGAGGGCGTCGTAGCAGGCCATCAGGCGGCCCGTGATGGCTTCGGAAATCGTGCGGCCGCTGCCGCGCGGGGCGGTGGTGCTGCGCGGTTCGGCGTCGACGGCGAGGGGCGACGTCGCGCTGACGATGGCGGTGGCGTGCTTCATGTGTCGAGCTCCTTGAGGCCGAAGTCTCAACGCTCATGGGCGCGTCATGTTGTGATCAAAGTGCGACTTGGCCTCTGGTCACACGGAAAGCACAAGCGAGGCGAAGCGTTGCGGCGTCTGTGCGGCGACGAAACGCCCGGCGGCAGCATGGTCGATGAAGGTTTCGGGACCGCACTCCACCATGCGCACGATCTCGCGGGCGAGTTCCTCGGAGTCCCCCGAATCGACGGCCACGCCGAGACGATTGTCGCGCGTCAGCTTGCCGATCAGGCCGAATTCCTGCGCGAGCACCGGCCGACCCGCGCGTGCCGCCCATAGCAGCACGCCGCTCGAGCCCACGAAGCGCTGATAGGGCGCGAGAACGACGTCACTCTCGTTCACCAGCGCCGCAAGCTCACCGCTGCCGAGGCGGCGATCGTCGACACGCAGCCAAAGGCGCGGCTGGGTCGTTTCGAGCGCGCGGCAGCGCTGGTCGATGGCGTAACGCAACCCGGGATCGACCTTGCCCGCGAAGCGCACAGCCACGCGGCGGGCGATGTGCGGCGGCAACAAGGCCAATGCGTCGAGCACGGCCAGGGGCCCCTTGCGCTCGGCGAGGTAGCCGAACAACAGGAAGGAGACGCGGCCCTCGGGCACGGGCTCGGCGGTCGTGGCTGTCGCGACAGGCGGATGGACCGGGTCGGGAAGGGCGTCGACCTTGCCGCCATAACGATACTGGCGGCGGGCGTAGTCGGGAAAGAACGGATCGAGCGACAGCACGCGATCGACGGCCGGATTGGCCAGCATGCGGCGATAGAGCAGTTCCTTGCGCCGGTCGCGCCGCCGTTCGGCGGGCCCGGGCGAGTAGGGCCCGATCTCGCCATAGTGCACCGAGGGGCGGAACAGGATGCCGGAAACGCGCCGTCCATCCATGCCAAGACCGAGAGCGAAGGGCAGGGATTGGAGGTCGAGCATCAGGAAGAAGCCGGTGTCGGCGCCGGTGCGCCGCAGATGACGGCGCATGGTCCACCAGCGCGCGAAGGCGGCGATCGGCAGCGGGCGTTGCAGGCAGAGCCGCCTTTCCCAGCGGGAGAGGGGCAGCAGCCGCACCCGCGCTCCGGCCGGCAGCGCGCGGCCGAGCGCCTCGCAAAGGGGAGCGGCGGCCAGGATGATGAGTTCCGTGCCGCTGTCGACGAAGGCGACGAGATGTTCGAGCCACTCCAGCGAATGGCCCTCGGCATCCGGTTCGAAGACGAGCAGTCGCCGCTTAGCGGCTGGCGGCGACGGCATCGAGGCGATCCTTGAACGCACCGAGGATGCGCGGCTTGCCATAGTGCTCCTCGACGAAAGCGCGGCCGCGGCGACCGAGCTCGGCGCGCAGCGCTTCATCGTCGGCCAGGCGCAGCACGGCATCGGCGAAGGTCCACGGCTCGTTGGGCGGGACGCAGAGGAAGGCGCCGCTGCGCCGCTGCAAGTGCCACAGAGTACTGTCGGGCAGTGCGGTGGCCACGAACGGCCGGCCAACCGCCATGATGTTGAAGACCTTGGACGGGACGGCAAAAGCCGCGGCATCGGGATTCTGCGGCACGAGATGTATGTCGCCGGCCGCGAGCGCGGTCGACAGGCCTTCGTTGGGTTGAAGTTCGGCCAGGCGGATGTTCGTGAGCTGCCGGCGCTCGATCTCGGCGGCGAGCTCGCCCATCTGGTTGCCGTTGCCGCGCAGCACGATCTCGATCTCGGGCCGGCGCTCCGCCAGGGTCTCGGCCATGGCGACCACCTGGCCGAGCCCCTGCTTGCGCCCGAGGTTGCCGCTGTAGAGCACGCGGATCGCGGGCCGCGGCGGGGTCTCGATGGGCTGGATATGGTCGGTGTCGACCCACAGGGGGATGACGTCGATGGGCACGGTGACGCCGATCGAGCGCAACTGGCTCTTCATCTCGCCCGACAGCACCACCACAAGATCGGTGCGATTGAGGAGATAGCGTTCGGTGGCACGCATGACCGCCGCGAGGCCGCCACCGCCCATGCCCAGCCGCTCGGCGAGGCCGGACTGGATATCGTGCACGATGGCGATGCAGATGCCGCCGCGGACGCGGCCCGCGACGGCCAGCGCCACGCACAGGATCGAAGGACAGAGTGCCAGCACGACAGGGTGGCGCTTCACGCGACCCAGCGCGAGCGCGCCGAGCCCGCGTCCCAGGAAGCCCGCCTCGTTCAGGATGCGCGCGAGAGCCGAGGCCTTGCGCGGTGGGCCCGAGCGTACGCGCTCGACGGCGACCGCACCGACCGTCTCGCGCCGCCGCCGTCCGTCGCGATAGGCCGGGAAGACCTCGACATCCGGATAGTGCGGCAGGCCGCTCAACACGGTCGTGCGGTGTCCATGCCGCGCCAGCCACTCGGCGATGTCGCTCGTGAACGGCGCCGAGCCGATCAGTTCCGGCCAGAAATAGCGCGTGACGAACAGGATGTCCGATGGGGTCATCGAGCGGTCAGCCGAACGTCGCCTTGACCGGCCGCGTATACTCGTAGAACGGATCGCGGTATCCGTACTGGCGATACTGGCGCGCGACGACGCGCGACAGCACGACGCCTGCGATGTTGGCCTGCGCGTCGGCGATCTGTTTCAGCGCCTCCATGACCGCGTCCTGGCGGGTGTGGCCCCAACGGACCACGAACACGACCTTGTCGACGATGCGGGAGAGGGTGAGCACGTCGGCTGTCACCAGCGCCGGTGCCGTGTCGAGGATGACGAAGTCGTAATGCTGCGTCAGCGCCTCGATCAGTTGGCCCATGCGTGGCGAGCCGATGAAGTGCGCCGAACGCGGGCTCCAGTTGCCCGCGGTCAGCACATCGACCCCGGACAGCGCGTCGTGATGGATCAGGTTGTCGAGCGACACCGTGTCGGCCTTGTCCGACAGCAGGGACGCCAAGCCCTCGCGATTGGTGCAGCGGAAGATCTGGTGCAGGCGTGGGCTGCGCCAGTCGCAGTCGACCAGCAGCACGCGCTTGCCGTTCGAGGCGAGCAGACGGCCGAGCGAGGCCACCATCACCGACTTGCCTTCCGACGGCGTGGCCGAGCTGAACAGCAGGGTCTTGGGCGATGCCGCCGCCTCCGACAGCTCGATGCCCACTTGCAGACGCCGCAGCGATTCGCTGTAGGCGGAGGTGGGATGACGCAGCACCTCGGTCGCCGGCGGCGTGCGGGCGCCGACCTGCGGCACCATCGCCATGACCGGCAGGCCGATCAACGCCTCGATCTGATCGGCGCGGCGGAAGGTGTGGTCGCCGCCTTCCCGCATCAGCGCGAGCGCCGAACCCACGAGAAGACCGCCGATGATGCCCAGGAAGGCGATCAACGACTTCGGCGGATAGCTCGGCGCCTCGCTCGGCGCTGCGGGCGAGACGAGCTTGGCGTTGGCCTGCAGGATCTCGGCGGCACCGGTGCTCTGCTTGGCGCGGTTGAGCATCGCCTCGAGGAGGTTGCGGTTGACGGTGGCGTCCCGTTCCAGCGCCTCGAGCCCGATCGACTGGTCGTTGACCTGACCCATCTGGCCCTTGAGCTTCTCGAAGTTCTGGCTGAGCGCGTCGTAGCGCGCCTCGGCGGTACGCGCCTCGCGCGCCAGGCCGTCGATGGTCTTGGCGACCTCGGCCGCGACCTTGCGGCGCGTATTGCCGACCTCGGCGTTGGCATTCGCCATCAACGGGTGCTTGGCGCCGTAGGAAGCCGACAGTTCGGCCGCCTTGCGTTCGGCATCGGCCTCCTGCTGTTTCAGCACGGTGATCAACGGCGACTTCAAGACCTCGGGCACGCTCTCGCCGCCGAGGCCGCCCTTGCTCACATCCTTGGCCTCCTGGAGGCGCGATTCGGCCTCGGCTTTCGCCGTTTGCGCGGCGATGAGCTGCGAGTTGAGCTCGGTCATCTGCTGGGCGGTGACGCCGTTGCCCGAACTCTTGTAGAGCCCATGGGCGCGGCGATAGTCCTCCACGGCCTGGTCCGACTTCTTGACCTGTTCGCGCAGCTCGGTGACGCGGCCGAGCAGGAACTTGTCGACCCGGTCCATGGTCGCGATCTTGTCGCGCCGCTGGAAGTCGATGTAGCTGTCGGCCAGCGTGTTCGCCATTCCCGCCGCGGTGTCGGGATCGCGCGCATCGGCCTTGACGCTCAGCACGTGCGATCGGCCCAGCAGCGAAACGTCGATATGCGACAGGAAGATGTCGATCAGCCGGTGGTCGCGCGCCGTCAGGGTGTTGTCCTTCGGCGCGGCCTTCTCGGGCGCCTTGCGCAGATGGCTGAACCAGTCGGTCACCGCGTGCGGCAGGTAAGTCGACGGCGTGGTGAGGCGCGCCCAGAGAGACGGCTTGGCAAGTTCCGGATTGAACTGCGGATTTTCTCCCAGGCGCATCTTGTCGATCACGGTCTTGGCGAGCGTGCGCGACTGGAGCACGAAGCTCTCGTTTGCCACGCGCTCGGCATCCGGACTGGTGTCGGTGATGATCGCTTCGGCGTTCAGCACGCGCGGCGCCTCGACGCCCACCAGCACGCGGGCTTCGGCCACATAGAAGGACGGCAGGGTCCAGGCCACGAACGCGGCACCGCCGCCCAACGCCAGGGTCGTGAGGGCGATCAGCTTGCGGTGACGCCACAGCTTGCGCAGAGTATCGGCGAAGCCTTCTTCCGGTGGCGCCATCGGACGCAGGACCGGCGCGGCAGGCGGCAGATAGCGTTCCGTCGACGGCACCGCGCGCAGCGAGGGCCGCCGCGCGGAGAGGCGGGGATAGTCGTCGGGCACATGGACCATCAGAAATACCGCTCGCGCACTTCGACGGTGTCGCCGGGATGGAGCATCGTCTCCTGCGTCGCGGCGACCCTCACGGTGCGGCCGTTCTGCAAGCGCTTCACGTAGAAGTTGCCCATGTTGGCGCGATAGGTCTGGCCCCCGGCAGTGGCGATGGCATTCAGCACCGTCATGTCGGTCACGAAAGGATAGCTGCCGGGCTTCTGGACCTCGCCGATCACGTAGAACGGCCGTCGGGTCGAGACTTCGACGCTGACGCTGGGATTGTGCAGGTAGTCGGGATCGAGCTTGGCCGCGATCGTGTGCTGCAATTCGGTCGGCGTCATGCCGGAGGCCTGGACATTGCCGATCAGCGGGAAGGACAGCACGCCATTGCCGTCGAGTGCGTACTCGCCGGTGAGTGTCGGCTGGCCGTACACGATGATGCGCGTGTGGTCGTTGGGGCCGAGCTTGTAGTTGGCCGTCGAGCGTGCCGTGGAGACGGCGCTGTCGCCCAGCCCGTTTCGCGTCGGCGAAAGCTGCATCATCGACGTGTCACTGGCGCCGGCGGCCGACGGATCGGGGACGATCGGCGTGCGGTCGCCGTCGCCGCAGGCGCCGAGCGCCAAGGCAAGGACCATGATGCCGCAAGCGGCGATGGAGCGGAGCGTTGCGATCATAGGGGACATGACGTCGCCTCCTCTGTAGTGCGGCTCAGGTGCGGCCGTAGGTATCGGCGATGCGGACAATGTCGTCCTCGCCAAGATATGGGCCGGATTGAACTTCGATGAGCTGAAGCGGGACCTTGCCGGGATTCTCCAGCCGATGCTCGGTTCCGATCGGGATGTAGACCGACTCGTTTTCACGCACGAGCATGCGCTCCTCGCCGCGCTGGACGAGCGCCGTGCCGTAGACGACGACCCAATGCTCGGCGCGGTGATAATGCTTTTGCAGGCTGAGCTGTCCGCCGGGCTTCACGGTGATGCGCTTCACCTGGAAGCGCTCACCCGCGTCGACCGTGCGGTAGTTGCCCCAAGGACGATAACCCGTCGTGTGCTGGTCGGGCTCGGAGCGGTTGCGCTGGCGCAGCGTGCCGACCAGCTTCGAGACCTGCGCCCCTTCGTCGGCGCCGGCCACGAGGATCGCGTCTTCCGTCGCCACGACGACCACGTTGTCGATGCCCACGGCGGCGACCAGCTTGCCTTCGGTGCGGATGTAGGAGTTGTGCACGCGATCGGCGACGACATCCCCATGGAAGACATTGCCGTCGGCATCGTTGGCGCCGATCTCGCGCAGCGCCCGCCACGAGCCCACGTCGCTCCATGCCATGTCGACGGGCACGACGGCGGCGCGTTGGGTGTGCTCCATCACGGCGTGATCGATCGACAGGGACGGCGCACCGCCAAAAGGTTCGGCGGCGAGGCGGAAGAAGGCGAGGTCGGTCTTGCCTGCCTGTACGGCACGCTCGCACGCAGCGAGCATGTCGGGGTTCAGACGCGACAGCTCGCCGAGATAGGCGCGCGCGCTCAACAGGAAGATGCCGCTGTTCCAGAAGAAGCCGCCCTCGGCCAGGAAGCGCTCGGCCGTCGCCTGGTTGGGTTTCTCGACGAAGCGGCCGACCGCCTGGACGCCGTCGATGCCGTCGAGAGCGGTGCCGGCCTGGATGTAGCCATAGCCCGTGTCGGCATGACGCGGGGTGATTCCAAAGGTGACGAGATGGCCGTTCTGGGCGGCGGCAAGGCCGCGCATGACGGCGCGATGGAATTCGGGCGTGTCGGCGATGACGTGATCGGACGGCTGCACCAGCATCAGCGCATCGGGATCGCGCGTCAGCAGCCACATCGCGGCGGCGGCGATCGCGGGACCGGTGTTGCGCGCGGCCGGCTCGAGCAGGATCGCGCAGGGCTCGATCCCGGCCTGGCGAAGCTGCTCGTCGACCAGGAAGCGATGCTCCTCGTTGCAGATCACGAGCGGAGCCGCGAAGCCCACATCGTTCATCGTGCGCGCCGCGGTCTCCTGCAGCAACGTGCGCTCCGAGACGAGCGGCAGCAGCTGCTTGGGGTAAGCGGCCCGCGAGAGCGGCCACAGACGCGTGCCCGATCCACCCGAGAGGATCACGGGATGGATCTGAGCCGAGCCTTGTTGCTGGAACTTCGAGAGATCGCTGGTGACGGTGTCCATGCCGTCGAAGCTAGGGAGCGGCCTTTGCAGCGGCCAGTGATCAAATTGTGCCTCGTCTCAGCGCGCTCAGGCGCCGTTGCGTGGCAGGACGATGGCCATCGAAAGGCCGCCGCCGATGCGGTTGGCCGCCCTCACCTGGCCGCCGAGCAACTCGATGTTGCGGCGAACGATCCAGAGACCGAGGCCCGAATGGCCCGCGGGCTCACCCTCGCGCGGCGGCTGCAATGCCGACGCATTGGGACGTGACGAGAAATACCGCTCGAAGGCGCGGTCGATCTGGTCGGGATCGATGCCGGGTCCTTCGTCATCGACCTGAAGGTCCACGGTGTGGGCATTCTGCGTCAGCGTGATCACGATCGAGCTGTTGCGCGGCGAGAAGCTGATGGCGTTCTCCAGGATGTTCTGGAGCGCGATCTCGAGAACACCCTGGCCTGCACGCACCATCACCGCGTCGTCGAGCCGGCGGATCAGGCGGATCTCGCGGCTGGCCAGGATCTCGCGGACGTTGAGCGTGGCCTCGCCCACGATCTCGGTGAGGTTCACCAGGATGCGCGGCGCCTCGACAAGATCCGCCGCGCTGCTGTCGAGGCGCTGCGCGGCGTTGACCAGCGCGAGCAGGCGGGCGAGCGAGGAGTCGATGATCGCCAGCGCGCGCCGTGCCCGCTGGTCGTCCATCGGCACGGCGCGGCGCACCGGGGCCAGTGAGGATTGCACCGCGGCGAGCGGCGTCTTGAACGAATGGGCGTTGTCCTCGGCAGACTGGCGGATCTGCTGCGACAGGCGCTTGAGGTCGAGCACCAGCTTGTCGAAGCCGCGTGCCACGCTCGACAACTCGGGAACGACGTTGCGTTGGGAAAAGGCGTAGTCGCCGATGCGGCCCTCCGCGATCTCGCCGGCGACGTCGCGGAAGCGCCGCAAACTGATCCAGATGCTGATGGCGGCGAGCAGCGCGAGCAGCACGGCGACAAGGTAGATGATCGCGGCGATGCGGACCGCGCGCGTCTCCCAATAGGGCCGGCCGATCGATGTGTTGAGGAATTCCGAGGTCGTGTGGGTGGACGTCAGCACCCAGCAGCCGCGCTCGTTCTTGATCGGGATGATCGACGTCAGCAGCTCGACGCTGCCGTTCGGCTGGGTGTAGCGCAGCTCGTCGGAGGCGTCCCACATGCAGGCTTCGGACAGCTTCGCGAGGATGCCGCGTCTCGACAGTTCGTCGAGCTCGGGTGCCACGTCATCGGCGCGGATGGTGGGCGCGGACGCTACGAAGAAGAACTGACGACCCTCGGGCGGCTGCAGCATCAGGCGCAGCACGGTGCCGTCGCTCGTGAACTTCGCGAGTTGGGCGTTGAGGGTGGGATCGTTGGCCGGCTGCGCCTTCTCGAGCACCGGCGCCAGCGCATGTGAGATCAGCTTGCTTCGATCCTGGATGGCGCGCGTCACCAGGTCCCGCATCTGATGGTCGGCATGCTCGAACTGACCGTACAGGACGATCGGGAGGGCGATGAAGATGCCGACGAGGCCGACCAGCTTGACCGTGAGCGACGCGCCGAGCCGGCGCGCCGCCCACAGGAACCTAACTTTGCGGAGATGCCACGGCCGAGCCCCATCGGTAGCCGAAGGACGGGTAGTTTTCGATCTCGGCGAAAGCCGGATCGGCGATGCGGAACTTGTTGCGTATGCGCTTGATCGACGACCGTACATTGGTTCGATAGCCATTTTCGCCGCTCCCCGCGATGAAGCCGACGTGATGCATGCAGTCGTAAACCGCCCGGTAGGTCACGTGGCTGCCGATATTCGACGCGAGCAGTCGAACGATGTTGAACTCGGTCAGCGTCAGGTTCACGTCGACATCGTCCCAGAACGCGCGGCCGATGCGCGGCTTCAGCATCAGGCGTCCGCAATGGAGCGTCTCGTCGATCTCGAGTTCGGCCGGCCGCTTGGCGGGCTCGACCAGCAGGCGCAGGCGCTTGGCGAGGATCGGCACCCCGCGCGACTTGTCGACGAAGTCGAGCGCGCCGCGATCCAGCGCAAGGTTTTCGTGCACCGGAGACGACCGGCCCGTGAGGAACACGACGGGCAACAGGATCCCCTGGCGACGCAGCCGCGGCAGAAGGTCGATGCCGGCCAGGGAAGGCATGTTCCAGTCCAGAACGATGACATCGGCGTCGATGCCGTCGAGTACCGAGGCCAGCATCGTGGGACCGTCGGAGAAGCTTTGCACCGAGAAGCCGAGGTCGGTGAGCTCCGCCGACGCGGCCTCGCGATAGTCGTCATCGTCGTCGACGAAAATCAGGCGAGTCTGGGCGCCGAGTTCCTCGACCACCTCAGTTGGCGGTACGGGACCTGAGCTGGGCCATGCAGAGACGTTTTCCTTCATCGGTGCTGTCATCGCTCTTAACCTCGTACGCAAGAGTTGCGAATTGGCGGGTCTGAACGTCCGGGTAGAGCTGGACGTCGATCGTGCATTGACCGTTGCGGTAGTGCCAGGTTTTGCCTGGCGCGCGATCCTCTTCGCTTGTCGGCGAGCCGAGCAGGGCGCGAACCTGACCCTCGCTCTTGCCCACCAAGGTTACGGGCGCTCCATCCCCGGCGTCCCTCGTCGTTGCGGATTTGGCGACCCCGGGTTTTGCAACGTCCGGTGCGGCTGTGTTGCGCGTGGATACGCGCGTTCCGGCAGTTCGGGCCGCTGGCTGCGATTGGGTGGCCGATGCGATCGCATGTGTCGCCTTTCCGAAGTCGCTGCGCGCGTTCTCCACCACGGTGCATCCCGGGAGCAGCAGCAAGACCATCCCAAACACCTGTCTCAAAGGATGCCTCTCGTGCATGTTCACGTCGCCGTGCCCCGAATCGTCAAACGGTCGCTGCGGAACCGGGTTGCAAAAAAGCAGCGTCATTGCCGATCTGACGCAGGCCGGCCTTGGGCCGGGCCAATGTCAGCGGTGGCGGAGGGTGAAGTTCAAGTCTGGCAAAATCTTGTCGCTTTGCTGCACTGCGGCAAGAGCGGGTGGCAGAAAAATGCCGTCGATCACAGCAATGCCACAGCAAGTGTCGATACGTGCAGGGGCGGGGAAAATACTCGCGGGCCGGGCGCCACTCCGGCTGACCATGTTTTGCTACCTACGCACCGTGAGGTCATGGTCGCTAGCTGACGGATTTCCGCTCTCGGGTATTTCCCTCCCCTCGGCTCCCGTGCGTAAGCTGCGTGTCTGCATTCCACGCCGCCGCGATGGTCTATTTTTACCGAGCGCCGTCAGCGCCGGAATGTGGAAAACACCGAAAGCGGCAGGCGATCGTCGAAGAGTTCTGCATCGCCTGCCAGCCGGAACGCGGCGTCCTTGTTCAACGTGATCTGGCCGGGATCGAGCACCAGGTGTCCCGCGAGACGCGGCACCACGACATGCACCGCATCGGCACCGTGGCGGCGGCGAAACGCCACCAGATGCGCGGGTGCCTCGATCGGCTCGTAGCTGCCGTCGCTGAACAGCTGAGGCTTCGCCCGCCGCAGCGCGAGAAGGCGTTCCACGACGATTTGCTTGAGGCGACCGTCGCGCCAACTGGGAAGCGCCATGTCGAGCGTCGTGGTCCCAAGGCTTCGTCGGCGTGCGGCGAAATCGACAGGCCGTCGGTTGTCGGGATCGACCAGGCTGAAGTCCCAATACTCGGTGCCCTGGTAGAGATCGGGCACGCCCGGCACCGTGAGCTTGAGCACGAGCTGCGCGAGCGCGTTGACGGCGCCGGCGGGAGCGATCGTCTGGATGAAGGTGAAGATGTCGGTGAGGAGCGTGAGGTGCCGGTCCTCGGCGATCAGCGCGACCGTGAAATCACGCGCCTGCTTTTCATATGCCTCATCGGGATGGGCCCAATCGCTACGCAGCTTGGCCTCGCGCAACGCCTTCTCCTGCCAGCCGGCGACACGCTCGGCGAAAACTTTGCGCCCGGCCGCATCGTCAAGCTCGAGGTCGAGCGGCCATGCACCGACGACCGTCTGAAACAGCATCGCGAGATCGGCCGGATCGAGCCGCGGCGCGCGCTCGATCCAGTTGCCGAGGCGCGTTGTCCAGCCGGCGGGATCTTCACTCAGAAGCGCCAGGCGGGCGCGGACATCCTCGCCGCGCTTGTGATCGTGCGTGGCGGTGGCGAGCATTGCCTGCGGAAACGTCCTCTGCCGCGCCCGCATCTGCGCGTGAAACTCGGCGGCGCTACTGCCGAAACGATGCGGGTCGAAGCCTACATCGTTACGCGACAACAGACGGCCGTAGCGATAGAAGCCCGTGTCCTCGACCGACTTGGCCGCGATCGGCGCACTCAGCTGTTGGAAGCGCCGCAACGGCTCGGCATCCTGTGCGGGATCCTGGAACCAGGCATGCAGCTGGTCGATTAGCCAGCCGTCCGATGGGAGGCCGGTTCTCTTCGCGCCGCTCACTGCCCGCGCGAGAAACGGCGCGTCCTCGGATGGCCGGGTCTCGGCCGTCGCATAAGTGCGATAGACCGGAAAATGGACCAGCAGTTCGGTGAGCACCCGGCGTAGCGCCGGCCGGCTGATGTCCTCGAAGCGGGAAGCGCGTGCGAATGCGTCGACACAGGCCTCGAGCTGGGCACCGAAACTGCGTGCCAGAATTTCACGGCGGGCGGCTTCTTCCTCGACCGCGAAGTCGCCCGTTCGGCCGCTGAGCGTCGCCCAGGCGTCGGCGAGTGGCGTCGCGGCTTCGGGATCGTGCTGGAGTGCGCTCACTTCGTTCATGAAGTCGTAGCCGGTCGTGCCGTCGCACTGCCAGCTCTGTGGCAGGGATTCGCCTGCGAGCAAGATCTTCTCGACGACGAGGTACTTCGTGCCCAGCTGTTGCCGCAGCTTGCGGCAGTAACCCGCGGGATCGGCGAGGCCGTCGACATGATCGACCCGCAACCCGTCGATCGTGCCGGCGGCGCACAGGCGCAGCACCAGCGCGTGCACGCGCTCGAACGTCTCGTCGTCCTCCATGCGCAGGCAGACGAGTTCGTTGATGTCGAAGAAGCGCCGCCAGTTGATGCGATCGCCGGCGGTGCGCCACCACCCCAGCCGATAGGCGCCGGGTTGCGGCAAGCCAGCCTTCGCGGCCTCCGCGGCGATGTCGGCTCCGGCGGCGGGCCGGTCGAGCCAGGGCAGGAAGACCGTGCCGTCGGCATCCCAGTCGATGTCGAACGAGCGCGCGTAACGGCTGGCGCGGCCGTGCGTAAGCACGTCCTTCCACCACGCGTTCTCGAGCGACGCGGCCATGTGGTTGGGCACGATATCGACGATTAGCCCCATGCTCCGCTGCTTCAATGCCGCCGACAGGCGTTCGAGGGCGGCTTCGCCGCCCAGCTCGGGATTGACCGTCGTCGGATCGACGACGTCATAGCCGTGCATCGAGCCCTTGCGCGCCGTGGTGATCGGCGAGGCATAGAGGTGGCTGACGCCAAGGTCGGCGAAGTAGGGCACGAGCGCTTCGGCATCGGCGAAGGTGAAGCCCTTGTGGAATTGCAGGCGCTGGGTGGCGCGCGGCGTCACGCCCGGCGCTCCCGCATCGAGCGCAGGCGATGCTCGGCGGCGGGATCCGCCAGCAGCTCCTCGGCCGACAGGTCGAAGCGGTGCCGCCAATTGGGATGTTGGTCGAGGGTGCCCGGCACATTGGGCTGCTCGCTGGTGCCGACGATATCCTCGATCGGGATCAGCGCGAGCGATGAGGACGCGGTGGCCACGAAGGCGACCGCGGCATCCACGGCAGTCGATGGCGCGTCCGGCGCAGGTTGTGCGTCGCTCGTGACCTCGGCGTCGCTGAAAGCGCGCCACAGCGGCGCCCGACCGGACTCTTCGCTCCGCCACCAGCCGGCGACAGTCGGCAGGTCGTGCGTCGTGGTCATGGCAACGGCATCGCTGCGCCATTTGGCGGGTGGCAGGAAACGCTCGCCGTCGCGCTGGAACCACAGAACGTCCATGCCGGCGATGCCCGCGCGCTTGCAGCGTCGGCGGAACTCGGGCGGAACGGTACCGAGATCCTCGCCGATCACGATCGCCTTGTGGCGATGCGATTCGAGCGCGAGCAGCCGCAGCAGGTCGTCGAGCGGATAGGAAAGATAGGCGCCGTCCGCAGCGCCGGCGCCGTCGGGAATGAGCCAGAGGCGCATCAGGCCCATGGCGTGGTCGATGCGCACGCCGCCGGCATGACGCAACGCGGCGCGCAGGGTGGCGATGAACGGCTCGAAGCCGCCCGCAACCAGTCCGTCGGGCGAGAACGTCGTGAGCCCCCAGTCCTGGCCGGCGAGATTGAACGCGTCCGGCGGTGCACCGATCTTCAGGCCGGATAGGAGGTCCTGCCGTCGGGTGGCCGCCTCGCTGCCGTCGCGGTCGATGCCGACGGCCAGGTCGGTGATCAATCCGATGCGCATGCCGGCGGCACGCGCGCGCGACTGCGCCGAAGCGAAGGCGCGATCCGCGACCCACTGGAGGAACAGCGAGAAGCGCTCGTCGCCGGGGGCGCCTTCCTGTGCCGCTTCGAAGCGCGCGTGAGCGGCGAGCCGCTCGCCGCCTGTGGCGACGAACCTCTCGAAGTCGGCCACGAGGCCTGGATCGCTGAATCGGTCGTACAGCCGGCGAAAGAGCGCGTACTTCGCCCGTGAGGCGTCGGGCCAATCGATCAGTCCGGCGCCGCCCTCCGGGACTTTTCCCACAGCGTCCTTGCCGAATACCGCGGACGGGTCCGCGAGCAATGGATTGAGGAAAAGACGGCTCGAGGGCGAGTACGGTCCGTAGCGCTCGGGCCGTGCCGGGAACAAAGCGTGCGTGGGGCTCAAGGTCACGGCGTCGGCGCCCCGTCGCGCGGCGGCTTCCGCGAGTTCGGCCACGGCGCCGCTGTCGCCGATCCCGCCGTCGCCATCGCGCCGCAGCGAATAGACCTGCGCCATCACGCCCCACGGCCGGGCATCGGGTGCAATGTCGTCGACGGTCACGCAGCGCCTGGGGGCTACGGCGAGGCCCGTTTCACGGTCGCCGTAGCGCAGGCGGTGATAGCCGGGAATGCGGATGGCCGGCACAGCGACCCCGCCGTCGATGGCGCGCAGCTTCACCGGCGCAACGGTCCCGTCCTCCAGCACGATCTCCGCCGCGCCCGGTAGTTCGGGTCCCGGCAGCGGCGTCTGGGCGCCGACCGTCGCCGTCAGCAACGGACAGCGGGCCTGCCGCTCGGCCATGCGCCGCTTGCTGTCGGCGAGATCGCCGGGCGTCGCGCAGGGCAGGCCCAGGGCTGCGAGGATGGCGGTGAGCGACGGGATCGAAACCTGCTGGGCGCCCCCCGCCGCATCCGTCCAGTCGACGGCGATGCCTGCCCGGCGCGCGAGCGTACGGACGGCGTCGTCCGTCATGCCGGCGGATCCAGGAAGACGAGCGTGGTGAAGCCGGGGAGCGTACCGGAGATCACCGTGCCACCGGTGGCGAAGATCGGCCGCCCCTGCGGCATCTCCGTCGCGCAGACATCCTGTCCGAGGTTGACGAAGATCGACATCACCGCACCGTCGCCCATGCGCCAGTGCGCGAAGACCGCTGCTGGGCCGATCGCCGTCGCGCCGGTCGACCGCGTGCCGGGAAGCCGCGGCACGATCAGGGTGCGCCGCAGCTCGAGCAGCCGGCGATGGAACTCTTCCGCCTCGGGCTCGGGCTTGAACCGGCTGCGCTCGAAGGTCTCGACGGCGTTCGGGTCGGGAATGTCCTCGCCGTCGAACCCCTTGAAGCCCGCGAATTCCCGCCGGCGGCCTTCGCGCACCGCCGTCGCGAGATCGCCGGTGAAGTCGGTGAAGAACTGGAAAGGCGTGCGGGTCGCTTCCTCCTCGCCCATGAAAAGCAGGGGGATGCCCGGAGCGAGCAGCAGCATCGCCGTCGCAGCACGGAGCGCCTGCGGGTCGGCCAGGCTGGCGAGCCGGTCGCCGAGCGGACGATTGCCGATCTGGTCGTGGTTCTGGAGGAACCAGACGAAGGATGTCGGCGCGAGGTCGTCGCTCGGCGTGCCGCGCGGCGCGCCCTTGCGATAGGGCGAGGGATCGCCCTGATAGGCGAAGCCCGAAGCGAGGCATCGCGCCAGCTGCTCGGCCGGTCGCGCGGCATAGTCGCTGTAATAGCCGTCATGTTCGCCCGACAGCAGCACATGCAGCACATGATGCGCATCGTCGTTCCACTGCGCGTCGAAGCCGTGGCGAAGGTGGTCGGCCACGTTGTCGTCGTTCTCCAGCACCAGATGCACGTGTCGATCCGGACCGACGGAAGCGCGGACCTCGCGCGCCATCTCGTCGAGGAAAGTCTCGTCGGCGATGGCGTGGACCGCATCGAAGCGCAGGCCGTCGAAGCGATAGTCCTGCACCCAGTGGATCGCGTTCTCGATGAAGAAGCGGCGCACCTCGGGCCGGCGAAAGTCGATGGCCGCCCCCCAAGGCGTCTTGATGTCGTCACGGAAGAACTGCGGGGCGTAGAGGCCGAGATAGTTCCCCTCCGGCCCGAAGTGATTGTAGACGACGTCGAGGAACATCATGAGCCCGCGCTCGTGGGCTTCGTCGATCAGGGTGCGCAGCTCGTCGGGCGTGCCGTAGGCGCGGTCGGGCGCATAGGGCAGCACGCCGTCATAGCCCCAGTTGCGTTTGCCGGCGAAGTCGGCGACGGGCATCAGTTCGACAGCGGTGATGCCGAGGTCGGCGAGACGCCCGAGCTCGGCGCGCAGGCCCGCAAAACCACCGAAGCTGCCGGCATGAAGTTCGTAGAGTACCGTTTCGTGCCACGGCCGCCCGCGCCAGGCAGCCTGGCGCCAGACAAAGGCGCCGGGGTCGACGACGACACTGGGACCGCTGACGTCCTCGGCCTGTGCTCGCGATGCCGGATCGGGAATCTTCTCGCCGGAGCCGAGCTTGTAAAAATAGGTGTCTCCCACCGCGCAGTCGGCTTCGACCTCGAACCAGCCGCCGGCCCGTGCGGCCATCGGAAACACTGCACCGCCGTTCAATTCGAGTTCGACCGCGCGTTGACCCGGAGCCCACAGGCGGAAGCGCGCGCGGCCGTTGCGGAGCCAGGTGGCGCCGAAGCGGCTCACGACGGCTTCTTCAGCACGCTGCGTGTCAGCACGACACTGCGCGCCCGCACGGGGACCTCGCCCTCGAAGTCGCGCTCCGGAGCGGCCGGATCGGCGGAGTCGATCAGCATGCGCATCGGCAGGTGCGGCTCCAGGAGCTTGAAATTGTGGTCGTCGGGCGTGGAGTTGAAGAACGAGGTCAGGATGGTGACGGAGCCATTGTCTTCGCGGGCGGCGCGCCGCAACGCCAGCAGCCGGCCCTGCGGGTTGTTCCAGTCGTCGGGCGAGAGAACCATGCCGCGCTCGTCGAACCAGGTGATGTCGAGCAGCCCTGGCGCAGGCTCGTTCTTGCCGTGCAGGAAGCGGTCGCAGCGCAGGATCGGGTGCTTGTGCCGCAACGCCGTCAGGCGGGCCACGAAGGCCGATAGAGCCTCCCCCTGCGGCGCCTCCGCGCGCGTCCAGTCGAGCCAGGAGATCTCGTTGTCCTGGCAATAGGCGTTGTTGTTGCCGTTCTGCGTGCGGCCGAATTCGTCACCGCTCAGAAGCATCGGTGTGCCCTGCGACAGGAAGACGGTGGCGAGCATTGCGCGCTGGATCTGCCGGCGCGTCTGCAAGATGGCGCTGTCGTTGGTCGGCCCCTCGACGCCCCAGTTGGAGGACTGGTTGTCGTTCGAGCCGTCCTTGTTGTCCTCGCCGTTGGCCTCGTTGTGCTTCTCGGCATAGCTCAGCGTGTCGGCGAGCGTGAAGCCGTCGTGACAGGCCGCGAAGTTGATCGATGCCCAGGGCCGGCGGCCGCGATGGTCGAACAGGTCCGACGAGCCGGCCAGGCGCGCGGCGAAGTCCGAACGCGTGCTGTCGTCGGCGCGCCAGAAGCGGCGGATGCCGTCGCGGAAGCGGTCGTTCCACTCCGCCCAGCCTGGCGGATGCTGGCCGAGCTGGTAACCACCCGGGCCCGGATCCCATGGCTCGGAGATCAGTTTCACGCGCGACAGAACTGGGTCCTGACGGACGGCGTCGAAGAAGCCCGATCCAGGATCGAAGCCGGTGCCTTCGCGTCCAAGCGTCACGCCCAAGTCGAAGCGGAAACCGTCGACATGGAACTCCTCGACCCAGTAGCGCAGCGAATCCATCACCATCTGCAATACGCGCGGGTGGGAAAGGTTCAGCGTGTTGCCCGTGCCGGTGTCGTTGATGTGGTGGCGCGGACTGTCGGGAACGAGGCGGTAGTAGCTCGCATTGTCGAGGCCGCGGAACGACAGGGTGGGCCCGAGTTCGCTGCCTTCGGCGGTATGGTTGTAGACGACGTCGAGGATGACCTCGATGCCGGCCGCGTGCAGCCGGCGGACGGCGATCTTCATTTCGTCGACCGAGCCGTTGGACAGGTATTGCGGCTCGATCGCGAAGAAGCTGAGCGTGTTATAGCCCCAATAGTTGCGCAGGTTCTTCTCGAGCAGGTAGCGGTCCTGCACGAAAGCGTGGATCGGCATCAATTCGACGGCGGTGATGCCCAGCCGGCGCAGATGGTCGATCATCGCGGGATCGGCCAGGGCTGCGAAAGTGCCGCGCTCGCGCGGCCGCAGGTCGGGTCGGAGCTGGCTCAGGCCCTTCACATGCGCCTCGTAAATCACCGTATCGGACCACGGGATGTTCGGCGGCCGGTCGTCGGCCCAATGGAACGTGTCGCTTGTCACGACGGCCTTCAGCATGCCGGGCGCGCTGTCGCGACGATCGAACGAGAGATCGGCCCGCGGTGAATTCACGCGATAGCCGAACATCGCATCCGACGGCCGGAGCTCGCCCGCCGTCAGGCGCGCGTAGGGGTCGAGCAACAGCTTGTGGTGGTTGAAGCGGTGGCCGCGCTGCGGCTCATAGGGACCGTAGGCACGGTAGCCATAGATCAGCCCGGTACGGCCGCCCGGCAGGTAACCGTGCCACACCTCGTCGGTTTGCTCGGGCAAAGTGAGACGCGCCACCTCGCGCCGGCCCGCGGGATCGAACAGGCAGAGATCGATGCGCGTGGCATTGGCCGAGAACACCGCGAAGTTCGTGCCGAGGCCGTCCCACGTCGCACCCAGCGGATACGGAGCGCCGGGTGCGAGCCGGTCGGGAAAATTTGCCATCGATCAGGCCTCGGCGCGGAGCAGAATGGTGGAGAGAGGAGGCAGCGTGATCTCGATCGACTGATGCTCGCCGTGCGAAGGATCGCCGGTCGTGCGCACGACGCCCTGGTTGCCCATGTTGCTGCCGCCATAGAACTGCGAGTCGCTGTTGGCGATCTCGCGCCAGGCGCCGGCCTGGGGCACGCCGATGCGGTAGTTGTGCCGCGGTGCCGGTGTCATGTTGCAGGCGACGAGAACAGGCGCCGCCTCCTTGCCGCCGGTGCGCAGGTAGACGAACACGGAGTTGGCGGCGTCGTCGCCAACGATCCAGCGAAAGCCGGTGCCTTCGGTGTCGCGCGCATGCAGCGCGGGTTCGCTGGCGTAGACGCGGTTGAGGTCGCGCACCAGCCGCTGGATGCCGGCATGGGCGGGATCGCCCAACAGGTGCCAGTCGATCTCGCCGTCATGGTTCCATTCGCGCTCCTGGGCGATCTCCGAGCCCATGAACAGCAGCTTCTTGCCGGGATGCGTCCACATGAAGCCGAGATAGGCGCGCAGGTTCGCGAACTTCTGCCAGCGGTCGCCCGGCATCTTGGCCAGCAGGGAGCCTTTGCCGTGCACCACCTCGTCATGCGAGATCGGCAGGATGAAGCGCTCGGAGAAGGCATAGAGCAGGCCGAAGGTGATCTCGCTGTGGTGCCAGGCGCGGTGGATGGGATCGCGCTCGATATATTGGAGCGAGTCGTGCATCCAGCCCATGTTCCACTTGTACGAGAAGCCAAGCCCCTGATCGGCGACGGGCCGCGTGACGCCGGGCCACGCCGTCGACTCCTCGGCAATGACCATTGCGCCGGGGCAGCGCTCGGCCACGACGGCATTGAGGTGTTGGAGAAAGCCCACCGCCTCGAGATGCTCGCGCCCGCCATGGATGTTGGGCACCCAGTCGTTGGCGGGGCGGCTATAGTCGCGGTACAGCATCGACGCCACGGCATCGACGCGCAGCCCGTCGACATGGAAATGCTCCAGCCAGTGCAGGGCGCTGGCGACCAGGAAGCCCTGCACCTCGCGCCGCCCGAAATTGTAGATGAAGGTGTTCCAGTCGTGATGGAAGCCTTCGCGCGGGTCGAGATGCTCGTAGAGGGCCGTGCCGTCGAAGCGCGCGAGGCCGTGGCTGTCGGTCGGGAAATGCGCCGGCACCCAATCCAGGATGATGCCGATGCCGGCATTGTGCAGGCGATCGACGAAGCGCGCGAAGGCATCGGGCGAGCCGTAGCGGCCGGTCGGCGCGAACAGGCCGAGCGGCTGGTAGCCCCAGGAACCGCCAAAGGGATGCTCGGTGATGGGCAGCAGCTCGAGATGGGTGAAGCCCATGTCGACGACATAGGGGATCAGCTTGTCGGCGGCGCTGTCCCACGACACGCCGCCGTCCATGTGCATCCACGACGCCAGATGCACTTCGTAGATCGAGATCGGCGCGTCGGGCGCATGCCGGGCGGCGCGGCCCGCCATCCATTTGGCATCGCTCCAGGCTGGCGGCTCGGGCGCCGCCACGATCGACGCGGTCTGCGGCGGCTTCTCGGCCTGCTGGGCGACGGGATCGGCCTTCTGCGGCAGGCGTTCGCCGTTGCGTCCTACGATGTCGAACTTGTAGCGCGCGCCGGAGCCCAGGCGCGGCACGAAGAGCTCCCACACGCCGGCAGGAAAGCGCAGCCGCATCGGATGGCGGCGCGTATCCCAGGCGTTGAAGTCGCCGATCACGGCGACGCGGCTGGCGTTCGGCGCCCAGACGGCGAAGCGCACGCCGGTCACGCCGTCGACGGTGGTCGCGTTGGCGCCGAGCGCGCGCGCCATCTCGAAGTGCCGGCCTTCGTTGAAGAGATGGAGGTCGAGTTCGCCGAGTTGCGGGCCGAAGGAGTACGGATCCTCGGTCTCCTGCACGGCGCCGGGCCAGGTGATTTGCAGCAGATATGGCGCGCGGTCGTTGACGATGCCCTCGAACAGCCCGTCCGGCTCGCCGCGCTCCAGTGTGCCGATCCGCGCGCGGTCCTTGCGGCGCAGCACCTCGACCTTGGTGGCGCCGGGCAGGAAGGTGCGGATCACGCGGCCGGCCGGCGTGTCCTGCGGGCCGAGCACCTTGAACGGATCGCCATGGCGGGCATAGGCCAGCGCGTCGGCTTCCTCGCGGGCGAGCGGGCGGGTGGCGGGGGCGGGCGACGTCATGCGGCCCCTCCTTTGGCGACGATGCGGGTGACGAGGCGATGCAATCCCTGCAACGGGATCGACAGCCAGTTCGGCCGGTTCGACGCCTCGTAGATGATCTCGTAGGCCGCTTTCTCGATCAGGAAGAAATCGAGCAGGGCCGCGTTCTTGAGGCCGGGAAGGTCACCCACGCCGGCCTGGTAGGCATCGAGAAACGCCTTACCGGCGCCGTCGCGCAGCCGTGACACGAAGCGCTCGCGGACGTCCTCGGGCAGGGTGGCGCTGGCCAAGGTCTTGGGATCGAGTGTGGTGGCGACGGCATAGTCGAGCGACCGCAGCAGGCCCGCGACGTCGCGCAACGGACTGGCCTTGGCGCGGCGTTCGGCGAGCGGCCGGCCGGGCTCGCCCTCGAAGTCGATGATGTAGGCATCGCCGGTGGCGACCAGCACCTGGCCCAGATGGAAGTCGCCATGGATGCGCGTCATCAGCGTCCCGGCGGCGGTCTTCTGCAGGCCCTTCATGGCGTCGAACAGGGTTTCGCGCTCGGCGAGCAGGGCCTCGGCGATCTTGTCGTCGCCATCGTTGGTGCGGGCCCGCTTGGCGATCAATTCGAACGCCTCCGCCAGCAACGCCTTGGTGCGCTCGTGCCAGCCCGCCACGTCCTTGGCGGTCGCTATTTCGGGCTTGAACGCCTCGTCGTCGGTCGGGCGGGCGAGCACGACGTGCATCGCCGCGAGTTGGCGACCGATCGTGGCGGCGAAGTCCTTGTAGTCCTCGACATCGTCGGCGCGCGACTGGGCAGCTGCCTCGTGGATGCCGAGATGATCGAGGGCGCGCTTGAACTGGTTCAGGGTCCAGCTCCAGGCATCGCCCTGGTTGCGGATGAAGCTCTGCGCCACCGCGAGCGAATGGCTCTGACCCTCGCCGTCGATCCGCACGACCTCGCCGAGCAACAGCGGCGAGTTCATGAAGCCGTGCGCCGTCAGGTAGCGGCCCATTTCGGCTTCGGGATGATCGCCGGCGGTGACCTTGCGGAAGATCTTGAGCATCACCGCGTCGTCGACGATGAGGGAGCTGTTCGACTGCTCGGCGGTCAGCCACATCACGTTGGCGTCGGGCTTGCGGCGCAGCGACTCCTCGGTGTCGGGCATCGGCCGGAACAGGATGCGTCCCTCCGGAGTCTCGATGGTGGCTGCATCCGCCAGCAGGGTCGTCATCTGCTGGGCGAAGGACGGCAGGGAGAAGGCGTCGGTCAGCAGGCCGACGCGGCGGCCACGCCGCACCCGTGCCAGCGCGAGTTGATTGGGCAGCGCGGCGGTGGGCTCGTCCTCCCAGGTGATCGACAGCGGCAGCAGCCAGCGGTTGGTGTTGGCGCCACTGGTCGTCTCGACTTCGGCCAGCAGCATCTCGCGATCGCCTCCCGGCAGGCGCGCGGTGTAGGCGATGCGGGCCGTGTCGAGCGCCTGGCCCTTGGCGGAGAACCAGCGGCGCTTGGCGAGGTAGGCCGGCAGGGTGTCGCGGTTGAGCAGCGGATCGGCCGCGAGCTTCAGCCCGTCGGCCAGGCGATCGCGCAGCACCAGGGTCGCGAAGTCCGGCATTGGCTCGGGCGCCGGCGTGTGCCAGGAGGGCGAATCGCTCTCCTTGGCCAGAATGAACCAGTAGAAGCCGAATGGCGGCAGGGTCAGCAGATAGGTGAGCTGGCCGATCGGCGGGAAGAGCGAACCGCCGTTGAGCTCGATCGGCACGCGGCCGGCGAACTCCGACAGGTCGAGTTCGACCGCCTGCGGCGTGCGCGAGACGTTGGCGACACACAGCAGCGCCTCGCCCTCATGCTCGCGCAAGTAGGCCAGAACCTTGCGGTTCTTCGGATAGAGAAAGCGCAGCGTCCCGCGGCCGAAGCCGGCATGCGTGCGGCGCACCGACAGCATGCGGCGCATCCAGTGCAGCAGCGAATAGGGATCGCGCGACGCGGCCTCGACGTTCACCGTCTCGTAGCCGTAGAGCGGGTCCATGATGGTGGGCAGCGCCAGGTTGTTGAAGTCGGCACGCGAGAAGCCGCCGTTGCGGTCCGGTGTCCACTGCATCGGCGTGCGCACGCCGTCACGGTCGCCGAGGCGGATATTGTCGCCCATGCCGATCTCGTCGCCGTAGTAGATCACCGGCGTACCGGGCATCGACAGCAACAGGCAGTTCAGCAATTCGATGCGGCGGCGATCGCGCTCGAGCAGCGGCGCCAGCCGGCGGCGGATGCCGAGGTTGATGCGCGCGCGGCGGTCGGTGGCATAGGTCTGCCACAGATAGTCGCGCTCGGAATCGGTCACCATCTCGAGCGTCAGCTCGTCGTGATTGCGCAGGAAGATCGCCCACTGGCAGGCGTCGGGGATCTGCGGCGTCTGGCGCATGAT
>JAFEFH010000059.1 GCA_018240695.1 Pseudomonadota bacterium | reverse complement strand
CGAGATAGCCGCCGGGCACCGCCGCCGTCGCAGGCGCCGGGGGCGGCGACGCGACCGCCGCAGGCGTGCGGCCGGCGAAGTTGTAAGCAAGTCGCATGAAGGGTCCGTAGTCGACCAGTGTGCCCTTGTGCGTGCCTGAAGAGGTGATCGCGGTGTTGAAGGAGGCGGCGGCGCGGCCGCCTACCGTGACCGAGAAGTTGGGACTGTCGTCGGAACGCCAGTTCACACCGATCTCGCCGTCGAGTTGCGGGACCAGACCGCCATAGCTGCCGCTGTTCAGCAAAGCGGCGTTGCCGCTGTCGGCATAGGAGGCATAGAGCAGGGCGGCGTTGGCGCTGCCGATCAGCGCCCAATTGTCGGACAGGCCCCACCGGGCGCCGGCGCCGATCTTGGGGCCGATGCCGTAGATCTCGCGGTAATCGTAGCCGGAGAAGCCGACGAAGTTGTAGCCGATGGTCTCCTGGTAGTGGATGCCGCGCAGGCCGGCGTTCACGCGCCACCAGGTGTCGCTGTAGCCGGCCTCGAGGTTGAAGTGCTGATGGTTGTTGTCGACCGACAGCGTGCCGTTCTGGAACTTGGTGAGTTGCGTCATCAGGCCCTGCACGTCGCCCGACAGGGCGAAGTCCCAGTGCGGCGAGACCTTGTAACCCAGCATCATCTGACCGCTCGGGGCGTTGGCCGTCTGGCCGGACGTGCCTTGCGCGGTCACGACCGGATCGCCACCCAGCCACATCCACCGTCCGTCGATGCTGCCGAAGAAGCCTTGCTCGCCAGGCACCTGCGCCAGGGCCGTCGAACTCGCCATGACGAACAACACTCCAAGCAGGCTGGCAAGTCTTCCGATGCGGGTCACGACGGTCACCTCGTGCAGGTCTCGTGCACTGAGAACGCGGCGTGCCCGCCCTTGTTTCGCCCGGAGTCAAACAGAATGTTTTCACGTTGCGCGGTGAGCGCCCCGGAACATTCGATGCGTGTCCACGTTTTCCGCAATCGCGAGGTGCAGCGTGGTCAATCAGGAAGTTCAGGACGTCCAGGTCGTGCACCTGCGGGGAGGCTCGGCGATCCGCCGGCCGCTGATCGTGCTGGCCGTGTGTGCCGTGGGCACGATCGGCTTCCTCGCCCGCGACTTCCTGATCCCGACCGCCGCCGCCATCGTCCTGGCGCTGATGCTGGTGCCCGTCGCCAACACCTTCGAACGCGCGCGCCTGCCGCCGACCCTGGCGGCCTTCATTTCCGTGATGCTCTTGATGCTGCTCCTCGCCGGCCTGCTGGCGATCGCCATTCCATCGATCTCAGACTGGGTGAGCGACGCGCCCGCATTGACCCGCACGCTGGAGCGCAAGCTCGAGGGCGTGCGCAAGTCGCTGGCTTTCCTGCAGGAACTCACGAACCGGGTCGAGCAGGCGGCCACCGCCGCGCCCGCACAGGCCGCCCAGCCGGCAGAGAAGATCGTGATGCGCGACCGCTCGCTTTTGACCGAACTCGCGGCGACCACGCCGATCGTGGTGTTGCAGATCGCCTATGCGGGCTTCCTGGCCTTTATGCTGCTGGCGCATCGCAACTCGCAACGCCGGCAGATCCTGCGCGTGGCCGCTAGCTTCGATACGCGCGTGCGGCTGGCCCGCGTGATGCGCGACATCAACGAGCGCGTGGGTCACTACCTCTTCTCTCTGACGGCGATCTATTTCGGCGTGGCGGTCATCTCCACCGTGGCGCTGGCGTTGATGGGCTTTCCCAACGCGATCGTCTGGGGCGCTTGCATGGGCCTTGCCTCGTTCGTGCCATTCGTCGGTCCGCCGACGGTGATCGGGCTGGTGGCGTTGGTGGCGCTGCTCAGCTTCAACGACTGGAAGCTGGTGGTCGCGGCGCCCGCCATGCTGACAGTGCTGCACTTTGCCGAGTCGCAGTACGTCACGCCGACCTTCGTCAGCCGCCGCTGCGCGCTCAATACGGTGGCGGTATTCGTGACGATCGCGCTGCTCGGCTGGATGTGGGGGGCCATCGGCGCGATCGTCGCCGTGCCTTTGCTGATCCTGATCAGCACCATCGCCGCACACCTGCCGTCACTTCGCTGGCTGGAGGTGCTGCTGTCGGACGATCGCCCGACCAGCGACCGGATCGTCCGTCCGCCGCTGGCTTCGGTGAAGCCCCGCACCTTCAAGGTGCGGCCGCCCGACGCTCAGCGTCGGCGGCGCCGGATGGCGGCGAAGTAAAGACCGCCGCCCAGGATGGCGTAGAAGCCGCCGATCACGGCCCAGGCTTCGGCCGGATCCATCGTGCGTTCCATCAGGACGAGGGCAGCGTGGCTGAAGCAGAACACGCCGACCAGAATCGCGGCACCCGCGCCCAGCGCAAGGGCTGCGCGGGTGGAGGCTTCGGTGGCGGCGTCCTTGATGGCGCGGCCCGCCGCCGAGGCGGCGGCGAGGCGTAGGATCGGACCGATCACGGACGTCAGGCCTTCTCTCTTGGAAGGCGAGCCGGCGTGGGACGCTTTTGCCGGCTTAGGACCGGCGACAAAGCAACCCCGCGAGGAAGCCGATGCCGACTACGGCGGCAAGCGTCGTCAGCGGACGCTCCTTGACCGTCTTGATCAGGCTGTCGGCCGCGGCATCGCGCATCTCCGAGGCCTTCTCGACGGCGGTGTCAGCCATCTCCTTGGCATGCTCGGTCTGCTCCTCGATGAAATTGGTCGCCGCCTCGATGGCCTCGTCCACGGCGGCGCGGCTCTTCATCTGCACCGCCGAGATGGCGCCGTTCACGCCATCGCTGGCGTCGGCTTCCATGGCGGTCGACAGCTTCTTGAGCTGGGACTTGAGGACGCTGATTTCCTTGACCAGATCCTTGCCGCTGCGTTGCGTCCGGCTCATGCCATTGGCGCGCATAATCGTCTCCCGGGCTGCTTGGAGTGAATCTCTGCGCAATCAACGCCGGGTCGTAAAAAAGGTTTCAGCCGTCCCAGACGTTTTGGGGCATCGGGAGCTTGGCGAAGTCGGCGTCGACCAGGGGCCGATGGTGGCTGACGCCCTCTTTCTCCAGCAGCATCATGTACTGGCGTACATGCTGGCCGGAATGCCACGTCGTCCGCTCAAGGAGTTCGTGCAGGGTCTGCGGACCGTAGTAGGTCTCGAGCGACTTCTTGGCGGCGTGGTCGTTCTTGGCCCACCAGTCGAGATAGCGCTGGCGCACTTTCTTGCCGTAGGCGACGAGGGCGTCGGTATCGGCGTCGGCTTCCGGCTCCTCACGGAACATGGCCTGGATCAGCGTGATGCCCTCGTTGGTGCCGAGGAACGCATCAATCACGCGGAACATGTGGAAGGCGAGAGTGCGGTAGCTGCGTGGACGGCCCGGCACGAACGTGTCGAGGCGGTCGTACGGCATCAGCGGAATCAGCTCGAGAGCGGCATCCATGAACTTGACGATGCGGGCGTGCAGCTGCTCAACCGAGAGCTGCGGGCCGCCGTCCTCGTTCAGGCCGATGAAGTCGATGATCTGCTGGGTGTTCTGGCCGAAGATGTACTTGTCACCGCGCGACAGGACGGGAACGGTGCGCAAGCCGAGCTTCTGGAGCTGGGCCATTCCGTCGCCTTCAAGGACATTCACCGAAACGAATTCGATCCCACGGATCGATAGAAACTCTTTGAGTCTCAGACAGCTGGTTCAACCAGGCTGCCAGAAGACCTTGAACGGTTCGCTCATCGCGTTCCTCCAGACAGATATCGAGTCTACTCCAGGTCGCACGCGCGCAACAAGAGAAGAGGCGCGCCGCGCGATTCGCCGCAAGTGCAGGGAGAACGAAACCTTCAATCGCTTGGCGGCACGCGCTGCCGGTCATGGCGCCTTGTGGCAGACCACGCAGATCTTGTTGCCGTCGGGATCGCGCAGATAAGCGCCGTAGTAGTTCGGATGGTAGTGCTTGCGCAGGCCGGGGGCGCCTTCGTCGGTGCCGCCGGCCGCGAGACCAGCTTTGTACGCCGCGTCGACCGACGTCCGGTCCGCTGCTTCGAGCCCGACGGTGATGCCGTTGCCGGCGCTTGCCGGCTTCTTGTCCGCGGGGCGGAGAACCCAAAGCTGGGGACGTCCGCCGGGGCGGCCATAGCCGATGGCCTCGGGATACGCAGCGTGCTGAACCAGGTCCAGCGCCGCCATCAGCGCGTCATAGAACGGCTTCGCCTTTGCAATGTCGTTGGTGCCGATCGTGACGTGGCTGAACATCTTTTCCTCCGTCGTGGTGTCAACGCGACGCAATGCTGACGTCCTTCAGGTTCTGCATCCAGCGCTTCCGGTGTTCGGCGACGCGGGCATTGGCTTCGCGCCACATCGGGATGAGGCAGCGAGTCATTCCCACGCAAGCGATACACACCGACCTAGTCGGTTGATTGCATTCCCAATGCCAGCACCCGCTTCTTCCAGAAGGCCAGCGTGTCGTCGAGGCGGGTCGCGAGTTCCTCGGGCGTCGAGGTCTGTATGTCGACGCCGACGTTGATCAGCTCTGCCGCCGTCTCTTTTTGGGCAAGAACAGTGCGGATCTGGAAGTTCCATTCGGCCACGACCGGAGCCGGGGTGCCGCGGGCGGAAAAGAAGCCGTACCACTCCGCCGACGCGACATTCGGCCGGCCCGCCTGGGTGGCGGTGACGAGCTTCGGTGCGAAGGGTGCAGGCTTGTCGCCCGAGGTGAGGATGATCCGGAGCTTGCCGCCGCGGTGAAATTCAAGCGCCGTCGGCAGGCTGAGCACGCCGGCCGATACCTTGTTGTTCTGGAGATCGTTGATGAGGGGGCGCCCGCCTCGATAGGGCACGCCTTGAAACTCCACGCCGAGTTCGCGTCCGAGCAGCTTCACCCAGGTATCGAGGTAGCCGCCGCTGCCGCTGACGCCGATGCGCGCGCGCGCCGGATCGGCACGGAGCCACTCGGCATATTCGGCGAGGGTGGCGACCCCGCTCGCTGGCGACACCGCCAGAACCATCGGATAGCTGCCGGCCAGGGAAAGGGGCACCATGTCGGTGCGCGGATCGAATGTGGACCCACGGTCGGTCACGGTGGCGGCGACTGCGGTGGAGGGTACGCAGGCGATCAGCGATCCGTCATTCGGACCTTTCTTCAGCGCTTCGGAAACCAGCGCACCGTTGTTGCCGGCGTGGTTCTCGACCTTGATGCGCCGGCCGATGCGGGACTCCACGCGGGGGGCGAGGACGCGCGACAGAACATCGATGCCACCGCCCGGGCTGAAGCCCACGAGGATGACGATGTTCTTTGGCGTGATGAAATCGGCACGCGCAATCGACGGGGCAATGGCCGGGGCAATGCCCGTTCCCAGCACCTGCAAAACACGACGCCGGGCAAGTCTCTCGACCATTAAGCGCAGATCCGATGGACGTCAGTTGGTGGGCTTGAGGCCCAAGCTATCCATCCGATCCTTCCACATTTTGATGTGCGCCGCCATGCGCGCGGCCGCCACTTCCTGCGTCGAATTCTCCAACTGCACGCCCGCCCGGACGATCTGCGCGGAAATCTCCGGCACTGCAATCGCTGCGCGAATCTGGCGATTCCATTCCTGCTGTATTTGCAGTGGCACACGGGCGGAGGTGAAGTAGCCGTACCATTCCTCGGTCAGCAGGGTGGGATGGCCGAGTTCGGTGGCGGTCGGCACGTCCTTGGCGAGGTCGAGGCGCCGTGGCCCCGAGACCGCCAGCATCCGCAGCCGATTGCCGCGATGGTATTCCAGGAAGGCGGTCACGCCGCCGGCGCCGGCGGCAATCCGGTTGTCCTGGAGATCCGCGACCAGCGGCGCCGAGCCGCGATAGGCGACCGCGTCGAGGGTGACGCCGATCTCGCGGCCGATGGAGCGCATATACATCTGGAGGAGAGAGTCGCTGAGGGCCATGCCGACGCGGCGGCGCTTGGCGTCCTCGTTCCTGGTCCACTCGATATATTCCTCGAGGGTGCGGACGCCGGCCTTGGGCGTCACGGCCAGCGCGGTCTCGAAGGTCCCGACGGCGGTGAGGGGCGCGAAGTCGACGAGCGGCTCGAACTTCACGTCGGCAGAGGCGACCGACAGCGCCAACGTGGTCGACGGCATGAAGGCGATGACAGAGCCGTCGGCCGGCCCGTTCTTCAGGCTGTCGCCGGCGGCCGAGCCGGTGTTGCCGGGCTTGTTCTCGACCGTGATGTGGCGGCCCAGCCGCCGCTCGAGGAAAGGGGCCACGGCCCGCACCATCTGATCGGCGCCGCCGTTGGCGGCAAAGCCTACGATGATGCGCAAGGCCTTGTCGGGGAGCTGGGTCTGGGCGTGGGCGGCGAAAGTGAGCAGCGCCGGCGTGGCGACGGTTCCGGTGCGCAGAAGGGTCCGGCGCGTGAAGAAGGTAGGCTTCATCGCTTCGTGATACGGGGCCGTCTGGCTTCCGGATCACAGATTTTCTTCAGGAAGCGCCCGGGGCGTAGGCGGAGGCGAGCTGGCGCGAGACGAGCCGGGCATAGAGGCCGCCTTGCGCAAGGAGTGAGGCGTGCGTGCCCGTCTCTGCGACGCGTCCGGCATCCAATACCACGATCAGGTCGGCATCGCGCACGGTCGACAGCCGGTGTGCAATCACGATCGTGGTGCGGTCGGTCTGCAACAGGTCGAGCGCGCGGCGCACCGCCTGCTCGTTCACCGCGTCGAGATGCGAGGTCGCCTCGTCGAGGATCAGGACGGGCGCATCCTTGAGGAAGGCGCGCGCGATCGCCACGCGCTGGCGCTGGCCGCCGCTGAGCGACGTGCCGCGTTCGCCGACGGGCGAATCGAGTCCGTCGGGCAGGCTCGCCACCAGCTCCGACAGCGAGGCGTGGCGGATCGCAGCCTGGAGTTCGGCTTCGCTCGCCTCAGGCCGCGCGATCAGGATGTTGGCGCGCAGCGTGTCGTTGAACAGATAAGTGTCCTGCGCGACCAGGGCGATCATGCGCCGCAGCTCGTCGAGCTTGTAGTCCCTGAGATCCGCGCCGTTCAGCGTGATCCGGCCGCTGTCGGGATCCCAGAAGCGCATCAGCAACTGCGCCGTCGTCGTCTTGCCGGCCCCCGAGGTACCGACCAGGGCCACCGTCTTGCCGGCGGGAATGGCGACCGACACGTCGTGCAACGCGCGCCGTGTCTGGCCGGGATAGGTGAAGTTCACGCCTTCCAGGGCGAGCGCCGCGGCGCCCTTCTTCGAAGGCGCGCCGGCGCCGTCGCGGACCGGGATCGGCTCGTTGGCCAGGGCATAGACGCGCCGCGTGGCGCCCAGCGTATCGGCAAGCTGGCGGCCGATCTGCGCGATCTCGGACACCGGCAGGAATGCCGCCATGGCCAGCACCGTGAACAAAGGCAGCAGGCCGGGATCGATGGCGCCATGTGCGGCAAGCGCCGCGCCGGTGACGACGACCGCGAGGCCGCCCAGACCGGTCAGCACCTCAAGGATGGCATGCTGCATCGTGAGTTCACGGAAGAACGGCAGGCGCAGGCCGATATGGCGCTGCGACAGCGCATCGAGCCGGTTGCCGCGGCTGCTTTCCTGCTGGAAAGCCACGATCTCGCCGAGGCCCTGGACAGAATCGACGGCGAAGGCGCCGAGCTCGCCGGCGGCCTCGCGTGCCTCGCTGCCCAATCGGTCCACCTTCTTGCGCATGGTGAAGGGGCTGAGGCCGACGGCGAGCAGGAACGGAACCAGCGCCAGTGCGAGCCACGGGCTGCCCGAGCCCAGCGCCACCAATACCGCGGCTGGCACGAGGATGGCGACAAAAGCGGGCGCCACTGTATGGGCGAAGAAGTATTCGACCAATTCGATATCGTGCGTGGCCAAGGCCATCAGATCGCCGGTGCGGCGACGCACGAGATAGGCGGGCGCCAGCGCGTCGAGCTTGCGGAAGGCGTCGATGCGCATCTCCGCCAGCAGCCGGAACGCCATGTCGTGCGCCAGCCAGGATTCGAACCAGTGCAGCACGCCCGACAGCGGCGCCACGATCACCAGCGCGATGGCGAGACTGTGCCACGGCGTGCCGTTCTTCAGCGCGAGCACGATCAGCGCCGACAGCACGCCCACGCCGATGAAGGAAATCACGCGCAGCACGCCGAAGGTAAAGGTGGCGGCGAGCTTGCCCTTCCACGGCAGGATCACCTTCATCAGCGCCGCCACCACTTGATACCAGGTGAGGCCCTCGGCCTTGATGATGCCCTCGGTCATCGGCTTAACCGCGCCGCCCGGCGTGTCGGCGACGCTTTCCGCGCGAGTCGGCGCGGCAAAGACGTCGGCGGAGGCGGGGGTCGCTGCTTCGCGCGCCTGCTCGGCCATCAGCCCGGCATAGACGCCGCCGCGTCCCATCAGCTCGGCATGGCGGCCTTCCTCGGTCACCTTGCCGCCATCGAGGACGAGGATGCGGTCGCAATCGATCACGCTCGACAGGCGATGGGCGAGGATGAGCGTCGTGCGGCCGCGCATCAGCCGGTCGAGCGCCTCCTGGATCACCGCCTCGTTCTCGGCATCGACCGCACTCAAGGCCTCGTCGAGCACGAGGATCGGGGTGTCGCGCAGCAGCGCACGCGCGATCGCCAGGCGCTGGCGCTGGCCGCCCGAGAGCTTGATCCCCTTTTCGCCCACCACGGTACGGTAGCCCTGCGGCAGCGAGACGATGAAGTCATGGATGTTGGCGGCGCGCGCGGCGTCCTCGACGTCGGATTGCGCGGCGTCGGGGCGGCCGAGGCGAATATTCTCCTCGACGGTCCCGTGGAACAGGAAGGTGTCCTGGTTCACCACCGAGATCAGCGAGCGGATCTGCGCGAACGAGAGCGTGCGCAGGTCATGGCCGCCCAGCGTGATGCGGCCGCGGTCGGGATCGTAGAAGCGCAGCAGCAGCCGCACGATCGACGACTTGCCGCCACCCGACGGACCGACTAGGCCGAGGCGCTCGCCCGCTTCGGCGCGGAAGCTGAGGCCGGCGTGCACGGTGCGCCGCGTGCCGGGATAGGCGAAGGCCACGTCCTCGAAGGCGATGACGGGCGCGAGCGCCTTGTCGAGCGGTGCGGGGAGGGCGTCGGCGACGGCGGGCTCGTCGTCGAGGATGCGATAGATGCCTTGCGCCGCCGAGAGGCCCACCATGCCCTGGTGCAGCACGGAGCGCAGCTCGCGCATCGGGCGGAAGATTTCGACGCCCAGCATCATGATGATGAGCAGCGCCGACAGCGTCATCGCACCCGACTCGACGCGCGTCGCACCGTAGATCAGCGCGGCGGCGGCGCCGCCCGCGATGGAGGCATCGGTGATGCCGCGCGCCAGCGAGTTGGTGCCCAGCACCCACATGGTCCGGCGGAAAAGATCGCGCGCCTCGACCTCAAGCTTGTCGGCGCGCGACTTGCCCTGGCCAAAGGCCTTGAGCGTGGCCAGGCCCTGGATCGAATCGAGGAACTCGGCGGCGAAGCTCGCATAGGCCTTCTGCCGGCGCTGGGAGTTGCGGACGTCCCACTTGTGCCAAAGCGCCGGTGCGAACAGGGCGACCAGCGCGAAGGCCAGCATCACGGTGGCGACCGGCAGGTCGATGAAGGCCACGACCGCGAAGATCAGCAGCGGCGACAGCAGCGCGATCAGGAACTGCGGCAGGAACTGGCCGAAATAGGTCTCGAGCTGCTCGACGCCGTCGATCATGGACAGCGTCAGGCCGCCCGAACGTTGACGCCCGACCGACACAGGACCGAGGCTCGCGATCTTGTCGTAGAGGATGCGGCGCAGGTTCTTCTGCACCCGGGCCGCCGTCTCGTGCGCGGTGACCGCGCGCCAGTGCTCGGCCGCGCCGCGCAGCACCATGACCAGGGCGATCGCCGCCATGGGCAGCGCGAGGTCGGCGAGGCCCTTGCCGGCGAAGACCTGGCCGATCAACCAGCCGAGCAGGCCCAGACGCGCAACGCCCAGACCGACCGAAAGAAGGCCGAGGGCGACGGCCGCGGCGATGCGGTGGCGGACACCCTTGGTAAAGACGAGGAGGCGCGGTTCGATGTGCATGGCGGTAAGAGTAGGGTGAACATCCTCATTCGTCAGTCCACAATTTGGAGAATTGGCTGTACAATTTTGTACATGAACGCCAATTGGGACGACCTGCGGATTTTCCTCACTCTCGCCCGCGAGGGCACGCTGACCACGGCGGCGAAATCATTGGGCGTGAGCCATCCCACGGTGGCGCGGCGGGTGGCGGCGCTGGAGCAGCAGATCGGCGCGCGGCTGTTCGAGCGCCTGCCGGACCGCTTTGTCCCCACCTCGGCGGGCGAGGCGTTGCTGGAAGACACCGAGGCGATGGAGAACGCGGCGCTGTCGATCCATCGGCGCAGCGCCGGTCTCAGCGATACGGTAAGCGGCGTGGTCCGGCTGTCGGCAGGGGAGGAGATATCCGCCCTGCTGGCCAGTCATCTGCCCGAATTGCGCGCGCGGCTGACGCAGATCGAGTTCGAACTGTCGGCGCGACACACGCTTCTCAACCTGTCGCGCCGCGAGGCGGACTTGCAGATCAGTGAGCGCACGCCGGACATGGCCGACATCGTGGCCCGCAAGCTCGCCCGTACCGCCTATGCGATCTACGCGCATCCCTCGATCGCCGTCGCGCGGCTCTCGCCGTCGGCATTCAAGAGCGTGCCGTGGGTCGGCTTCGACGACGACCATACGCGGATGCCCGGCCAGCGCTGGTTGCAGGAGCGGCTGGATGGCGGGCGGCCCGCGATCCGCTCCAACAACTGGCTGGTGGTGCGCGAGACGGCGCGCGCGGCCGGTGGCTACGCCATTTTGCCGTGCTATCTGGGGGATGCCGATCCGCAGTTGCAGAGGGTCGGCAATCCGATCGCCGATGTCTTCGCCGACCAGTGGCTGCTGGTCCATCGTGACCTGCGAGCGCTGCCGCGCGTGCGTGCGGTGATGGACGCGGTGATCGACCTCTTCCAGCGCGAGCGGCCGCTGATGGAAGGCCGTATGGCTGGGGCCGGAAATCGGGAGAGACGCTCATGAAGACGCTGAAGCCCGTCCTCGCGGGCGCGGCCCCGTCGCTTGCCGCGAGCGGCGCACTCGCACAGACCAGGCCGCAGCCCGCCTCGCGCTTGTCCTAGACGGTTGCCTGGGCGATGCCGCCGCGCACCTTGCCGGCGTCGATGCTGCGCCACAGGATCTCGTGACCCTCGGGCAGCGCGCGGTTGTTCGGCATCGACAGCCAGAGGCGCAGCAGCAGCCGGTCGCGCCCGGTGGTCGCGTCGTCCTCGAACGGCGTGCGGCCGTGATAGGTGACGTGACTGTTGATCAGCTGAAGATCGCCCGGCTCGAGCGTCATCTCGAAACAAAGTTCCTGTGCCGTCGCCATCAGCATCTCGATCGCTTCCTTCTGCGCCGCCGTGAGCTTCGGCACGTCGGGCGCCATCTGGGCCGCCTCGATGAAGGTGAGCGAGTAGTGCGAGGTGAACTTGCCGTCGCGCACGCCGAAGATCGGCAGCGGGTAGGCGGTCTCGAGCCGCGTGCCCTGTCCGTCCTTCACCGTGCCTTCCTCGCCGAAGCGGCTGCGCCAGTAGTCGGTGAACAGCGCATCGAGCAGGTCGGGCCGCTTGGCCAGGATCGCGTTGTGGATCGCAGGCGTGCTGGCCAGCGTGCTGATGCCGCCGGCGCGCGCCTGGCGCACGCAGAGCAGGCCGACCACGTCGGTGCGGTCGGTGTGGAAGCGCAGGCCGCCATTGGTCAGGGTGCGCGCGTAGGAAGACAGGAACGTGCCGCCCTTCTGGTCCTTGGTCTCGCCGTAGGTGCGGCCGACATGGGCGCCCTCGTCGCGGATGGCGCGCATCAGCTCGCCCGAGCGGTTCTGGAACACCGGGCGGCCGAGATGCGTGCCGAGGCCGAAGTACATGCGGCGCAGGTCGTCCTCGCTGCGGTTGGCGACCGGGAAGCCCTTCAACTTCATGATGCCGCAGCCGCTCTCCAACTCGTCGGCGATGTCGTTGAGCAGGCCACCGAGCGTCGGCAGCGGGAACGCCTCGCGCGTGATCGCCGACCACGGCATGTCCTTCACGGCCTCGAGCGCGGCCTCGAGCTCGGCGACGCCTTGGGGCGTGAGCTGGCGGATCCAGCGGGTGTCGTCCTTGATGTCCTTTCCCTGCCAGACGGAGGGGCCCGTGAGAGGTGTGCGTGTCATGGCCGGACCTTAGCTCATTTGAGTGGTTTGCGCATATTGATCGAGGTCGGATGATCGAACCCCGGATGGGCCTCGCGCGAGGTTTCGCGATAGCCCAGCGACTGGAAGAGCTTCTGGTTGGCCGGCAGGGCGATGCGCACGCCCAGCCGCACACCCGGAAGCTGACGAGCCCGCGCCTCGGCCTCGACGGCCGCGATCAACTTGCCCGCGAGACCGAGGCCGCGCGCGGCGGGCAGCACCGAGAGACGGCCGAAATAGAGATCGCCTTCCTCGCGCTTGGTCATCACACAGCCGACGACGCTGCCGTCCTGCTCCGCGACGATGGCGCCCGCACCCTTCGCCAATTCGCGCGCAATGCCCTCGGCGGTCTCGCGGAACGCGCCCGACTCGGGAACCAGCTTGCCGCGATATTGCTCGAAAGCGGCGGCGATGGTGGCCGCGATCACGGGGGCGTCCGCGGGCGTCGCCGCGCGCAGGACAAGTCTGTCGCTCATCCCGTCTTTCTCGCGTAGGCTCACGGCAAAAGCGAGGGGAAACGCCGAAATGAAGGTCAAGGGCAAGGTCTGCGTGGTCACCGGCGCGGCGGGCGGCATCGGCGAGGCGATCGCGCGGCGTTACGCGCGCGAGGGCGCCAAGGGTGTGGTCGTGGCCGACATGGATGCTGGCCGCCTCGACAAGGTGGCCAAGGAAATCGGCGGCCTCGCCGTGGCGGGCGACGTCGGCAAGGAGTCCGAAGTGAAGCGCTTGATCGGCGAAGCCGAGAGGAAGTACGGCCCGGTCGACGTCTTCTTCTCCAACGCCGGCATCGGGCGTGGCGGACACGAGAACGCCACCGACAAGGACTGGGCCGACTCATGGGCGATCCACGTGATGGCCCACGTCTATGCCGCGCGCCTTCTGGTGCCGCAGATGCTGAAGCGCGGCGAGGGTTACCTGCTGAACACCGCGAGCGCCGCCGGCTTGCTGGCATCGATGGGATCGGCGCCGTACGGCGTCACCAAGGCCGCGGGCGTGGCATTGGCCGAACACCTGTCCATCCAGTACGGCGACAAGGGCATCCGCGTCTCCGTGCTCTGTCCGCAGGCGGTCGACACCGACATGCTGCGTATGGCGGGAGCCACAGCCGCATCGGTCGACGGCGTGATCAACACGGATGCCGTTGCGCAGAGCGTCATCGACGCGATGGATGCGGAGACCTTCCTGATCCTGCCGCACCCCGAAGTCAGCGAGTACATGGTTCGCAAGAACGACCGAGACCGGTGGCTGCGCGGTATGCGTCGGTTGCGCGAGAAAACGGGAGAGGGCCAACGCTCCTAGCCGGCCACGAGCCGACAAACATGCTCTCCTATCTCCAGGGGCTGTTCGCCGATACCGGCTTTTGGCTGCCCGCTGGCGTGACGCTGGTGGCCGGCCTGATGCGCGGCTTTGCCGGCTTCGGCTCGGCCATGCTGATGGCGCCGCTCTTCGCCATTCTGTTCGGTTCGGCCGAGATGGTCGTGACCATCGTGGCGATCGAACTCGTCGTGTCGCTGCAACTCTTCCCGCAAGTGCGGGGCCATGCCGACTGGAAGACGCTGATGCCGATGAGCGTCGCTGCCTGCATCGCCATGCCGCTCGGCGTATGGCTGCTGGCCAGCGTCGACAAGGGCACCATCGTGACGGCCGTGTCAGCCATCATCGTGGGTTTCGTGCTGCTGATGTGGAGCGGCTGGAAGTACCGGGGGCGGCGCTCGCCATTCGTGTCCGCGGCCGTCGGCGCGATTTCCGGGGCGATGATGGCGACGACCAGCGTCGGCGGTCCGCCGGTGCTGCTTTATCTGCTCTCGGGCAATGACCCGCCGTCGGTCAACCGTGCGAATATTGTGACCTACTACTTCCTCACCCAGTTCCTGCTGGTGACCATAGTGCTGGTGAGTGGTGTTGCCGGTTGGTCTGCAATCGGACGCGCGGTTGTATTGGTGCCGCTGATGGTCCTTGGCGCCTGGTGCGGCGGTCGGTTGTTTCATGGGTTTGCGAGCGAGCGACTCTACCGGAACGTCGCGTTGGGAATGCTATTGGCGACGGGGTTATTCGGCCTTTTGCGCGAAAGTCTGCTTCGCTGAGTGGTTGCATTTCCTGAACTGTTCAACCGAATGAATATCATTTGGTGCAACCGAAGCGGGTGACGAGTCTTAGTTGAAAACGAGGGAGAGTGAACAGCCACGGAGGTTTCCAATGTGGAGGAAGTGCTTGGTTCTTGCGGCTCTGACGGCGGCGGCCGGTTGCAGCGACTCCGGCGGCCCTTCATCTCCTTCGGGATCGACCGCCAGCCTTGGCGCCGGCACCTCTGGTGCAACCACTGCCGGTTCGAGTTCGAGCACGACGACCGGTAGCGGCAGTGGCATAGGAAGTACGCTCGCCGACACTACCGGTAGTCTGCTCGGCACCAGCAGCAACGGCGTCACGGTATTGCCGGCGGTGGCGGCAGCGACGGGCACGGCCACGCCTGACGGCGAGCCGCTCCTGAACGGCGCGCTGCTCACGACCGATGGCGTCGGTAGCGGCACGACCGGCCTCCTGAGCACGTCGACGACGACGCCCAACGGCGGCACCTCGACGACGGCGCTCAATGTCCCCTCTCCGATCCTCGCCAATACCGCCGTGCTGCCGTCGGGAGCCAACGGCGGCGCACTGGTCCAGGTTGGTGGCGGCGCCGTCAATGTCGGCGGCGTATCGACCAACGGCCCGCTTGGTGGCACCGGCAACGGCGTCGTCGGCAATGTCGTGAACACCACCACCGGCGTGCTGGGCAATACCGGTGCCGTCCGCTGAGGCGGACGGCTCCGATGGCGTACCCAGTGGCATAAACCTTCGACGTGTTCTCGTCGCGGCGGCGGTGGCACTGACGTGCAGTGCCCCGTTCGCCGCGGCGCAGACTCCGTCGCTGCCGCCGCCGTCCATCGCGCCGTCGCCGTCGGTGATCGGTCGTCAGGTGCTGGACGAGCGAGAGGGGCCTGGTCGCAAGGCCGAGATCGACGTGCCTGCATCAGGCGGCGTGCAAGTGCCGCCCGATCTCGCGCGCCGCGAGGTCGCGTTCCGTAACGTCACGGTCGAAGGCGCCACCGCCTTCGGGCCAGCCGACTTCGCGCCGCTGTTCGCGCCGATCCTCAATCGCCGGGTCGCGTTCTCCGAGGTGGTCGCGGCGGTCAATCGCATCACTCAGCTCTACGAAAAGGGCGGGTATGTCTTCTATTCGGTCGTCCTTCCGAAGCAGGACCTCGACGGCGATCGCCTGCGCGTGGTGGTGCTCGAGGGCTCGGTCTCCCGGATCGAGATCGAGGATGGAATCTCCTCACCTGCCGTGCGCGAGCGCATCGAGGCATTGCTCGGGCGATTGAAAGGCCGCCATCCGTTGAAGCGTGCCGACCTGGAGCGTCAGCTCCTGCTGGCCGCCGACACGCCCGGCGTCTCGCTCGCTGCTGCCGCGCGGCCCGATCCCTCCGGAGATCCGGCAAAGGTCGTGCTGGTTGTCGGCGGCACGTTCGAGCGCTTCACGCCGATCGCCACCATCGACAGTTTCCAGACCACGCCCGACACGTCGGTCAACTTCCGTGTAGGCGGCATCGGCCGCTCGCTGCTGACCGGCGGCGACGCCTTGGAGCTGCGCTACCTCAGTGCCGTGCCTTGGGGACGGCTGCACCTGTTCGATGTGCGTTATGGCCTGCCGGTCGGGCTCGACGGCGGACGACTGAGCTTCCTCGGCCAGATGGTGTGGCAACGCCCGCCCGCGACTCTGAACGGTCAGCCGGTCGACTTCCTGGGCCGCTCGATCCTGGGGCGCGTGCAGTACACCCATCCGATCGTGCGGCGGCTCGACTGGACCGTGACGGGCTTCGGGATGGTCGATGTGATCGATGTCGACTACACGCTGGCCGGCATCGGCGTCCCGGGCGATTCGCTGCGCGTCCTGCGCAGTGGTTCGGCGGCAGTCTTCAAAGACGGGCTGGACGGCGTCTGGTCGGCCACGGCGCTGGCCAGTGTCGGCCTCGACGTCGCGAGTGCGGTGGCCCGGAACCGTGCCTATGCCGGGCCATCGTTCTTCAAGTTGAATGTCGATGTCCAGCGCATACAGCCGCTCGGCAGGCATTTCGCGCTGGTGTTGCGGGCGGCGGGGCAGATGAGCGGCGGCACCCTGCCGGCGGCCGAGGTCTTCTCTTTCGGCGGCCGCGACTTCGGGCGCGCATTCAATGTCTCGGAATCCGTCGCGGATCGCGGCGCGGCGGTGTCGGCGGAACTGCGGTATGCGGTCGACTGGCTCGGCATCGATCGCAAGCTCGCCGATCCACAACTCTACGTGTTCGCCGATCATGGCTGGTTGTCGTCGGCCGACCCGCTGAACGCGCCGGTCTTCGCGCAGGCGAGCACGGCAGGTGGCGGTGTGCGGGTCCGGGCGTTTCAGAAATACACCGGCGAGATCGAACTCGCGAAGGCGCTGGATGCATCGCCGCTCGACACCAGTGTGCGGCCATGGCGCGTGTCGTTTCGCGTCGGCACGAATTTCTAGGCGTGGACAGTGTTTATACTCGCGGCCACTTTTGTGCCGCTTTCGGCTTTCAGACCGGTCAGCATGTTCAAAGTGCTGAAACCAGCCGTGCTGTTCGTCTTGGGACTGGCTCTGGTGGGCATCCTCTCGCTCGCCTTGCAGTCCTGGTCGATCTCGCGCGACCGCTACCACATCGAGAGCCGCGCCGCCGACAAGGCGCGCGGCACCGTCGAGATGTCCCGGGGCGTCGGCACCGGCGGCTGAACGAAAAACGGCGCGCATTGCTGCGCGCCGTTCGTCCCATTGGTCGGAGCGAGAGGATTCGAACCTCCGGCCCCTAGCTCCCGAAGCTAGTGCTCTACCAGGCTGAGCTACGCTCCGTCAGGTTTACGGACTCCGGCCCGCTGGGAGGCGGGGTTATAGCCGCCGCCTCCCACGGTCGCAAGAGCCCGGCGCAGCCGCTATAGTTCCGCCGTTTTGAGGCTTCCGGGGGCGACAATGGCGAAGAAAAAGCGGCTCAAGATCGCGCTGATCGGCTACGGCGCCATCGGCCAGATGCTGTTCGACGTCTTCAAGGAAAAGAAGCCGCCCATCGACATCGTGGGCGTCCTGGTCCGCGAGGGCCGCGCCAAGGCGACGCAGAAGAAGGTCGGCTCCAAGGTCGCGGTCGTGGAAACGCTGAAGGCGCTGCTGAAGCTGAAGCCCGACATCGTGGTCGAGGCCGCCAGCCAGCAGGCGGTGCGCGACTGGGGTGAGACCATCCTGAACAAGGGTATCGACCTCATGGTCATCGCCACCGGCGCCTACGGCGATCCCAAGCTGTGGAAGAAGCACCGCGCGGCGGCGGCCAAGAGCGGCGCGCGCCTGCGCCTGCCGTCGGGCGCGATCGCCGGCCTCGACGGGCTGCTGGCGATGCGTCTCGGCAAGCTCGAACGCGTGAAGTACACCTCGATCAAGCCGCCACATGCCTGGACCGGGACGCCGGCGGAGACGGATTTCGACCTGCCGTCGATCAAGGTGCCGACCGTGATCTTCCAGGGCTCGCCGGCCGATGCCGGGCGGCTCTACCCGAAGAACGCCAATCTCGCGGTCACCGTGGCGCTGTGCGGCGCGGGCCTCGAGAATACCGACATCGAGCTGGTGGCCGATCCGACGCTGCCGCCCGGCACCAATGCGAGCCGCCTCGAAGTGGTGAGCGACTCGGGCGAACTGAAGCTCGAGCGGCTGGGCCGCGCGATGCCGGATAATCCCAAGACCGGCGTGCTGACGGCCCTCACCATGGCCGACGACCTCATGAAGATCGTCCGGTCGAGCGACTGGTAGGCGCCGCGGCGTCCGGCACCAGCAGTTCTGGCCCCAGCGTGCGCGCCCTGGGCTTCACGCCGAACAGGATGCGCAGCCACTTGCTGCGGCGGATGGCCAGCTCGTAGAGGCCAAGCGCCCCTGCGACGGCGAAGAGGAGGGTGCACAGGATCTTGAGGCCGACCGGCAGGCCGAGCTTGTGCATGTCGTAGACCATCAGGACGATCAGCGTCTGGTGCAGCACGTACACCGGCATTGCTGCCTCCGTGAGATAGGTCACCACGGGCGAGGGCCGGTTGAACCAGCGTGTGAGGAAGCCGAGGAACGCCAGGACCCAGGCCAGCACGTTCAGCGCGGAGATCGTGCACCAGCTGAAAACGCCAGCGGTTGACGCGGGCTCTCCCGGCCATTCCTTGCGCAGAGCGCTGTAGGCCACGACACCGACGATCAGCGCGGCGTAGCGCTCGCGCTGGATCGAGGCGAGCACGATCGGCCAGCGCGCGACAGCGCCGCCCAGCATGAACAGCGAGCCGAACTCGAGCCAGCCGTGCGCGTCGCCGATGAATGTGTGGCTGTCGCTGCCTTGCCCCAGCATCAACCATTGCGCGATCCCAAGCGGCACGACCAGCAGCCAGAAGAGATGGCGCTCGGCCACCGCATGCATCCAGCGCTCCATACGGAGACGACGGTCGGGGGAGCGCGCCCACAGGAAAAAGGGCAGGGCGATCGCGCTCAGCGTCAGCACGTAGGGAATGAACCAGAGGTGATTCCAGGTCAGGTTGCCCGCGGGATAGATGCCGGAATAGGCCTGCGGCAGCCAGTCGAGGAACGAGCCGTGGAATTTCCCGTGCTGCACGCGGTCGAGATAGATCTGCGGCGGCACGATCACCGCCATGCCGAACACCAGCGGCACCAGCAGGCGCGCGCAGCGCTCGCGCAGGATGGCGAGGGGCTTGCGCCGGTCGAGCGCCAGCATCAGCGCCGCGCCGGAGACCACGAAGACCAGCGACACGCGCCAGCGCAGCATGAAGTCGAGGACGCCGTCGAGCGCGATGGAGTGATGGGGATCGTTAACGTGCCAGGGCCAGTCGCTGTAGCCCATCATGCTGTGAAAGATCATCAGCATGCCCAGCGCCAGCACGCGCAACCAGTCGAATTCGGCACGTCGCGCCGCACGCTCGTTCAACTCGTCTCTCCCCTTCGCTGCCCCACGAGCGGAGCAGGTGGGCGGCTGTTTGCGTCGGCCGCCCGCGACGTCTCGTTCCTGCGATCAGCCGCGGCCGTGGCGGCCGCGCCAGCCGTGGTGGCGGTGGCCGCCCATCATCGGCCGGTCGAACAGCGCCTGCTGCTCGGGCGTCAGCGCCGCGTAGAGCGCGGTCAGCGACGGCTTCACGGCCTCGAAGGATTCCATCCGCGCCTTCATCCGCGTCTCGCGCATGGTCATGCGCTCGTTGAACTTCGGCGGCGTGGTGACTTCCGTCGGCAGGGCCGCGCAGCGGGCCTTGTCCTTGGCGCTCGCATCGTCGGCGGCCTTCTCGAAGGCATTCCAAGCATTCGTCTGCTCGGGCTTCAAGTCGAGCCGGGCCTTGAGGTATGCGCGATTGCCGATGCGGTGTGCGACGCGGTCGAGGCACATGTTGCGCGGGTTGAACTTCGGCGCAGCCATCGGCGCGGCGGGGCCGGCGCCGGGTGCGGCTCCGGGCGGGGGCGGCGGAGGAGCCGCCTGGGCGACCTGCGGTCCGCTCTCGAACCCACCGTCGAAGGCGGAAGCCGAGGTCAACCAGGCGAGGCCGCCCGCTGCCACGAGGGCGGTCGAAACGGCCAGAAACTTCATACGGGACGACATTTTGGCGAGCTCCTGAGGGGCTGGAACATTCTCCCTGCCCATCAATACGGACACGCCTTTCGAAACGTGCCCGGCGCCGCCGACTATTTGTTAGGAAGTTGTAAGCTCATCCACTGCACGAAGGCGTCGCGCTCGGGCTGCTTCATGTGGAGACCTTCCTTGGTCCGGCGCCACATCACGTCTTCGGCATCGACCGCCCATTCCTCGCGCATCAGGTATCGAACTTCGACCTCATACAGATGGGCGCCGAAATGACGCCCGAGATCGGCTTCGGTCTTCACGTTCTCCAGCAGATCGTCGATTCCCGCGCCGTGCCGGCGGGCAAGAATGCGCACGAGATCCGGCGAGAGGCCGGGCTTGGCCTGCTGTGCGCCCGCGACGAAGCGGTCGAACGCTTCCTCGAAGCTCGGCGCATCGGCCAGCTCGCCGTCGGCCAAGGGTTTGTGTGCCGTCCAGGCGCCGCCCATCTTCGGGTAGAACTTGCGCAAGTCCTCGAGCGCATGTTCGGCCAGCTTGCGGTAGGTCGTGATCTTGCCGCCGAACACCGACAGGATCGGCGCGCCGCCGGAGGGCGCATCCACTTCGAGATGATAGTCGCGCGTCACAGCCGAAGGGTTGTCGTCGCCGTCGTCGAACAGCGGACGGACGCCCGCATAGGTCCACACCACGTCGGCCGGCGTCACCGGCTTGTCGAGATAGTGGTTCACGATCTCGCAGAGATAGGAGACTTCCTCGGGCGAGCATTGCGGATTGTCGCTGCTCTCGACCTGGATGTCCGTCGTGCCGATCAGCGAGAACTCGCGCTCGTAGGGAATGACGAAGACGATGCGGTTGTCGCTGTTCTGAAGGATGAAGGCGTGGTCGCCGTCATGCAGGCGCGGCACGATGATGTGGCTGCCCTTGATCAGGCGGACGCGCTTGGGCGTCTTCACCGGTGTCTCCTCGTCGAGGAAGTGCTTCACCCACGGGCCGGCCGCGTTGACCAGGCCGCGCGCGGTCAGCGAGACCTTCTCGCCGTTGCGGCCCTCGAGCTCGATCTCCCACAGCTTGCCGTCGGCGCTGCGCCGCGCCGAGACGCAGCGGTGACGCGCGTAGATCTCGGCGCCCATGGCGCGTGCCGACTTGAGGTTGCAGATCACCAGGCGGGCGTCGTCGACCCAGCCGTCGGAGTAGACGAAGCCCTTCTTGAACGACTTCTTCAGGCCCCTGCCAAACTTCGATGTCGGCAGGTCGACCGCCTCCGACTTCGGCAGAGTCATGTGCCGGTCGAGATGGTCGTAGAGGAAGAGGCCGATCCGCAGCATCCAGCGCGGGCGGAGATGGGGCTCGTGCGGCAGCACGAAGCGCAGCGGCCAGGAGATGTGCGGCGCCTTGGCCAGCAGGACCTCGCGCTCCATCAGCGCCTCGCGCACGAGGCGGAACTCGTAGTGCTCCAGATAGCGCAGGCCGCCGTGGATGAGCTTGGTCGCCTTCGAGGAGGTGGCGCTGGCGAAATCGTTCATTTCGCAGAGGCCGACCTTGAGACTGCGCCCCGCCGCGTCGCAGGCGATGCCCGCACCATTGATGCCTCCGCCGACGACAAACAGGTCGAGCGGTTGGCCGTTCCTTCCATTCATGGGGCTGACATATAGCGCGCTTGACCGGCTTGTGCGCGGACCGCACAAGGCCGCATGGGATTTATCCTCAAAATCGTAATCTTCGCGGTCGCCGCGTACGGTATTTGGACCACCGCCAACCGCTGGTTCAATATTCTGGGCGGCAACCGGCGCACGCCGGCGCCTCCGCCGCCGCAAAACCCGCCCCAATCAGCCAATCGGCCGCAGGGGCCGCGCGAGAACCCTGTTCCGCGCCCCCGCATCGTCGAGGACACCCATCCGTGCCCCGGATGCGGCACTTATATCGCCGTCGGACAGGCGAAATGCGGCCGTCCGGAATGCCCCCAGACCTAGGTTGCGACGCTTGACCGGGGATAGGGTGGCACCTATTTTGCCGCACCGCACAAACCGGCCTTAAGTGTCAGAAGCACAAGGCCTTTCTGAGCTTCGGGGAATGTCCGTGTCCAAGCCCTCCAAGCCGCAGTGCTTTCAGGAATTGATCCTGACCCTGCAGGACTATTGGGCCCGTCAGGGCTGCCTCATCCTCCAGCCTTATGACATGGAGATGGGCGCGGGCACGTTCCACACCGCCACCACCCTGCGCGCGCTCGGGCCGAAGCCCTGGAATGCGGCCTACGTGCAGCCCTCGCGCCGGCCGAAGGACGGCCGCTACGGCGAGAATCCCAACCGGATGCAGCACTACTACCAGTTCCAGGTGATCATGAAGCCGTCGCCGGCGGACTTCCAGGAACTGTACCTGGGCTCGCTGGCGGCGATCGGCATCGACGCCGCCGTGCACGACATCCGCTTCGTCGAGGACGACTGGGAGAGCCCGACCTTGGGCGCCTGGGGCCTCGGCTGGGAAGTCTGGTGCGACGGCATGGAGATC
>JAFEFH010000058.1 GCA_018240695.1 Pseudomonadota bacterium | reverse complement strand
CGCGGTCTGGAAAAAGCCCGTCGCAGGGGCTAGACAGTCCGCGCCCCAACTGGAGTTTGCCCGCATGAGCGCCATCGTCGACATCCGTGCCCGTGAAATCCTCGACAGCCGCGGCAATCCCACGGTCGAGGTCGACGTCGAGTTGGAGAGCGGCGCCACCGGCCGCGCCGCGGTTCCGTCGGGCGCCTCGACCGGCGCACACGAAGCGGTCGAGCTGCGCGACGGCGACAAGAAACGCTACGGCGGCAAGGGCGTGCTCAAGGCCGTCCAGTCGGTGAATGCCGAGGTGATGGACCTGCTGTCCGGCCTCGATGCGCGCGACCAGATCAAGATCGACCGCGCGATGATCGATCTCGACGGCACGCCCAATAAAAGCCGCATCGGCGCCAATGCCATTCTCGGCGTCTCGCTCGCCGTCGCCAAGGCCGCCGCGCTCGAGAGCGACCTGCCGCTCTACAAGTATGTCGGCGGCAGCCAGGCCTCGGTGCTGCCGGTGCCGCTGATGAACATCATCAACGGTGGCGCGCACGCCGACAATCCGATCGACATCCAGGAATTCATGATCATGCCGGTGGGCGCCAGCCGCTTCTCCGAGGCGCTGCGCATGGGCGCCGAGGTGTTCCACGCGCTGCGCAGCCAGCTCAAGGATGCCGGCCACAACACCAACGTGGGCGACGAGGGCGGCTTTGCCCCGAACCTCGCGACGGCCGACGAGGCGCTGACCTTCGTGATGAAGGCGATCGAGAAGGCGGGCTACAAACCGGGCGACGACGTCGTGCTGGCGCTCGACCCCGCGTCGACCGAGTTCTTCAAGAAGGGCAAGTACGAGATGGAGGGCGAGAAGAAGTCCTTCGATGCCGCCGCTATGGTCGACTACTACGCCGACCTCGTGAAGCGCTTCCCGATCGTGTCAATCGAAGACGGCATGGCCGAGGACGACATGGACGGCTGGAAGAAGATCACCGACAAGCTCGGCAAGAAGGTCCAGCTGGTCGGCGACGATCTCTTCGTCACCAATCCCAAGCGCCTCGCGCAGGGCATCAAGGACGGGCTCGCCAACGCGATCCTCGTGAAGGTCAACCAGATCGGCACGCTCACCGAGACGATGGAAGCCGTGTCGATGGCGCGCAACGCCAACTACGGCGCGGTGATGTCGCACCGCTCGGGCGAAACCGAGGACTCGACGATCGCCGACCTCGCGGTCGCGACCAACTGCGGCCAGATCAAGACCGGCTCGCTGTCGCGTTCGGACCGCCTGGCCAAGTACAACCAGCTCCTGCGCATCGAGGAACAGCTCGGCACGCAGGCGCGCTATGCCGGCAAGTCGATCCTTCGCGGGGCCTGATGCACAAGATCCTGGTCATCGGCATTGGCGCCGGGAGCCCGGATTATATGACGGTCCAGGCGATCGATGCCCTGAACCGGGTCGACGTGTTCTTCATGCCGGACAAGGGGGCGGAGAAGGCGGCCTTGCGGCATGTGCGCGAGCAAATCCTCGAGCGCTTCATTCAGGGGCGTGGCTACGAGGAGGTCGGCGTCGAGATTCCGCAGCGCCGGCCGGCCGGCGACGACTATCGCGGGGCCGTCGACGACTGGCACGCGGCGCTGACCGCCAACTACGACCTGCTATTCGATCGCCACCTCGTCGACGACAAGATCGGCGGCTTCCTCGTCTGGGGCGATCCCATGCTCTACGACAGCACACTGCGTATCCTCGGCAATCTCGATGTCGAAGTCGAGGTGATCCCCGGCATCACCGCGGTGCAGGTGCTGGCGGCTCGGCACGGGATCGCGATCAACCGCATCGGCGAACCGGTTCTTCTCACCACGGGGCGCAAGGCGAAGGCAGGACTGCCGGACGGCGTCGACAGCGTCGTCATGCTCGACGGCGAGCAGGCGTTCGCTCACGTAGATGGCGACTACGACATCTTCTGGGGTGCCTATCTCGGCATGAAGGACGAAATCCTCGTCTCCGGCCGCCTGGCCGACGTGAAGGACGAGATCGAGCGCAAGCGCGCCGAAGCCCGCGCCGCGCACGGCTGGATCATGGATACCTATCTCCTGCGCCAACGGACCTGAGGCTCGGCATGCCGCGTCGCGATCCTCGCAACTCGACGCAGTACTGGGAGGACCGGCATCTTGCTGGACTGAGCCTGCTCAACGCCGACTTCACGACCCACGAATATCCGTTGCACACGCACGGGGCCCTGGTCGTCGCCATGACGGAGCAGGGTGGCTCGATCGTGCGCAGCCGCGGCGTGATCGAGGAGGCCACGCCGGCGACCCTGTTCGTGTTCAATCCGGGCGAGCCGCATGCCGGGCGCATGGGCTGGAGCGAGCGTTGGAAGTATCGTTCGATGTATCTCACGCGGACGGCGCTCGATCGCGTGGCGCACGAGCTGGGCGTCGAGGAGATTCCCTACTTCACGCGCAACATCTTCACCGATCGTGACCTGATCCGTGCGTTCCTCGGTATGCACCTGGTCATCGAGGACGGGCGCGATGTCTTCGCCGAGCGCGAGGTGCTGGTCTCGACCTTCGGCCGGCTGTTCGGGCGTCACGGCAGCGGCGCGCGCATCGAGGCGGCGCCACGCGACCGTGCGCGGTTCGAGCGGGTGAGGGACCGCATGAGGGCGGAGCATGCGCAGGAGTTGCGGCTCGAGGACCTTGCGGCCGAGGCCCGCCTCACCACGTTCCAGCTGATCGGCCTCTTCAAGCGCACGACCGGCATGACCCCACACGCGTACCTGACACAGGTGAGGCTCAACCTCGCGTGCCGGCATCTGCGCCACGGCCGGCCGCCGGCAGAGGTCGCGGGTGACGTCGGCTTCTATGACCAGAGCGCGCTCATCAAGCACTTCAAGCGCTGCTACGGCATCACGCCCGTGCAGTTCGCGCGCGCGGCGGCGGCGTAACGCAATTTTCGCCAATACCGGCAGCAGGCGCACGCGCTACCCAGGCGCATGCACCTCTTCTGCCACGACCACCCCGAGACGCTCAGCCTCGAAACCACCGTGACGGACGCGCTGCCCGGCAAGGTCGCGCTCGCCCAGTCGCCTTTCTATCCGGGCGGCGGCGGCCAGCTCGCCGATCGCGGTTTCCTCGAAGGGGAGAACGGCAAGGCCGAGGTCACGGGTTTCGAGATCGTGGACGGCAAGCTCTGGCATCTGCTCGCTGGCGTGGCCGAGGTCAGCGGAGTCGTCCGCGCGTCGGTCGATCCCGCGTTTCGCCAGACCATGCGCCAGCTCCATACCGGCACGCATATCCTGAATGCCTTCGTCTTCCAGAGCTTCGACGGTGCCCTCGTCACGGGCGTCCAGATGGCGGCCGATGGCACGGCGCGCATGGATTTCGACGTGCCCGGCGCCGACAATGATCGGCTGCGCGCGCTCGAAGGGCCGATCAACGATGCCATTCGCCAGGATATCCCGCTGGCCTTCGCCTATATCGGCATGTCGGTCGCTCAGGCCGAGCGGGGACTGATCCGCAGCCGCTCGGTCGCACCGCCACCGACGCCGGACGGCAAGGTGCGGATCGTCGAGATCGTGGGCCTCGATCGGCAGGCCTGTGGCGGCACGCATCTCGCCTCGACGGGCAATTCGCCCGCGATCCGCATCCTCAAGATCGACAACAAAGGGCGTCACAATCGACGGGTTCGGATCGGATTCGCCGAAAACCCTTGATTTTCAGCACCATATATTGGCATATGGCGTGAGGTAACGCGCATATGTTGTTGAGACCACGCCAGATTCTGGCTCCCGTGATCTTCGCCACTTTGTTTGGCTATTTCGGCTATCACTTGGTGAATGGCGATCGCGGACTGCTGGCCATGGCGCGGCTCGAGCGCGAGGTCCAGATCGCCGACCAGAACCTGGCCGAGGCCGAAACCACGAAGAAGATCTGGGAGCGCCGCGTCTCCGAACTCCGCAACCAGAGCCTCGATCCGGACATGCTGGACGAGCGTGCGCGCTCCTTGCTGAACTACGCGCGCAAGGACGACATCATCATCTTCACGCCGACTCGCTGAGGCTCGCGGAAGGACCGCCACGCGGCCCTCCGAAAGAAACTTTCCGGAGCGCTTGGCCAAACGCAAGCAATGGCGCTTTTGCTGCGGCGCACTCGCGCTAAAACCAATTTTTTGTAGCTAGATCAACCACATCCGGGTCGGCATGCTATAAGCCGGTCCGGGGTTCATTTAGGGGAACAGCCATGGCGAAACCGGCCAATAAGCCGAAGGCGCAATCTTCTGTCGCCAAACCGAAAATGCCAAAGGCCGGGGACAACAGCGTCAGTCCCGACGAGTTGAAGTCCTACTACCGAACGATGCTGCTGATCCGCCGCTTCGAGGAGCGCGCCGGCCAGCTCTACGGCATGGGCCTGATCGGCGGCTTCTGCCATCTCTACATCGGCCAGGAAGCCGTCGTCGTCGGTATGCAGGCGACCATCGAGGACAAGGACGCGGTCATCACCTCGTACCGCGATCACGGCCACATGCTGGCCTGCGGCATGGATGCGAAGGGCGTGATGGCCGAGCTGACGGGCCGCAGCGGCGGCTATTCGCACGGCAAGGGCGGCTCGATGCACATGTTCAGCCGCGAGAAGAGCTTCTATGGCGGCCACGGTATCGTCGGCGCCCAGGTGCCGATCGGTACGGGCCTCGCGTTCGCGCACAAATATCACGGCAACAAGAACGTCTCGCTGACCTACTTCGGCGACGGCTCGGCCAACCAGGGCCAGGTCTACGAGGCCATGAACATGGCGGCGCTGTGGAAGCTGCCGGTGATCTACATCATCGAGAACAACCGCTACGGCATGGGCACCTCGGTCGAGCGCGCCTCGGCCACCACCGAGCTCTACAAGCATGGCGAGGCCTTCGGCATTCCCGGCGAGCGCGTTGACGGCATGGACGTGCTGGCGGTGCGGGCGGCGGGCGAACGGGCGGTCGAGCATGCCAAGGGCGGCAACGGCCCGTACATCCTCGAGATGCAGACCTATCGCTACCGCGGCCACTCGATGAGCGATCCGGCCAAGTACCGGACCAAGGAAGAGGTCGACAAGTATCGCAACGAGCGCGATCCGATCGATCACCTGAAGAGCCGTCTGCTCCAGCAGAAGATTCTCGACGACGCGCAGCTCAAGGCGATCGACGCGGAAATCCGCAAGATCGTGGGCGATGCCGCCGAATTCGCCCAACACAGTCCCGAGCCCGATCCGTCCGAACTGTGGACCGACGTGCTGGTGGGAGCCTGATCGTCATGTCCACGAATGTTCTGATGCCCGCTCTCTCTCCCACGATGACGGAGGGCAAACTCGCCAAGTGGCACGTCAAGGTCGGCGACGACGTGAAGGCCGGCCAGGTGATCTGCGAGATCGAGACCGACAAGGCCACGATGGAAGTCGAGGCCGTGGACGAGGGCAAGGTCGCCAAGATTTTGATCGACGAAGGCACCGAGGGCGTCGCGGTCAACACGCCGATCTGCATCCTGGCCGCCGATGGCGAGAGCGTATCGGACGCGCCGAAGGCCGAAGCGAAGGCCGCTTCCGAGCCGAAGAAGAAAGAGGAAGCGCCCGCCGCCGCGAAGCCTGCGGCCGCCAAGGCGAGCGCCCCGCCGGCGCCCAAGGAACCCGCGCCGGCGCCTGAGCCGGACTACTCCGGCACCATGGTGAAGATGACGGTGCGCGAAGCGCTGCGCGACGCGATGGCCGAGGAGATGCGCAAGGACGGGAACGTCTTCCTGATGGGCGAGGAAGTCGCCCAGTATCAGGGCGCCTACAAGGTGAGCCAGGGCCTGCTCGAGGAGTTCGGCGAGAAGCGCGTGATCGACACGCCGATCACCGAGCACGGCTTCGCCGGTCTCGGCGTCGGCGCCGCGTTCGGCGGGCTGAAGCCGATCGTCGAGTTCATGACCTTCAACTTCGCGATGCAGGCGATCGACCACATCATCAACTCCGCCTCCAAGACGCTCTACATGTCGGGCGGCCAGATGGGCTGCCCGATCGTCTTCCGCGGTCCCAATGGCGCGGCGTCGCGCGTCGGCGCCCAGCATTCGCAGTGCTATGCGAGCTGGTACGCGCATTGCCCGGGCATGCGCGTGCTCGCGCCGTGGAGCGCGGCCGACGCGAAGGGCCTGCTGAAGGCCGCGATCCGCGACCCCAATCCGGTGATCTTCCTCGAGAACGAGATGCTCTACGGCCACCAGTTCGAGGTGCCGGAGGATCCCGACTTCGTGCTGCCGATCGGCAAGGCCAAGATCGAGCGGCCGGGCAAGGACGTCACCATCACCGCCTTCTCGATCATGGTCGGCAAGGCGCTGCAGGCGGCCGAGGAACTCGCCAAGCAGGGCATCGATGCCGAGGTGATCAACCTCCGCAGCATCCGTCCGCTCGACACCGCGACGATCGTCAATTCGGTGAAGAAGACCAACCGGCTGGTCTCGGTGGAGGAAGGCTGGCCCTTCGCCGGCATCGGTTCGGAAATGGCGGCGCTGATGATGGACGAGGCCTTCGACTATCTCGACGCCCCGGTGAAGCGCGTCGCCGGCCTCGATATCCCGCTGCCGTATGCCGCCAACCTCGAGAAGATGGCGCTGCCGCAGGTCGAGAACATCGTCGAGGCCGCCCACGCGGTCTGCAATCGCTAAGGCGCGGGGAGAGACGCCATGTCGATCAACATCCTGATGCCCGCGCTGTCGCCGACCATGACGGAAGGCAAGCTCGCCAAGTGGCACGTGAAGGTGGGCGACGCCGTCAAGTCGGGCCAGGTCGTCTGCGAGATCGAGACCGACAAGGCCACGATGGAAGTCGAAGCCGTCGATGAAGGCAAGGTGGGCCAGATCGTCGTGCCGGAAGGCACGGAAGGCGTGGCGGTGAACGCCGTGATCGCCGTGCTGCTGGAAGAGGGCGAGAAAGCAGGCGCTGCGCCGGCCGCCGCGCCCGCACCGAAGGCCGAGGCGAAGCCTGAGCCCAAGGCGGAAGCCAAACCGGCCGCGCCGGCAGCAGCTCCGCCGCCGAAGCCGGCGCCCCAGGCCGCATCCCAGCCTGCCGCATCGTCTGGCGGCCAACGCATCTTCGCGTCGCCGCTGGCCAAGCGCATCGCGGCCGAGAAGGGCGTCGATCTCGCGGGTGTGAAGGGCTCGGGCCCGAACGGCCGCATCGTGAAGGCCGACGTCGAGGGGGCGAAACCGGGCGCGGCCCGGCCGGCTCCCGCGGCGGGTGCTGCCGCAGGCGCCCCGAAGGGCGCTCCCGCGGCCCAGCCGATCTTCACGGCGCCCGGCGACCAGCGCATCCCGCACAGCGCGGTGCGCAAGGTCATCGCGCGGCGCATGCTCGAGTCCAAGCAGACCGTGCCGCATTTCTATCTCACCATGGAGATGGAGATCGACGCGCTGCTGGCCGCGCGTGCGGCGATCAACGAGGTCGCGCGCAAGAAGAACGCCAAGGTCTCGGTCAACGACATGGTGATCAAGGCCTGCGCCAGGGCGCTGCGCGACCATCCGGAGTGCAATGCCTCCTGGAGCGAGGACGAGATGATCCAGTACGGCGCGGTCGACATCTCCGTCGCCGTCGCCACCGATCGCGGCCTGATCACGCCGATCGTGCGCAACGCCGACATGAAGGGCGCCGCGCAGATCTCGATCGAGATGAAGGACCTCGCCGGCCGTGCCAAGGAAGGCAAGCTGAAGCTCGAGGAGTTCCAGGGCGGCGGCTTCACCATCTCGAACCTCGGCATGTTCGGGGTGAAGGAGTTCGCGGCCATCATCAACCCGCCGCAGGCCATGATCCTGGCCGTCGGCGCAGGAGAGGAGCGGGTCGTGGCGCGCAACGGCCAGATGGTGATCCGCAACATGATGAGCCTGACGCTCGCGGTCGATCATCGCGTGGTCGACGGCGCGATGGGCGCGCAGTTCATGCAGACGCTGAAGGCTTACATCGAGCAGCCTGCTGCGATGCTGGTCTGAGGAGAGGAACATGGCCGAGACCAGTTTCGATCTTATCGTCGTGGGCGGCGGGCCGGGCGGCTACGTCGCCGCCATCCGCGCCGCCCAGCTCGGGATGAAGACCGCCGTCGTCGAACGCGAGCACATGGGCGGCATCTGCCTCAACTGGGGCTGCATTCCGACCAAGGCCTTGCTGCGCACGTCGGAGGTCTACGGCCTGATCAAGCATGCCGACGCCTTCGGCCTCTCGGTCAAGGACGTGTCGTTCGACGCGAAGAAGATCGTCGAGCGGTCGCGCAAGGTCGCCAAGCAGCTGAGCGGCGGCGTCTCGGGCCTGATGAAGAAGAACAAGATCGCGGTGTTCGACGGCACCGCGAAGCTCGCCGGCACAGGCAAGCTCGCGGTCACGCTGAACGACAAGAGCAACGTCACGCTCTCGTACAAGAACGTGATCCTGGCGACCGGCGCCCGCGCGCGCCAGCTTCCCGGCCTCGAGACCGACGGCAAGCTGGTCTGGTCGTACAAGGAAGCGATGGTGCCGCCGGAATTCCCAAAGTCGCTGTTGGTGATCGGGTCCGGCGCGATCGGCATCGAGTTCGCGAGCTTCTACCGCACGATGGGCGCCGAGGTGACCGTGTGCGAGGTGCTGCCGCGCATCCTGCCCATCGAGGACGAGGAAGTGTCGGCCTTCGCGAGGAAGGCGTTCGAGAAGCAGGGGATGAAGATCCTGACCGGCGCCACGGTGTCGAACCTCAAGAAAGGCTCGAACAACGTGACGGCGACGATCAAGGTCGGCGACAAGACCGAGACGGTCACCGTCGACCGCGTGATCTCGGCCGTCGGCATCGTCGGCAATGTCGAGAATCTCGGCCTCGAAGGCACCAAGGTGAAGGTCGAGAAGACCCACATCGTGATCGACCAGTGGGGCTTCACGGGCGAGCCGAACGTCTATGCGATCGGCGACGTCGCGGGCCCGCCGTGGCTCGCCCACAAGGCGATGCACGAGGGCGTGCTGGTGGTCGAGAAGATCGCCGGCGTGAAGGGTGTCCATCCGATGAAGACCGAGAACATCCCGGGCTGCACCTACTGCCAGCCGCAGGTCGCGAGCATCGGCCTGACCGAGGCGGCGGCCAAGGCGAAAGGCCTGAACATCAAGGTCGGCAAGTTCCCGTTCATCGGCAACGGCAAGGCGATTGCCCTTGGCGAGCCTGAGGGCTTCATCAAGACGATCTTCGACGCCAAGACCGGCGAACTGCTGGGCGCGCACATGATCGGCGCCGAGGTGACCGAGCTGATCCAGGGCTACAGCGTCGCCAAGACGCTGGAGACCACCGAGGCCGAGCTGATGGCGACGGTGTTCCCGCATCCCACGCTGTCGGAAATGATGCACGAGTCGGTACTGGCGGCGTACGGCCGGACGCTCCATATCTAGCGTCCACCAAGGGCGGACAATGGACGGCCCAATTAACGACTCTGGCGACAAGCCTCTTCTGACCCGCGCCGAACGCCATCCCGAGAAGGCGCACCGGCCGGACAATCCGATCCAGCGCAAGCCGGATTGGATCAGGGTGCGTGCGCCCAACTCGCCGGAATATGCCGAGACCAAGCGGCTGATGCGCGAGCTCAAGCTCTCGACCGTGTGCGAGGAGGCGGCCTGTCCCAACATCGGCGAGTGCTGGAAGAAGAAGCACGCGACTTTCATGATCATGGGCGAGACGTGCACGCGCGCCTGCGCCTTCTGCAACGTCGCCACGGGCAGGCCCGGCGCGCTCAATCCGCACGAGCCGGCCAACATCGCCGAAGCCGTCGGCAAGCTCGGGCTCGACCATGTCGTCGTGACCTCGGTCGACCGTGACGACCTCGAGGATGGCGGGGCGGCCCATTTTGCCGAGGTGATCGGCGCGCTGCACAAGGCGGCGCCCGACACGACCGTCGAGGTGCTGACGCCGGACTTCATGAAGAAGCCGGGCGCGATCGAGACCGTGGTCGCCGCGCGCCCCGACGTGTTCAACCACAATCTCGAGACCGTGCCGCGGCTCTACACGACGATCCGGCCGGGCGCGCGCTACTTCACGTCGCTGCGCCTGCTCGCGCGGGTCAAGGAGATCGATCCCGCAATGTTCACCAAGTCCGGGCTGATGGTCGGGCTTGGCGAGACGCGCGAGGAGATCCTCCAGGTGATGGACGATCTGCGCGCCGCCGACGTCGACTTCATCACGATCGGCCAGTATCTCCAGCCGACGCCAAAGCACGCGCCGCTCGATCGCTTCTGGACTCCGGCGGAGTTCGACGAGCTGGCCGCGATGGCACGCGCCAAGGGCTTCCTCATGGTCGCGTCCTCGCCGCTGACGCGCTCGAGCTATTTCGCCGGCGACGACTTCGTTCGCCTCCGCGCCGCGCGCGCCGCCCAGACCAAATCCTAGTCGTATCGTGGCGATCACCCGACACGCCGAGCGCCGGATCGTGCGCTTCGCGCCCAAGCAGCTTTTCGACCTGGTGGCCGACGTGCCGCGCTATCCCGAGTTCCTGCCGTGGTGCACGGCCGCGCGCGTGCGCCGCCGCGAAGGGCCGAATGTCGAGATCGACGAGCTTGCCATCGGCTTCGGCCCGTTCCACGAGAAATTCGTCTCGAAGGTCGCGCTCACGCCCGACGATCCGGCCGGCCCGCGCATCGAGACCACGGGCGTCGAGGGACCGTTCCGCCATCTCGGCAGCAAGTGGCAATTCAGGCCGCACCCCGACGGCACGGAGATCGAGTTCGCGCTCGAATTCGAGTTCCGGTCGGTGATCCTCCAGCACACGGTCCGCATGCTGTTCGCCGAGGCGGTCAAGCGGATGGTCTCGGCGTTCGAGGCGCGCGCCGCCCAGCTCTACGGCGCGCCTAGCGCTCCGCGAGCGTCGCCAGCAAGTTGAGCGCGGTGATGGTCGCGAGCCGCCGGATGGCGTCGCGATCTCCCGGAAATACGTGATGCTCGGCCAGCACGGCATGGCCTTCACGCGCAGCCGCGAAGTGCACCAGGCCGACCGGCTTCTCGGCACTGCCGCCGCCGGGGCCCGCGACGCCGGTCACCGACACCGAGATATCGGACATCGAGTGGGTGAGGGCGCCGCGCGCCATCGCCCGCGCCACCGGCTCGCTGACCGCGCCGTGCTTCTCCAGCGTGTCGAGGCCGACGCCCAGCATCTCGTGCTTGGCCTCGTTGGAATAGGTGACGAAACCGCGGTCGACGACGTCGGACGAGCCCGCGATCGCGGTCATCGAGGCGGCCACGAGGCCGCCGGTGCAGGATTCGGCCGTGACGACCTTGAGGCCGTTCTTGCGGCAGGTGACGAGCACGCGCTCGGCGGCATCCCTGATCTCGTGATCGAACATCGGACCCTCTAGCGTTTCGGCAGTTCGACGGTGGCCATCGCCTGGGCGGCAATGCCCTCGCGGCGGCCGGTGAAACCCAGTCCTTCTGTGGTGGTGGCCTTCACGCTCACCCGGTCCGCGGCGATGCCGGCGATCCGCGCGATGCTCGCCACCATGGCGTCGCGGTGCGGGCCGATCTTGGGCGCCTCGCAGACCAGCGTGAGGTCGAGATGCACAATCCGCCCGCCGCGCTCGCCCAACAGCCGCACGGCGTGCTGGAGAAAGCGATCGGAGGAGGCGCCGCGCCATTGCGGGTCCGACGGCGGGAAATGCTTGCCGATGTCGCCCGCGCCGATCGTGCCGAGAACCGCGTCGGTCAGCGCATGCAACGCCACGTCGGCATCGGAATGGCCGGCGAGCGCATGCGTGTGCGCGATCGACACGCCGCCCAGCATGACGGCGGTGCCCGGCGCAAAACCATGGACGTCGAAGCCCGACGCGGTGCGTGTCTCGGTCATGTTGGCTCGCAGCAGGTCCTCGGCGGTGGTGATCTTGGTGTTGTCCTCGTGACCCGGCACCATGACGAGCTTCAGCCCGGCGCGCTCGGCGACCGCGGCATCGTCGGTGAGGGCGGTGGCATCGCTTGCCGCGAGCGACGCGGCGGCGCGGTGTGCGGCCAGCAGGGCGGCGAAGCGGAAGATCTGCGGTGTCTGCGCGCGCCACAGGCCGGTGCGCGGCACGGTCGCGGCGATCGTTCCTTGGTCGACGCGCTTCAGCGTGTCGGCCAGCGGCGTGCCGAGGATCGCGCCGTCGATGCCCGGCTGCGACGCGGCGGCGAGACAGGCGGCGATATCGTCGCCCCGCACGAAGGGCCGGGCGGCGTCGTGGATGGCCACGAAGTCGGGCGCGGCGCTGGCGAGGCCTTCCAGCCCGTTCAGGACCGATTGCTGGCGGCTCGCGCCGCCGATGACAGGGGCGGGAAGATCGAGTCCCGCGGTCGCGGCGGCGTAATGGGCCTCGTCGCCGGCGGCGATGACGACCCGCACGGCGTCGATTGCGGAGGAGGCCCGCAGAGCGGCCACGGTGTGGCGCAGCACCGGCTGGCCGGCCAGTTCGGCATACTGCTTCGGCAAAGGGCCGCCGAAGCGGGTCCCACGGCCGGCAGCGACGATCAGGGCGGTGCAAGTGGTCACGAAGGCTTGAATAACATCGGCTTAGCCGGGGCGCATCTGGCCGGACTTGCGCTCAAGGGCCGGACCCGCTATCTCTCGCCCAATTATTGTGCACCGCACAAGTTGCCTATAAACTGATCATGTCATGAGTACAGCACCCCGTCTGAAACCCATCGATATCGGCCCCGTCCGGGTCGACGATCCTGTCATCCTGGCGCCGATGTCGGGCGTCAGTGACATGCCCTTCCGCCAGATGGTGAAGCGGGGCGGCGCCGGCCTCGTCGTGTCCGAGATGATCGCGTCGGCGGCCATGGTGCGGGAGAACCGCAAGACGCTGCTGATGGCGAAGAACTCGCCTGAAGAGTTCCCGATGTCGGTCCAACTCGCCGGCTGCGAGCCTCAGGTCATGGCCGATGCGGCCAAGCTCAACGAGGACCGCGGCGCGGCGATCATCGACATCAACTTCGGCTGTCCGGTGAAGAAGGTCGTGAACGGCCATGCCGGTTCGTCGCTGATGCGCGACGAGGTCCATGCCGCCAAGATCCTCGAGGCCACGGTGAAGGCCGTGAAGCTGCCGGTGACCTTGAAGATGCGCACCGGCTGGGACTCGACCAACCGCAACGCGCCCAACCTCGCGCGCATCGCGGAAGAGTGCGGCATCAAGCTGCTGACCGTGCACGGCCGCACGCGCTGCCAGTTCTACGACGGCCACGCCGACTGGGGCTTCATCCGCGAAGTGAAGGCGGCGACGCGGCTGCCGGTGATCGCCAACGGTGACATCAACACGCTCGACGATGTCGACCAGGCGCTGGAGCAGTCCGGCGCCGACGGCATCATGATCGGCCGCGGCGCCTATGGCCGGCCGTGGTTCCTCCAGCAGGCGATCCACTACCTGCGGACGGGCGAGCGCCTCGCCGATCCGACGCTGGCCGAGCAGTACGCCGCCGTGCGCACGCACTTCGAGGCGATGCTCGAGCACTACGGCCTGGAAACCGGCGTGCGCATGGCGCGCAAGCATCTCGGCTGGTACTCTAAGGGCCTGCCGGCCTCCGCGGAGTTCCGCTTCGCCGTGAATCGCGAGATCGAGGCCGACAAGGTGCGCGCGTTGCTCGCGTCGTTCTTCCTGCCTGCACTCGACCGGCTGGCGGCCTGACATGGCCGTGCGGCCGCTGCGGCGACCCACCTCCGCGAACGACCAGTTCCCGAGCGCGATTCTCGATTCGCTGTCGGAGGCGGTCGTGGTCGTCGACGCGTCGGCGGCCATCCACTACGCCAATCTCTCGGCCGAGCAGTTCTTTGGCGTCGGCCGCGCGCGCCTGATCGGTCATCCGCTGAGCGAATTCGTACCCGAAGACACCCCGCTGTTCTCCCTGCTCGAACAGGTGCTGGTGAGCGGCGGGGCGGTGGCCGAGAACGGCGTCACGCTGACCTCGCCGCGCATCGGCAATCGCTTCTGCGCGCTGCGCCTCTCGCCGGTGGTCGAGAGCGACGGGCTGATCGCGGTGTCGCTGGTCGAGCAGTCGATCGCCCGCAGCATCGACCGCCAGATGTCGAATCGCAGCGCCGCCCGTTCCGTGAGCGCGCTGGCCGCCATGCTGGCGCACGAGGTCAAGAACCCGCTCTCCGGCATCCGCGGTGCGGCGCAGTTGCTGGAGCAGTCGGTGCCCGACGGCGACCGCGAGCTCACCACACTGATCTGCGAGGAAACCGACCGTATCGTGGCGCTGGTCGATCGCATGGAAGCATTCGAGGAGGGGCGCCCGATCGATCGCGGCCCGATCAACATCCATCAGGTGCTCAATCACGTCCGTCGCCTGTCGCAGAACGGCTTCGGCAAGAACGTGCGCTTCGTGGAGAGCTACGATCCGTCGCTGCCCGAGGTGTTCGGCGACCGCGACCAGCTGATCCAGGTCTTCCTGAACCTGGTGAAGAATGCGTGCGAGGTGCCCGGTGACGGCGAGCGCGAGATCGAGCTGTCGACCGCGTTCAAGCACGGGCTGCGGCTTGCCGTGCCGGGCCAGCAGGCCAAGGTCAACCTGCCGCTGGTGGTGTCGGTGCGCGACAACGGCCGCGGCGTGTCGGACGAGATCCGCGGCCACCTGTTCGACGCTTTCGTCACCAACAAGCCGACGGGCACCGGCCTCGGCCTCGCGCTGGTCGCCAAGATCGTGGCCGACCATGGCGGCGCCATCGAATACGACAGCGAACCCGGCCGCACGACCTTCCGCGTCATGCTGCCGATGCAACCGTCGCAGGACCATCCATGAGCAGCGCCACCATCCTCGTCGCCGACGACGATCGCGCGATCCGCACCGTCCTGCACCAGGCGCTCGGCCGCCAGGGTCACACGGTGCGCAGTACCGGCACCGCGGCGGCGCTGTGGCAATGGATCCAGGAAGGCGAGGGACAGCTCGTCATCACAGACGTGGTGATGCCGGACGAGAACGGCCTCGACCTCGTGCCGCGTATCCGCAAGCTCAGGCCCGATCTGCGCATCATCGTCATGAGTGCGCAGTCGACGCTGCTCACCGCCGTGCGGGCGACCGAGCGTGGCGCGTTCGAATACCTGCCCAAGCCGTTCGACCTCAACGAACTCGTCTCCGTCGTCAATCGGGCTTTGTCCGCGCCGGCGGCGTCGATGCCGCGCGGCAACCATCCGCCCGAAGAGAGCGAGCGACTGCCGCTGATCGGCCGGTCGACGGCGATGCAGGAAATCTACCGGGCGCTCGCGCGCCTGATGGCGACCGATCTCACGGTGATGGTCACGGGCGAATCGGGCACCGGCAAGGAGTTGGTCGCGCGCGCGCTCCACGACTACGGCAAGCGCCGCAAGGGACCGTTCGTGGCGCTCAACATGGCGGCGATCCCGCGTGAGCTGATCGAGAGCGAGCTGTTCGGCCACGAGCGCGGCGCCTTCACCGGCGCGGTCCAGCGCTCGGCCGGCAAGTTCGAGCAGGCCGCCGGCGGCACGCTGTTCCTCGACGAGATCGGCGACATGCCGCCGGAAGCCCAGACCCGCCTGCTGCGTGTGCTGCAGGAAGGCGAGTACATGACGGTCGGCGGGCGCACCCCGATCAAGGCCAATGTGCGCATCGTGGCCGCCACGCACCGGGACCTGCGCCGCCTCATCCAGCAGGGCCTGTTCCGCGAGGATCTGTACTATCGGCTCAACGTCGTGCCGATCCGGCTGCCGCCGCTGCGCGAGCGACTCGACGATATCCCGGAACTCACCAATCACTTCCTGCGCGCGGCGACGGTCGATGGACTGCCGACCAAGGTCTTGTCGACCGACGCGATGGCCCGGCTGCGGCAGCATCGCTGGCCCGGCAACGTGCGCGAGCTCGAGAATCTCGTGCGCCGCCTGTCGGCGCTCTATTCGGAAGAGGTCATCAACCTCGAGACCATCGAGACCGAGCTGGCCGACGCCGTGCTGGCGTCCGAGGCCAGCGACGGCGGGAGCACGGACGGCGGCGAGGTCAACCTGACCGAGGCCGTCGATCGCCATCTTCAGGCCTTGTTCGCGGCCCACGGAGACCGCCTGCCGCCCGATGGCATGTACGATCGCGTCATCGCCGAGGTCGAGCGGCCGCTGCTGTCCCTGGCGCTGGGGGCAACCCGCGGGAACCAGTTGCGCGCGGCCCGTCTCCTGGGGCTCAATCGCAATACGTTGCGCAAGAAGATCAAGGACCTCGACGTTCCCGTCGTTCGCACGCCGCAGGTCCGCAGAGGCGGGTGATTTGGTGACTACTTCGCGGAGCGGTTCGCGCTTTGGCGACGTGATGACCGCAGTGGGCCGCGGCCTGAGCGGTCGCGTTGCCGCGGGGTCGCTGGCGGCGCTTGCGGCCCTGGCAGGTGCGCTGACCTGGGCCTGGCTCGCGGGGTTCGTGCCGGCGGCGTTCGGCACCAGCGGCTGGATGACCGGCCTGCTGGTCGTGGACCTTCTGATCGCCGTTACCCTGGTGGCCGTGCTGGCGGTCCGTCTCACCCAGCTCTGGCTCGACCGGCGGCGCGGCGCGGCGGGCTCGCGCCTGCACATGCGGCTCGTGTTGGTATGCAGTGTCTTCACCATCACGCCGACAATCATCGTCTCGATCATCCTGTCGTTGCTTCTGCTCAACCTCACGGATTTCGTGGTCAAGCCGGCGCAGACGTCCTACGAAGCCGCACGCGCGATCGGCGAACCGGTCCGGCGGGCGCGGGAAGAGGAAATCCTGCGCGACATCGCGGCCGTGTCGGTGCCGCTGCAAAATCTCAACATGGCGTCACTGCGCGACAAGGAAGCGACGAGCAAACTGCTCGGCGAGTTGATCGCCGGGCGGCCGATCGTCGATGCCGCGGTGGTCGACGGCGACAAGGGCCTGCTGGCACGCGCCACCGCGCCGGAAGCCCAGGTCAGCACCAATCCCGTGCCGCCGGCGCAGGTCCTGTGGCTCGCCGTCAACCAGCCGCGTCCTATAGAATTCAACGCCGGCGTCGGCACCTACTTCGTGATGCAGCTGTTCGTGGGAGAACCGGTCTTCCTGGTGACCGGCCACGCTGTCGATCTCAAGGTCGTCGACTACATCAAGAGCATCGAATTCGCGGGCAAGTTCTACGCCCAGATCGAGCAGGCGCTGCGCCAGGGGCAACTCGTGATCTTCGCCATCTGCGGCGCGATCGCGCTGCTGATGTTGCTGGCGGCGGTGTGGCTCGCGATCCTGTTCGCCACGCGCCTGACCGCGCCGATCGGCGGGTTGATGGCGGCGGCGGAGCGGGTGCGCGACGGCGATCTGGCAGCCCGTGTCGATGAGGGGCCGCCGAACGACGAGTTGGGTCAGCTCGCGCGCTCGTTCAATCGCATGACCAGCCAGATCGAGCAGCAACGCAGCGCGCTGGTCGACGCGAACAAGGAACTCGATACCCGCCGTCGCCTCACCGACGCGGTGCTGGCCGGCGTGTCGGCCGGCGTGTTGAGCATCGACGCCAAGGGCATCGTCACACGCGCCAATCGCTCGGCGCTGGAGTTGATGGCGTTGCCCGAGGACGGTGTGCTCGACCGGCCGCTGGTCGAGCTGATGCCGGAGATCGTGCCGCTTGCCGCGCAGGCCGCCGAACGGCCCGACCGCGCGACCCAGGGCCAGATCGAGACCTTGCAGCACGGCACGCGGCGCCTGCTGCTCGTGCGTATCAGCGCCGCTTCCGACGCAGGCGCGGTCGTGACCTTCGACGACGTGACCGACCTCATGTCGGCGCAGCGCATGGCGGCATGGGGCGACGTGGCCCGGCGCATCGCGCACGAGATCAAGAATCCGCTGACGCCGATCCAGCTCTCGGCCGAGCGGCTCAAGCGGCGTTATCTGAAGCAGATCAAGGAAGATCCCGAGACCTTCTCGATCTGCACCGACACCATCATTCGCCAGGTCGGCGACATCGGCCGCATGGTCGATGAATTCTCGTCCTTCGCGCGCATGCCGCGGCCGACGGTCCAGCCCGAGGACGCCAAGGAGCTATGCCAGCAGGCATTGTTCCTTCAGCGTAACGGCAATCCCGGCGTGAAATACCTCTCGACCCTGCCGGACCGTGGCGTGCCGCTGATCTGCGACCGTCGTCAGATCGGCCAGGTCCTGACCAACATCCTGAAGAACGCCGCCGAGGCGATCGAGGGCAGGGAAGCCGCTCCCGGCGAGACGCTGCCGCCGGGCGAGATATCGCTCAAGCTGGCGGACGACGGTGCCGTCGTGACGATCGACGTCACCGACAACGGCAAGGGCCTGCCGAAGGAGGGGCGCGACCGCCTCACCGAGCCTTACATGACGACGCGGAGCAAGGGGACAGGCCTCGGTCTTGCGATCGTGAAGAAGATCATGGAGGACCATGGCGGCAGCCTTACGCTCGCGGACCGCGAGGGTGGCGGGGCGCGCATCAGTCTGGTATTCCGGCGGGACGCGAAGGAAATCGCGTCGGCAGCTCGCCATGCGACTGCCGCACAATGATCCGCGAACCATAGCGGACGATTGAAGGTCATGGGCCACGATATTCTCATCGTCGACGACGAGCGCGACATCTGCACGCTGATCGCCGGCATCCTGGAAGACGAAGGTCACACCGCCCGCCGTGCGCACAACAGCACGGAGGCGATGGACGCCGTGCGCCAGCGCCGGCCGGCACTCGTGATCCTGGACGTCTGGCTGCAAGGCAGCGAACTTGACGGACTTCAGCTCCTCGAGGTCATTCATCGCGAGGATCCGCCGATCCCGGTGGTGATGATCAGCGGTCACGGCACGATCGATACCGCCGTGTCGGCGATCAAGAATGGCGCCTACGATTTCGTCGAGAAGCCCTTCAAGGCAGACCGCCTGCTGCTGGTCGTCGATCGCGCGGTCGAGGCCGACCGTCTGCGCCGCGAGAACGCGACCTTGCGTCGACGTGCGGGTGGCGAGGTCACGTTCGTCGGCTCCTCGGCGCCGGCCACGGGCGTGCGCGGACAGATCGACAAGGTGGCGCCGACGGGAAGCCGCGTGCTGATCGGTGGCCCCTCGGGCAGCGGCAAGGAAACGGTAGCGCGGCTCATCCATCAGGGCTCCAAGCGCGCCGACGGACCTTTTGTCGTGGTCAACTGCTCGACCCTGCCCGCGGAGCGCCTCGAGATCGAGTTGTTCGGCACGGACGGCGAGACCGGTGCGGATACGTTGCGCGTCTCGGGCGCCTTCGAGATGGCGCATGGCGGCACGTTGCTGCTGAAGGAGGTGGCCGACCTGCCGGTGCCGTTGCAGACCAGGCTGGCCAAGGTCCTCCAGGAGCAGTCGTACATGCGCGACGCCGGCAAGACCCGCGTCGAGGTCGATGTCCGCGTGCTGGCGAGCACCAGCCGCGCGCTGACGGACGAGATCGCGGCCGGCCATTTCCGCGAGGAACTGTTCCATCGCCTGAACGTGGTGTCGCTGCGCGTGCCGCCGCTCAGCGAGCGTCGCGAGGACATTCCCGAGCTGGCCGTCGACCTGTTGCAGCGCGTGGCCGCGGCCACCGGCATGGCGAGCCGGACGATCGGCGAGGACACGCTCGCGGCACTGCAAGGTCACGACTGGCCGGGCAACGTTCGCCAGCTGCGCAACGTCATCGAGCGGTTGCTGATCCTGGCGCCGGCTGGCGGCGGCCCGATCCGCGCCGACGTGCTGCCGAGCGACGTCAGCGAGGACGCGCCGTCGGTGCTGCGCTGGGAGAAGGGTGGCGAGATCATGCAGCTGCCGCTGCGCGACGCCCGCGAGGTGTTCGAGCGCGAATACCTGCTGGCCCAGGTCACGCGGTTCGGCGGCAATATCTCGCGTACCGCGACCTTCGTCGGCATGGAACGGTCGGCACTGCATCGCAAGTTGAAGTCGCTCGGCCTCCATGGCGGCACGGGTGACGAACGTACCGGCCCGGAGCCGGTGCCGGAGTAGGAGGGCGTTCATGGCACGGTATGCATATGTCAACGGTCGCTACGTCGACCATCGCCACGCCAGCGTGCACATCGAGGACCGCGGCTACCAGCTGGCCGACGGCGTCTACGAGGTGGTCGGCATCCGCGACGGCAAGCTGATCGACGAGACGCTGCACATCGATCGCCTCGACCGCTCGCTCAAGGAGTTGCGGATCGGCTGGCCTGTCGCGCGCTCGACCCTGGGCTTCATCATTCGCGAGCTGATGCGGCGCAACAACCTGCGCGACGGGTTGGTCTACATGCAGGTCACGCGCGGCGTCGCGCGCCGCGACCATGCGTTCCCGACCACGCCGGTGACGCCCGCGCTCGTGATCACGACCAAGAACACCAAGCGGCTCGACGCCGACCCCGGTCCGGGCATCGCGATCAAGAGTCATCCCGACATCCGCTGGGAGCGCTGCGACATCAAGACGGTCGCGCTGCTGCCCAACGTGCTCGCCAAGCAGGCGGCGCGCGAGAGCGGCGCCTACGAAGCATGGCTGGTCGACGACAAGGGCTGCGTCACCGAGGGCGCCTCGACCAATGCCTGGATCGTGACAAATGACGGCGAACTAGTGACCCGTCAGACCGACAACGGCATCCTGGCCGGCATCACGCGCCACTCGCTGAAGACGCTCGCCAACTCGATGCAGCTCAAGTTCGTCGAGCGGCCGTTCACGCTCGCGGAGGCCAAGAAGGCGAAGGAAGCTTTCATCACCAGCGCCACCTCGTTCGTGACGCCGGTCGTGAAGATCGACGGCGAGGCGGTCGGCGACGGCAAGGTCGGTCCGACGGCGCGGCGCCTGCGCGAGGAGTATGTGCGCTTCGCGAGCCAGGGCGAGGCGGTGACCTGAGCATGCCCGAAAGGGTCCCGCGACCGCGCGCCATCCTGTTCGATTGGGACAACACGCTGGTCAACACCTGGCCGACGATCGTCGAATGCTACAACGACACCTTCGCGGCCCTCGGTCTTCCGGCCTGGACCGCGCAGGAAGTGCAGGACCGCGCGCACGGTTCCTTGCGCGATCACTTCCCGAAACTGTTCGGTGAGCGGGCAGGGCACGCCGAGAAGGTCTTCTACGAGACTTTCTTCCGCATCCACCTCGAGCGGCTCGAGCCTCTGCCAGGCGCGGCCGATCTGCTGGCGCGGTGCCACGATGCCGGCTGTTACATCGGGGTGGTCAGCAACAAAGTTGGGGACAACTTGCGCGCCGAAGTCGCCCATCTCGGGTGGGGCAAATGGGTCCGCCGCGCCGTTGGGGCCAAGGATGCCAGGCGCGACAAGCCCGCGCCGGATCCGATCTTCATGGCGCTCGACGGCACGGGAATTGCGCCGGATGACGACGTATGGATGGTGGGCGACACGCCGGCGGACCTGAAATGCGCCCATGCGGCGGGCGTATTGCCGGTGTTTTTCGGCGGGGACGGGCAATTCTCGGACCGGCTGAGGGACTGTCCCCCTCGTTTGTACGCACGCAATTGTAATGAGTTGGCGGCATTGCTTTGAACCGGACACCGCCTATATTTGAAGCAACTCGGTAGCGGGCGAGGGCCCGTACCTTCCAACCGGCGGTCACAAGGCCTGTCCGGTCGCCCAGCAAGAGGCCAAGAACATGAGCGAAAAGGCACAAAACGTTCAGGATGTTTTCCTGAACCATCTCCGCAAGAACAAGACTCCGGTCACGATCTTCCTCGTCAACGGCGTCAAACTTCAGGGCATCGTCACGTGGTTCGACAATTTCTCGGTGCTGTTGCGCCGGGACGGTCACTCGCAGCTCGTCTACAAGCATGCGATCTCGACTATCATGCCCGTGACCCCCGTGCAGTTGTTCGACGGTGACAAGGCCGACGCAGCAGGCTGATTTGACAGAAGACATCGAGCCCTCCGAATCCCACGAGAGGCGCAAGCGTACCCCGGTCGAAACCACGCGGCCGGCAACGGTCGCTGTCGTCCTCAGTCCTTACGATTCCGCGTTGCGCCAAGGCGGCGATCGCGACAGCGACGCCAAGCTCGAGGAGGCAGTCGGACTGTCGCGCGCGATCGACCTCGACGTTCGGCTCGCCCAGAGCGTGCCGCTGCGCCGGGTCACGCCCGCGACCCTGATCGGCAAGGGCGTCGTCGAACGGATCAAGGCGGCGGTCGAGGAGCAGCACATCGGTCTCGTCGTGGTCGACGACAGGCTCACGCCGGTGCAGCAGCGCAACCTCGAGAAGGCGTGGAACACCAAGGTGATCGACCGCACCGGATTGATCCTCGAGATCTTCGGCGCCCGCGCCCGCACGCACGAAGGCCGCTTGCAGGTCGAGCTTGCCGCGCTCGAGTATCAGCGCGGCCGTCTCGTCCGGTCGTGGACCCATCTCGAGCGGCAGCGCGGCGGCTTCGGCTTCATGGGCGGTCCCGGCGAATCGCAGATCGAGATCGATCGCCGGCTGATCGGCGAGCGCATCGTCCGGATCAAGCGCGACCTCGAAGGCGTGCGCAAGACGCGCGCGGTCAATCGCGCCGGCCGCAAGAGGGCGCGCCTGCCGACTGTCGCCCTTGTGGGCTACACCAACGCCGGAAAGTCGACGCTGTTCAATCGCCTGTCGGGCGCCGACGTGATGGCCAAGGACCTGCTGTTCGCCACGCTCGACCCCACGATGCGGTCGATCAGGCTGCCGAACGGCAAGGACTGCGTGCTCTCCGACACCGTCGGCTTCATCTCGGACCTGCCGACCCATCTGGTGGCGGCGTTTCGCGCCACCCTGGAAGAGGTGATCGAGGCCGACCTGATCGTGCA
>JAFEFH010000057.1 GCA_018240695.1 Pseudomonadota bacterium | reverse complement strand
AGGGGATCCCAGCCCTCTTCGCTGCCGTGATAGGCGTGATAGCGCGCGCGGGCATAGCGATCGATGCTGGTCGCGGCCTGCTCGCTCCTGGCCTCGCGCGCCAGCGCGATCGCGCGCGCGGCGTACCAGAAGCCCAGCGGATCGAGCGGCGTGCTCTCGAGCTGCACCACCGCGAGCTGGTAGACGTCCTGGAGATTGTCGGGCGCCAGGGTCACCGCATCGAGATAATAGCGCCGCGCCTTCACGTAGTCCTTGGCATGCTGGGCGGCGAAACCCAGGGCGCTGTCGAAGATCGCCGTCGCCTGCAATTTCAATCGCGCGAACTCCTGGTCGCTGACGCCCTCGGGCTTGGGCCACTTCGGCAGCGCGGCGAGCCCGCGCTCGGCCATCGCCACGATGCCGGCGAGGCCGCTCACGTCGCCGGTCGCCAGCCGCGCGCGGCCGACGAACACCTTGTTGGCGAGCGCCCGCACGTTGCCCGGGTCGATCTGCAAGAGCCTGGTCGCCGCGGCGTCCGACCTGGCCGGATCCTGCGCCGCCTGCCACGACGCCATGAGCTGCTCGTGCGCGGGAATCATCAGCGGGCTGGCCGGGTAATAGGCGATGAACAGCTCCAGCGCCTGGGCCCGCTTGGTCGCATCGGGCGTGGCGAGGATGGCCGTATAGGCCTTCTGCTGCGCGGCCGGATCGCCCTGCGCCAGGGCCGGCCCGCCGGTGGAAACCACGATCAGCATCGCCATCAGGCAAATTCGGCGTAACGCCGCTTTCATCTTCCTCACGCCTCCTGCCGGACTGTTTCGATGATACCCGTCCGACGTGAATTACAGTGACCGTTTTGTCGAAATAAGGCAGTGTTTCCTGTGAGTTGAGACCGGGGGAGACAATGACATACCTGCGTTCGACAATCGCCGGATTGGCGCTGGCGGGGGCATCCGCGTTCGGCCTTTCCCCGGCCGCTCGGGCCCAGCAGGCAGCCCCCGCGCCCGCCGTCCTCGTCCAGACCGTCGAGGCCAAGCCGCTGGCCAACCAGTCCGAGCTGATCGGCCGCGCCGCGGCCGTCGACAAGGTCGATATCCGCGCCCGCGTGAAGGGCACGCTCGGGCCCCGCAAGTTCACCGACGGCGGCCAGGTCAAGGAGGGCGACGTCCTCTTCACCATCGAGCCCGACACCTACCAGGCCATGGTCGACCAGAAGACCGCGGCGCGCGACTCGGCCAAGGCCACGCTCGCCAACGCCGACGGCCAGCTCAAGCGCGCCTCGGAGCTGCTGCGCACCAACACCGGCACGCAGATGACCTACGACCAGCGCCTGAGCGAGCAGCTCCAGGCCAAGGCCGCGGTGGCGCAAGCCGAGGCCGACCTGCGCGACGCCCAGATCCAGCTCTCCTACACCGAGATCCGCTCGCCGATCACCGGCCGCATCGGCCGCGCCGCGGTCTCGCCCGGCAACCTCGTGAGCCCCGACTCGGGCGTGCTGGCGACCGTGGTCAGCGAGCATCCGATGCGCGTGCTATTCCCGGTGACGCAGCGCGAGCTGATGGACGCGCGGCGCGACGGCCAGACCGACGGCTCGGGCATCGTCGTCCAGCTCCGCCTCGCCGACGGCAGCCTGTACAAGGAGAAGGGCAAGCTCGACTTCATCGACGTCACCGTCGACGCCAAGACCGACGGCCAGATCGTGCGCGCGATCTTCGACAACAAGGACAGTGCGCTGACCGACGGCCAGACGCTGCGCATCGTGCTCGAGGACAAGAACCCCGCGATGGTGCTGGCCGTGCAGCAGGCCGCGATCGCGATCGACCAGACCGGCCCCTTCGTCTACGTCGTCAACGACAAGAACGTGGTCGAGCAGCGCCCGATCAAGCCCGGCGTCTCGCGCGACGGGCTGACCGGCGTCGAGACCGGCCTCAAGGCCGGCGACAAGGTCATCGTCCAGGGCCAGCAGAAGGTGCGGCCGGGCATGACCGTGAACCCCAGCCCCGCGCCCGCCCCGATCGCGAAGCCGCGGTGATCCCATGACCATTTCGTCGGTCTTCATCCGCCGGCCGCGGCTGGCGTTCGTCATCTCGACGGTGATCGCCATCGCCGGCGTCATCGCCATGACCGCGCTGCCGGTGTCGCAGTTCCCCGACATCGTGCCGCCGCAGGTCAAGGTTTCCGCCACCTATCCCGGCGCCTCGGCCAAGGCGGTCGAGGAGAGCGTGGCGCAGGTCATCGAAGCCCAGGTCAACGGTGTCGAAGGCATGCTCTACATGAAGTCGACCTCGGGCAGCGACGGCAGCTACAGCCTGACGGTCAGCTTCAAGGTCGGCTCGAACGCCGACCTCAACACGGTCAACGTCAACAACCGCGTCAACCAGGCGCTGGCCAGCCTGCCGCCCGAAGTCCAGTCGACCGGCGTCACGGTGAAGAAGCAGTCGTCGTCCCTGTTGCAGGTCGTCGCGCTCTATTCGCCCAAGGGCACTCGCGACGCGCTGTTCCTGTCGAACTACGCCACGATCAACATCCTCGACACGCTGAAGCGCGTGCCGGGCGTCGGCGAGGCCTCGCTGTTCGGCCCGCTCGACTACTCGATGCGCGTGTGGCTGAACCTCGACCGCATGTCGAGCCTCGACATCACCTCGGCCGACGTGGTCAAGGCGGTGCAGAGCCAGAACGTCCAGGCCGCGGTCGGCCGCATCGGCGCGGCGCCGCTGGTCGACGACGTCGAGTTCCAGTTCAACATCTCGACGCAAGGCCGCCTCACGACGGTGCCGGAGTTCGAGAACATCGTCGTGCGCGCCATGCCGGACGGCGCGCTGGTGCGCATCAAGGACATCGCCCGCGTCGAGCTCGGCGCCAAGTCGAGCGACCAGCAGGCGCGCTACAACGGCAGCCCCGCCACCGGCATCGCGATCTACCAGCTGCCCGGCGCCAACGCGCTCGACGCCGCCAAGGGCGTGCGCAAGGCGATGGCCGAAATTGCGCCGCGCTTCACCGAGGGCGTCGCCTACGACGTCATGTACGACACCACGGTGTTCGTGCAGGCGACGATCCACAGCGTCATCCATACGCTGCTCGAGGCCTTCGTGCTGGTGGCGATCGTGGTCTTCGTGTTCCTGGGCAACCTGCGCGCGACGATCATCCCGATCATCGCCGTGCCGGTGGCGCTGGTCGGCACCTTCGCGGTGATGCTGGCACTGGGATTCTCGGCCAACACCGTGTCGCTGCTGGCGCTGGTGCTGGCCATCGGCATCGTGGTCGACGACGCCATCGTCGTGGTCGAGGCCGTCGAGCACATCCTCGAGCACGAGCCCGACCTCACGCCCGCAGAGGCCACCGAGAAGGCGATGGGCCAGGTCACCGGCCCGATCATCGCCATCACCCTGGTGCTGCTGTCGGTGTTCGTGCCGACCATGTTCATCCCCGGCATCACCGGCGAGCTGTACAAGCAGTTCGCCGTGGCCGTCGCCGTGTCGATGGTGATCTCGGCCATCAACGCCCTGTCGCTCTCGCCCGCTTTGTGCGCGCTGATCCTGCGCCGGCGCAAGAAGCCGACCGGCGTCATGGCCTGGCTGCAGGCCCGCATCGACTGGAGCCGCGACGGCTACGTGAAGCTGGTGACGCCGCTGGCGCGCCGCGGCATCGCGCTGCTGCTGGTCGTGGGCTTCGTCGCCGCCACCGCCGGCGTCGGCAGCCTGGTGCCGTCGGGCTTCCTGCCCGACGAGGACCAGGGCGCCTTCATGGCCGAATTGCAGCTGCCCGACGCCGCCTCGACCAGCCGCACCTTGAAGGCGCTCGAGCAGGTCGAGGAGCAGATGAAGGGCAAGCCGTGGCTCCAGAACCTGTTCACGGTCTCGGGGTTCACCCTGCTCGACGGTCTCGCGATGCCCAACCGCGCGCTGGTCATCGCCGCGCTGAAACCGTTCGACGAGCGCAAGGCCAAGTCGCTGTCGGTGTTCGCGGCGCTGAAGGAATCCAACGCGATCTTCAGCCAGATCGCGGCGGCGAACATCTTCGCCTTCAACCTGCCGCCGATCTCGGGCCTCGGCAACGCCTCGGGCTTCGAGTTCCAGGTCGAGAGCTATGCCGGCGCCGACCCGGTGCAGCTCGCGGAAGTGACGCGCGGCCTGATGCTGGCGGCCAACAAGGCGCCGGAGCTCGAAGGCGTCTTCACGACCTACGGCGCGTCCACGCCGCAGATCTACCTTCAGATCGACCGGGAGCGCGCCCAGGCGCTGGGCATCGGCATCTCCGACATCTTCTCGGCCTTGCAGACCTCGATGGGCGGCGCCTACGTCAACGACTTCAACCTCTACGGCCGCGTCTGGCAGGTGAAGGTCCAGGCCGACGCCAAGGACCGCGCCAGCATCAACGACGTCTACCGCGTGCGCCTGCGCACCAAGGACGGCGATCTCGTGCCGTTGCAGGCCGTCGCCAACATCGAGGTCGTGACCGCGCCCAGCTCGGTCATCCGCTACAACAACCTGCGTTCGATCACGCTGAACGGCTCGCCGGCGCCCGGCTACTCCACGGGCCAGGCCATCGCGGCCATGGAGCGCGTGGCCAAACAGACCCTGCCCGACGGCTACGGCTACGAATGGACGGGCACGGCGTTGCAGGAGAAGGCGGCGTCCGGCCAGACCGCGTCGATCCTCGCCCTGGCCATCGTCTTCGCCTACCTCTTCCTGGTGGCGCTGTACGAGAGCACCACGGTCCCGATCGCGGCGCTGCTGTCGGTGGCGGTCGGCCTGTTCGGGGCGATGTGCGCGCTGTGGCTGAGCGGGCTCGACAACAACCTCTACGCCCAGATCGGCATCGTCGTGCTGATCGCGCTGGCGGCCAAGAACGCCATCCTGATCATCGAATTCGCGATGGAGGGAAGACGCGACGGCAAGGAGATCGTGCAGGCCGCGACCGACGCCGCGGCATTGCGCTATCGCGCGGTGATGATGACGTCCTTCGCCTTCATCTGCGGCCTGATCCCGCTGGTGATCGCCACGGGTGCCGGCGCCGCCACGCAGCGCGCGGTCGGCACCGCGGTGTTCGGCGGCATGATCGCCGCGTCGTTCCTCGGCATCTTCGTGATCCCCGGCCTCTACGTCACCTTCCAGAGCCTGCGCGAGCGGCTGAAGGCGATCGGCAAGCCCAAGGAGAAGCCGGCTACTCCAGCTTGATGTTGGCGGCCTTCACGACCGGCCGCCACCGTTCGATCTCGGTCGCGAGGTGCTTCTCCAGCGCCTCGGTCGGCCCGATGACGGGCTCCCCGCCCTCTTTCTCCAGCCGCGCCTTCACGTCGGCCGAGGCCAGCGCCTTGTTGATCTCGGCGTTGAGCTTCCTGGCGATCGCCGGGTCGATGCCGGCGGGGCCGGTGATGCCGTACCACTGGTCGGCCTCGAAGCCGGGATAGCCGGACTCCGCCACCGTCGGCAGGTCGGGGAACGCCGCCGACCGCTTGGTGCTGGAAATCGCCAGTGCCCGCAGGCGGCCCTGCTTGGCGAGCGGCATCACCACCGGCGCGCCGGTGAAACCCATCTGGAGCTGGCCGGCCAGCAGGTCCGACACGAAGGGCGCGGTGCCCTTGTACGGGACATGCAGGAACTCCGTGCCGGTCGCGTAGGCGAAATAGGCGGCGGCGAGGTGCGAGGCCGTGGCGGTGCCGCCGGTGCCGTAGGCCAGCGAGCCCGGCTTGGCCTTGGCCAGCGCCACCAGCTCCTTCACGTCGGTCGCGGGCAGGCTGGAATTGACCGCCAGCACGTTGGGCACGTTGGCGCAGTAGGACAAGGCGGTCCAACCTTTCACCGGATCGTAGCTGTGGCGCGGATAGACCAGCGGGTTGATCGCGAGCGTGCCGATATGGCCCATCAGCATCAGGTAGCCGTCGGGCTCGGCACGCGCGACCATCTCGCAGCCCAGGGTGCCGCCGGCGCCCGGCTTGTTGTCGACGATCACGCTCTGGCCCATCGACGCCTGGAGCTTGGCCGCGATCTCGCGCGCCAGGATGTCGGTCGTGCCGCCCGGCGTGAACGGCACCAGGATGCGCAGCGGCCGGTTGGGAAAATCCTCCGCGCGGGCGCGGGAAACGATGGCCGCGCTGGCGGCGGCTCCGACAAAGACGCGACGCCCGAAACTCATGGCCTGTCCGTTCCTCCTGAAATACGTGCCCGCAACGTCTCGTCGTGCAGGGTCGTGTCCTGGCCGGGCGGCGCGCTCTTCACCGCGTCCTCGAGCGTCGCCGTCTGGCGCCACTCGTCGGCCGGGCGCGAGCGTCCGTCGGAGCCGATCTGGTCGACGCCCCAATAGAGTTCGAGATGATGGCCGTCGGGATCGAGGAACTCGACCGAGACCTGGCAGCCGGCGCGGCGACGGCCTTCGTAGGTGATCTTAGCGCCGTGCTTCTTGAGATGATCGCGGGCGCGGAACACCTCGTCGAGCGTCGCCAGCTCGAAGGCGAGATGGTGCAGGCTCTTGTCCTGCTGGTCGCTGCCGCCACCGACCAGCGCCAGGCAATGATGGTCGCCATTGCAGCGCAGGAAGACCATGCCGCCCGGCATCATCGAGCCGGGATAGGTGTCGGAGACCTTGAAGCCCAGCACGTCGCGATAGAACGCGGTCGAGCGCGCGAGGTCGGACGCGAAGATCACCGCGTGGCCGATTTTGCGGACGGCGAAAGGAGGGTTCATGGGGCTCCCCATTGGGGTAGCATCATGGACCCAAGCTTGCAGGAGGGGGAAGGACGCATGGCGAAATCGCCCAACCAATTGTCGGCCAGCGAAGCTGTCCGTCGCATGGCGGACAAGCGGCTGACGGCCGTCGATCTCGTGGAGGCATGCCTCGACCGCATCGACAAGCGCGAAGGCCAGGTCCACGCCTGGGAGGCGCTCGACGCCGAGGGCGCGCTGAAGCGCGCCGAGATGCTCGACCGCCGCGCCAGGCCGGTCGGTCCCCTGCACGGCATTCCGCTCGCGGTGAAGGACATCATCGACACCAAGGCGATGACGACCGAATGCGGCTCGCCGATCTATCGCGGCCGCAAGGCGGCAAAGGATGCGGCCTGCGTCACACAGCTTGTGCAGGCCGGCGCCATCGTGCTCGGCAAGGCGGTGACCACCGAGTTCGCCGGCGCCCATGCCGGCAAGACGCACAACCCGCACAATCTACGCCATACGCCGGCGGGCTCGTCCTCGGGTTCGGCGGCGGCGGTCGCCGACTTCATGGCGCCGCTCGGCTACGGCACGCAGACCTCGGGGTCGGTGATCCGGCCGGGCGCCTTCAACGGCGTGGTGGCCTACAAGGGCACCTACGGCTGGGCCGATCTCACCGGCGTGAAGACCTATGCGCGCAGCCTCGACACGCTGGGCTTCTTCGCCCGTGAGGCGAACGACATGGCGCTGATCCGAGCGGCCTACGGCCACGCCCCGGCCGATCCGCCGGCCCGCGGCCGCGCCCCGCGCATCGGTTTCGCCCGCACCCGCTGGTGGGACATGGCCGACCGGTACAATCAGAAGAACCTCGAGACCGCGGCAAAGATCCTGCGCGCCGCCGGCGCCCGGGTGCGCAGCTGGGACATGCCCGAGAGCTGGGACGGCCTGATCAATGCGCAGAACCGCGTGATGACCAAGGAAGCGACGTTCCACTACGGACCCGAGCGCCAGCGTCATCCCGATCTTTTGTCGCCGAGCCTCACCGCCTCGCTCGAGGTCGGCGACAGCGTGAGCCGCGCCCAGCTCGCGGATGCCAAGAAGCGCAAGCGCCGCGCGCTCGGCGATCTCGCCAAGGTGTGGGAGCAGTTCGACTTCCTGCTGGTGCCCTCGGCCCGCGGCGAGGCGCCGGCAGGCCTCGGCTACACCGGCGATCCGGTCTTCAACCGCTACTGGACCCTGCTCGGGGCGCCCTGCGTGGCGTTGCCGTTCAATACCGGCCCGTTCGGCCTGCCGCTGTCGGTGCAGCTGGTCGGTCCGCATCGCAGCGACGACCAGCTGATCGCCTGGGCGCGCTGGGTCGAGGAACGGCTTTCTTGAAGCTGGGCCTGATCGGGTACGGCGCCATCGGCAAGCATGTCGAAGGCGTCGCGCTCGAGAACATCGAACTGGTCTCGGTGCTGGTGAAACGGCCGCGCACCGAGGTCAAGTTGACCCACGACCCCGAGCGCTTCTTCGCGCACCGGTTCGATGCCGTGGCCGAATGCGCCGGTCATGAGGCCGTGCGCGTCCACGGCCAGAGAGTGCTGGAGAGCGGCGCGGATTTCCTGGTGACATCGGTCGGCGCCTTCACCGACACCGCGTTGTTCGACCGGCTGCTGGCGGCGGCAAGGCACAGCGGCACGCGCCTCATCCTGCCCTCGGCCGGCATCGGCGCGCTCGACATCCTGAGCAGTGCCGCCGTGGGCGGACTCGACAGCGTCACCGTCACGGTGCGCAAGGATCCGTCGGCGTGGAAGGGCACGGTGGCGGAGACGCTGGTCGATCTCGACAAGCTCACCCAGCCGCACACGGTGTTCGACGGGCCGGTGCGCGAGGGCGCCCGCCTCTATCCGCAGAACGTGAACATCTCGGCGGCCGCCGCGATCGCGGGGCTGGGCCTCGACCGGACCCGTTTGGTGATCGTGGCCGATCCCACGATCTCAACTCACATCGTCGAATTGGAGGCCAAGGGCGCTTTCGGCAGCTTCACCTTCCGCGAGGATGTCGCGGTCAGCGAAGAGAACCGCAAGACCGGCAAGCTGGTCGCCATGGCGATGGTGAAATCGGTGCGCCAGCTCGCCTCGTCCCTGGTGGTCGCGGCCTAGTCGTTGTCTGACAACGACTAGTTTTCGGGCTTGATGTCGAAGTCCTTGATGATCTTGCCCCACTTAAGGCGATCGGCGGCGATGTCCTTGTCGAACTCTTCCTTCGAGCCGGTCACGATCTGAAGGCCGTTGTCGGCGAACTTCTGCTTCACCTCGGGCGCGGCGACCGCCTTGGCGATCTCCTCGTTCCAGCGCTTCACCAGCTCGGGCGACATGCCGGCCGGCGCGACGACCCCGAACCAGTTGTGGATCACGAAGTCCTTGAGGCCGGTCTTGGAGATCACCGGCACCTCGGGCAGCAGCGGCGACGCGGAGTCGGCGCCATAGCCGATGGGACGGAGCCCGCCGCCGCGGATCTGGCCCATGAACTCCGGCATATTGCCCCACATCAGGTCGACCCGGCCGCCGACCATGTCGATGATCGCCGGCGCGCCACCGCGATAGGGCACCTGGGTGAGCTTCGTGCCGGTGAGCGCCATGAACAGCGCGCAGGAAAGCTGCTGGCTGGAGCCCGAGCCCACGGTGGCGCAGGTCACCTTCTCGGGATGCGCCTTGGCCGCCGCCTGGACGTCCTGCCAGCTCTTGTAGGGGGTGTCGCGGCCGACCACGAGGATGTTGTAGACGCTGGCGACGTTGCCGATCGTGACCAGGTCCTTGTCGACGTCGATGCTGGTCTTCACCATCTGCGGCAGCACGGTCATCATCGCCATCGAGGCGAGCAGGATCGTGTGGCCGTCGGGCGCCGACTTCGCCGTCTCGGCGGCGGCGATCATGCCCGAGGCGCCCGCCTTGTTGTCGACCACCACCGAGCGGCCAAGCTGCTTGGTGAGCTGTTCGGCCAGTACGCGGCCGATGATGTCGGACGTGCCGCCGGGCGGGAAGCCGTTCACGAAGCGGATGTCCTTCGACGGCCAGCCCGCCTGCGCCAGCGCAGGTCCGCTCACCGCCATCGCCAGCACACCGACCAGCGCCAGAAACTTCTTCTTCATCGTTTCCTCCCTAACCGGGCCTCGTCTCAGGCCACCTTGTATTTCTGCAGCACGTCGCGATCGATCTCGATGCCGAGACCGGGACCGCCGGGCACCTTCACGATGCCCTTCTTCTGCTCGATCGGCTCCTTCGCCAAGTGATCGCGCAGCGGGTTCGGCGTCTGCTCGAACTCCAGCATCGGCGGCATCGGCCGGAACGCCGGCGGCTGGTCGGGCAGCGCCGCCAGGAACTGCACCGTTGCCGCGAGCCCGATCGCCGAGCCCCAGGCGTGCGGCACGCATTCGACGCCGAAGGCGGACGCCAGGGTCGCGATCTTGCGGCACTCCGAGAAGCCGCCGGCCGCGCAGAGATCGGGCTGCACGATGTCCATGGCTTTCTTCGCGATGACGTCGCGGAAGCCCCAGCGCGTGAAATCGTTCTCGCCGCCGGCCACCGCCATGTCGAGCGCGCGCGTGACCTCGATGTAGCCGTCGTGGTCCTCGGGGCTGACCGGCTCCTCGAACCACAAGATGTCGTGCTCCTCCAGCATGCGGCCGAGCTTGATGGCGTTGGGCACGGAGAAACAGTGGTTGGCGTCGACCATGAGCTTCACGTCGGGTCCGATCGCCTGGCGCACCGCGCCGACCCGCCTGGCGTCGAGCTTGAGGTCGCCCAGGCCGATCTTCATCTTGATCGCCGGGAAGCCGTCGTTCTTGAACTCAAGTGCCTCTTCCACCGCCTCCTCGACCAGCCGGTTCATGTCGATGAAGTAGAGGCCGGTGGCGTACGGGATCACCTCGGTGCGGTAGGCGCCGCCAATCAGCTTGTGCACCGGCTTGTCGACGGCGCGACCCATGATGTCCCACAGCGCGATGTCGATGCCGGAGATCGCCGAGATCGCCATGCCGGTCGTGCCGTAGTCCTTGATGCGATTGTAGAGGTCTTCCCAGATCGCATCGACGTCGAACGGATCGCGGCCGATCAGGCGCGCTTTGTACTGCGTCTCGAAGAAGGTCTTGGCGACGGCGGCCGGCCCGTAGCACTCGCCCCAGCCGGTGATGCCCTCATCCGTCGAGATTTCGACCAGGCAGGTCGACCGCGTGCCGTAGACCCAGCCGCGCGCCGACACGAACGGCTTGTCGACCTTGCATTGCAGGATGTGGCACGTGACGTCGGTTACTTTCACTTTGGCGCTTCCCCCTTCGTTGGGTGTGAAGCTGCCACATCCGGCGTCCACGAGTCGATTCACGTGACGTCGAGCAACGGAATATCGAGGTCAGCGTACCGCGATCAGCAGGTTGCCCAGCGCGTCCTGGCGAACCTCGTCGCCCGGCTCGACGACGGTCGTGCAATCGAGCTGTTCGAGGATCGCAGGCCCCTCGAACACGGCATTCTTCGGCAGCCGGTCGCGCGCATAGACCGGCGTATCGTGCCAGCCGTCGGTGAACCAGACGCGCCGCGTGCCGGTTTGCGCGTCCTTCAGCGTCGGTGCGCGCTCCTGGCCGGCCAGCGCCGCGAGTGAGATATCGGGACGCACGCCGATCACGGCAGTGTGCAGGTTGACCAGCACCGGCGGGATCTCGGCGAGCTCGATGCCGAAGCGCCGCCAATAGGCTGCCGCAAATGCCTTGTGCAGGTCGGCGATGGAAATGTCGGGGCGCTCGACGGCGACCGACAGGATGTGGCTCTGCCCGGCGAACTGCATGTCGGCGGAATGGATGTAGCGCATCTCGCGCACCGGCACGCCCTCGGCCTCGATGGTCTTCTTCCCCTCGGCCGACTGCTCGGCGTAGATGCGGCCGACCAGCGTGTCGTCGAGCGCCGACAGCGGCTTGTTCACCGTGCGCACATAGTCGTGGCGCAGGTCGGCGACGACGCAGCCCAGCGCGTTGGTGATTCCCGGCCGCGCCGGCACCAGCACCGTCGGAATCGACAGCTCGCGCGCCAGCGCCGTGGCGTGCAGCGGCCCCGCCCCACCGAAGGCGAACAGCGCGAAGTCGCGCGGATCGTGGCCGCGCGACAGCGAGACGAGACGGATGGCGCCGGCCATGCGGTCGTTGGCGATGCGCAGGATGGCGGCGGCGGCGGCGGCAGCATCGAGACCGAGCTTCTTGCCGACCTTCGCCTCGATCAGCCCGCGCACATGGTCGAGCGTCACCGGATGGTCGACGCCCAGCAGCTTGTCGGGATTGAGCCGGCCCAACACGAGGTTGGCGTCGGTGATGGTGGGCTCGTCGCCGCCGCGGCCGTAGCAGATCGGTCCCGGCCGCGCGCCGGCGCTCTCCGGCCCGACGCGCAGCATGCCCGAGAGATCGACCGAGGCGATCGAGCCGCCGCCCGCGCCGATCGTGTGCACGTCGACCATCGGCACGTGGATCGGCATGGCGTATTCGAGCTCGAGCTCGCCCGAGACCTGCGGCACGGCGCCCTCGATCAGGCCGACGTCGGTGGAAGTGCCGCCCATGTCGTAGGTGATCAATTCGGGGTGGCCCGAGAAACGGCCGGTATAGGCCGCCGCCATCACGCCCGAAGCGGGGCCCGACATCACCGTGTTCACCGCCGCACGCGCGATCATCTGCGAGGAGATCGTGCCGCCATTGCCCTGCATCACCAGCAGGTCGCGGTCGAAGCCCTTGGCCGACAGCTCCGTGCGCAGGCGCGTGAGATAGCGGTCGAGCACCGGCTGCACCGAGGCGTTCACCGCCGCCGTCACGCCGCGCTCGTACTCGCGATATTCCGACAGGATGGCATGGCCGGCGGTCACATAGTCGTTGGGCCACAGGCCGCGCACGATCTCCGCCGCGCGCCTCTCGTGCGTGGCGTTGATGTAGCTGTGCAGGAAGTGCACGACCACCGCCTCGCAGCCCTGTGCCAGCAGCTTCTTCGCGGCGTCCGCCACCGCCGCCTCGTCGAGCGGCGTCAGCACCTTGCCGTCGGCATCCATGCGCTCGGGCACTTCGAGCCGGTATTCGCGGTCGATCAGCGGCACGAAAGTGCCGCGCAGCCCGTAGGCCTGCGGCCGCGTGCGACGACCCAGTTCCAGGACGTCGCGGAAGCCCTTGGTCGTGATCAGGCCGACCCGCGCGATCTTGCGCTCGAGCAGCGCGTTGGTCGTGGTCGTCGTGCCGTGGACCAGCGACTGCAGCGCCGCGGGATCGGCGCCGGCCGACGCGATGGCCGCCATGAAGCCGATCGCCTGGTTGTCGACGGTGGTCGGCACCTTGGCGAGCTTGACCGCGCCGGTCTTCGCATCGATGGCCAGCAGGTCGGTGAAGGTGCCGCCGACATCGATGCCGACGGTGAGGGTGTTTTCTTTTGCCATGATCAAACCGAAAGATACTGTTCACGAAGGGAAGCGTCGGCGGCCAGCTCGGCCATCGACCCGCCGAAGCGGATCTGGCCTTTCTCGATGATGTAGGCGCGATCGGCGATGGCCTCGCAGAAATGCAGGTTCTGCTCGGACAGCAGCACGCACATGCCCTCGCTTTTCAGCGCCCGGATCGATTGCGCCATCTGCTCGACGATGATCGGCGCCAGTCCTTCCGACGGCTCGTCGAGCAGCACGCAGCGCGGATTGCCCATCAGGGTGCGCGCGATGGTCAGCATCTGCTGCTCGCCGCCGGACATGCGCCCGCCCGGCCGCTCGCGCATGCGGCCGAGGTTGGGAAACAGCTCGAACAGCCGGTCGGCGGTCCAGGTCGGCGCACCGTCGCGCGCGGCCTGGCGCCCGACCTCGAGATTCTCCATCACCGACAGCTCGGTGAAGATGCGGCGCTCCTCCGGCACATAGCCGAGGCCGAGCCGCGCGATGCGATGCGGCGCCAGCCGCTCGATGCGCCGGCCGTCGAACGTCACCTCGCCCTGCGCCGGCGGCACGAGGCCCATGATCGCCTTCATCGCCGTCGACTTTCCCGCACCGTTGCGGCCCAGCAGCGCCACGACCTCTCCGCCCGATGCCGCGAGCGAGACGCCGTGCAGGATATGGGCGCGGCCGTAGAAGGCGTGCAGGTCCGTCACCGCCAGCATCAGTGCGCGCTCCCGAGATAGACGGCGCGCACCGCCTCGTTGGTGCGCACTTCCTCGGGCGTGCCGCCGGCGATCAGCACGCCGCGATCCAGCACGACGATGCGATCGGCCTGCCCGAACACGACGTCCATGTCGTGCTCGGTGAACAGCACCGCGATCCCCCGCGCGCGCGCGAGCCGCGCCGTCAGCTCCATCAGGGCCACGCGTTCGCGCGGCGCCATGCCGGCGGTCGGCTCATCCATCAGCAGCAGGCGCGGCTGGTTGGCCAGCGCCATCGCGAGCTCGACCCTCTTGAGGTCGCCATAGGCCAGCACACCGCACGGCCTGGTCGCCTGGTCGAGCATACCGACCTGTTCGAGCAGCGCATCGGCCTCGGGCACCAGCGCCGCCCCGAAGCGCGCGAACAGCGCGCGCAACCGGCCGGCGTGGCTGTAGAGCGCCATCTGGATGTTCTCGCGCACGCTGAGCGACGAGAAAGTCGCGGTGATCTGGAAAGTGCGGCCCACGCCCAGGCGCCAGATCGCGCGCGGGCTGAGGCCCACGATGTCGCGCCCGCCCAGCCGCACCACGCCATTGTCGGGCGCGAGCTGGCCGTTCAGCATGTTGAAGCAGGTGCTCTTGCCCGCGCCGTTGGGCCCGATCAGCGCCAGCAGCTCGCCCGCATCGACGGCGAAGGAGACGTCGGCCACGGCCTGCACGCCGCCGAACGCCTTGCGCAGCCCCTCGACCTGAAGCACCGCGCTCATGCGGCCCGCCAGCGCGCGTAGAGCGCCTTGAGACCGCCGACCAGCCCTTGCGGGAACAGCAGCACGATCAAGAGGATCACGAGGCCGAGGCCGGCGCGCCAGAAATCGGTCTCGCGGGCCAGCGCATCGCGCAGCCAGGTGAAGACCGCCGCACCGACGACCGGGCCGACCAGGGTATCGACGCCGCCCAGCAGCACCATCACCAGCCCGTCGGTCGACTGGCCGATCGAGACCACGGACGGCGAGATGCTGCCCTTGGAGAAGGCGAAGACCGCGCCCGCCAGGCCGGCGCAGGTGCCGGCCAGCACGAACGCCGCCCACTGGAAGCCGCGGACGTCGATGCCGATCGCCTCGGCGCGCAGCGGCGAATCGCGGCCGGCGCGCAGCACGTAGCCGAACGGCGAGAACAGCACGCGCCACAACACGGCGATGCCCGCGCCACAGAGGCCGAGCGCGACGTAATAGTAGACGCCCTTGTCGGCGAGCCACGCCGCCGGCCAGATGCCGACCATGCCGTTGGAGCCGCCGGTCAACGCATCCCACTGGAAGACGATCGACCAGCTGATCTGCGCGAACGCCAAGGTCAGCATGGCGAGATAGACGCCGCTCAGCCGCACGCAGAACCAGCCGTAGACCACGGCGAACAGGCCGGCGCAGAAGGGCGCCAGCAGCAGTGCCGCTTCCATCGGCAGGCCGGCCTTCTTGAACAGCACCGCGCCGGCATAGGCGCCGAGGCCGAAATAGGCGGCATGGCCGAACGACACCATGCCGGCCGGTCCCATGATGAAATGCAGGCTGACGGCGAACAGCGCGAAGCAGGCGATGTCGATCAGCACCACCGACACGTATTGGTCGGTGAGCAGCGGGATCACCGCCAGCACGGCGATCCAGCCGACCGGGAACTGCCAGCGCGGCGGCGACAGCGGCGGCGGCGCCTCGCCTGCCGTGCGCGCGACGGCCTGCGGCTTGCCCAGCAGGCCATAGGGCCGCGCCACCAGCACGACACCCATGATGACGAATTCCGCCACCAAGGTGAGCTTGGAGAAGCCAAGGCCGATGCAGAACGCCTTGGCGACACCGATCAGCACCGCGGCCAGCAGCGCGCCGCCCAGGCTGCCCAGGCCGCCCACGACGGTGACGACGAAAGCATCGGCGATGACGGACAGATCGAGATCGAGATTGGCCGGTTCGCGCGGGATTTGCAGCGCGCCGCCCAGTCCGGCCAGCACGGCGCCGACGAAGAACACGGAAGTGAAGAGCTTCGCCTGGTCGACACCCAGGGCGCCCACCATCTCGCGATCCTGCGTCGCGGCGCGGACCAGCGCGCCCCAGCGCGTGCGCCGCAACAGCAGATGCATGATCGCCAGCACCAGCGGGCCGATGGCGATGAGGAGAAGGTCGTAGACCGGGATGCGCTTGCCCAGGATCTCGACCGCGCCGCCGAGGCCCGGCGCGCGCGGACCGACCAGGTCCTCGGGGCCCCAGGCGAAGAGCGCGGCGTCCTTGATCACCAGCACGATGGCGAAGGTGGCGAGCAGCTGGAACAATTCGGGGGCGCGATAGATGCGCCGCAGCACGGCGGTCTCGATGACGATGCCGACGAGGCCGACCGCCAGCGCCGCCAGCACGACGCCGCCCCAGAAGCCGAGCGGCGTCCGCCCCAGCATCTCGATCAGGCTGTAGGCGATGTAAAGGCCCAGCATGTAGAGCGAACCGTGCGCGAAGTTCACGATCCGCGTGACGCCGAAGATTAGCGACAGGCCGGCCGACACCAGGAACAACGACGAGGCGGCGGCCAGCCCGTTCAGCAGCTGGATGAGGATGGACGCGAAGCTCACGTCTTTGTCGTGACGGTGGCGAGAGCCACCGTCAGTTCGCCGGCCGCATCTTCTTCACGTCGGCGTCGCTCGGCAGGGCGTCCTTGCCGTCGACGAAGCGCCAGTCGGTCATGATGCCCTTGCCGTCCTTCAGGCCGATGCGGCCGACATAGGCGCCCATGGTCGACTGGTGGTCGAGCTCGCGGAAGGTCACCGGGCCGAACGGCGTGCCGACCTGGAGGCCCTTCATCGCGGCGACCAGCTTCTCCTGGTCGAGTGCGCCCGCCTTCTTGATCGCGGCCGCCGCCGTCAGCACCGTCGAGTAGCCGACGATCGAGCCCAGCCGCGGGTAGTCCTTGAACTTCGCCTGATAGGCGTCGAGGAACTTCTTATGCTCGGCGGTCTTGATGTCGTACCAGGGATAGCCGGTGACGTACCAGCCGACCGGCGCCTCGTCCTTCAGCGGATCGAGATATTCCGGCTCGCCGCCCAGCAGGTCGAACACCTCGACGCCCTTGAACAGGCCGCGCTGCGAGCCCTCGCGCACGAACTTCGCGAGATCCGGTCCGAACAGCGAGGAGAAGATCGCGTCGGGCTTGGCGTCGGCCAGCGCCTGCGCCACCGCGCCGGCGTCGATCTTGCCCAGCGGCGGCGCCTGCTCGGCCACGAACTCGACGTCGGGCTGCTTCTCCTTCAGGAGCTTCTTGAAGGCCGCCGTCGCCGACTGGCCGTACTCGTAGTTCGGATAGACGATCGCCCAGCGCTTCTTCTTGAGCTTGGCGGCGTCGGGAATCAGCATCGCCGTCTGCATGTAGGTCGAGGTGCGCAGGCGGAACGTGTAGGCGTTGCCTGCGTCCCAGACGATCTTGTCGGTGAGCGGCTCGGCGGCGATGAACAGCGTCTTCTTCTGCTTGGCGAAGTCGGCGACGGCGAGGCCGACGTTCGACGGGAAAGTGCCGATCAGGAAGGCGACCTTCTCGCGCGTCAGCAGCTCCTCGCCCGCGCGGACGGCGTCGGCGGGGTTGCCGTTGTCGTCGCGGCTCACGACCTCGATCTTGCGGCCGAGCACGCCACCGGCGGCGTTCACCTCCTCGACGGCGAGCTCCATGCCTTTCTTGTAAGGATCGAGGAAGGCCGAGAAGACCTTGTAGCTGTTGAGTTCGCCGATCTTGATCGGCTCCTGCGCCGAAACCGGCGCGATGGCGGAAAGCGCGGCCAGCGCGGCGGCGCCGGCGAGCAGACGATTGCGGGTCAGCATGAAATCCCCCTGTTGAAGCCGTTGAATACGCTCCCGGAACGCGACCTTAGCACTCACTCACGACGCAAAAGAAGAGCGGGCCTGGATGCCCCAATGTCCTTCCTGGCAGGTGACGATGTAGATCGTCTCGAAGGTGCCGATCACCGACTTGTCGGCGCGGAAGCGGCTGAACGTCACCTTGAGATGGACCTTCTCGGGACGGACGTGGATCGGCGTGCGCTCGTCCCATTGGCTGTACGCCCAGCCGTCGCCGGCGCGCGCCACGAAATCCTCGAGCTTGAAGTCGCCGCGGCGGTTCCACACCGTGACCTTGCCGCTGGCCAGGCGCACGTGCGGGAAGTTGCAGGCGTTGTTGACCGCGATCTCGTCGCTGTTGTTGAGGCCCGCGATGTAATCGTCCATCGCCCGCATCGCCTCCTTGAGCGGATCACTCATCGCTGGCCGTCTCCCACCTTGATGCCGTCGACCGTCAGCCCGCCCACGCGCGCATGCGGCCGGCCGCCGATCGCGGCGGCGACGATGAACACGATCTCGTCGGGCCGCGGCCCGTCGGGAACGCAGAACTCGATCGAATCGAAATGGCTGCGGACGTAGGCCGCCGTCACATGATGCAGCGGAATGTCGATGCGCGCGCCGGCGGCGGCGACTTTCACGGTCGAGGGCACGATCGACTTGGCGCCGCCCATCGCGTGGCGGATGCCGAAGCCCGACGGCTGATGCCACAGCGCGGCATGTTCCAGCTCGCCCGCGATGCCCACGATGACGCCCTTGCCATAGGCCTCGAGCGCGGACCCCTCCGCGCCCAACAGCTTCTTCACCCGCTCGGTGAGATCGACGGCCAGCGGCTCCAGCTCCTTCATCATCGGCTGGATGTCGGCGACATGCCGCCCGGCGTAGGGATTGGCGACCACGCCGCCCACCACCGCCTTGGTCACCGGCCGGCCGAGCCGCGGCCCGCCATCGTGGTGCGTCTCCTCGACCAGGCTCACATATTTCCGAAGCTTCACCAGATCGCTCATCCCGCCTCCGCCTGCACCAGCGCGCCCGTGCCCTCGATCCGCCACTGCCCTTGCAGCGACAGCGCCGCCGCCTCGATCAGGCCCGCACGCTGCAAGCGCCGTGCCTCGGCAGCCCCACGCTCCAGCGCCTCGTCGATCACCTCCGGCGGCAGGGCGCCGACGGCGACCGTAACTTGCAACGCGCCGAGATCGGAGTCGGGATCGAGGCTCGATGCCGACTGGCGAACGATCAGGTGATGGTCGGCATCGACGGCATTGGCCACGACCGTCGCCGCCGCGTCGGCCGCCGCGGCGTCGCGCGCCAGGATGGTGACGGCATCGGCGATGCCCAGCGAGAACGACCGGCCGCCCCAGCCCGAAGTGGCGATGCCACGCACCGGCCTTCCATGGGTGAGGCGCGCCTGGCCGTCGAGCGCATGCACGAAGATGCCGGCGCGCAGCTCGTGGCCCGGCGCCAGGTGAAAGGCGATGTCGCCGCCGTTGTTGACGTAAGCCTTGTCGAGCGTGCGACCGGCGACCATCGCGGCGAGGATTTCGTCGGCAACCGAGCCCGCCACCGCGGCCATCGGCGTGATGTAGAGGCCGCGATGCGGCCACACCGCGCGCGCCATGCGCCGCGCCACCGGCCCCTTCAGCAACGGATGGGCCACGCCGACCGGCCGGCGCAGCACCGGCAACTCGCCCACGAGCGCCGGCAGGATGTCGTCGAAGCGCGCGAATGCCTGGGCGTAGGCCGCCTCGACCTCGTGCGGCGTGCCGAACGCCTCGATGACGAGGTCGATCGGTCCGTGCTGCAAATGCAGCCGGCCGTCGCGCAGGCGCGCGGCGTGCGGGCCGCTCACGTGTCGATCCTCACGCGCGTGCCGCGCAGGACGTCTTCCAGCGAGACCGCGCGCGAAGCATAGCCGCCCAGCGCCGCGTAGTCGTCGGCGCGCAGGGTGAATTCGATCGGCGCCACCAGCGCGGGCGTCGGCACATAGCCGAAGCTCTTCTCCGGCATCCTGGCGACGTCGACCATCAGGGTGATGCCGCCGCCCGGCCAGACGAAGGCGGGCGCGCCACCCAGGGTCACCTTGGTGAGCGCATCGCGCACCGACCGCGTGAGCCGCACCGGGTTTTCCGTGACGCCCGCGCGCAGAGAACCGCCGGCGCCGGCCATGAACAGCACGGTGCAGAGCGCGGGCTCGCAATTCTCGGCGATGCGGTCGACGACCTTGCGCACCGGCGCCGGCATCTCCGCCGGCCGAGGCTTCAGCTCGCCGTCGAGCTCGAACCACGCCGAATGCTCGCCGGTGGTCGAGACCATCAGCAGCTTGAGGCCGGGCCAGGCCGTCTTGGGATCGATCCTCTCGATGATCTCCAGGGGATCCTCGACGTCGGTGCCGCCCCAGCCGAGGCCGGGCTCGGCCACCTGGAAATAGCGGCCGGGAGTCGACTTGCGGCCGCGCACGCGAATACCGGCGGGCTTCATATCGAGGAAGGCGCCGCCCTGATGCTCGCTCAGCACGCCGGTGATGTGGTCGTCGACCACGATCACCTCATCGACATGGTCCTTCCACTGCGGCGCGAACATGCCGATCGCGGCCGAGCCGCAGCCGACGCGCATGCGTTCTTCCAGCGCGCCGTTCACGATCGGCGGCCGGTCCGCCTGGACCACCACCGTCGAGCCGCCGTCGATCGACAGTTCGACCGGCTCCTTGGAACAGAGCGCCAGCAGCGCATCGCAGGTGACGACGCCTTCTTTCTTGCTGCCGCCGGTCAGGTGATGCACGCCGCCCAGCGACAGCATCTGCGAGCCGTACTCGGCCGTGGTGACGTGACCCACCGCCTCGCCCTTCACACGCACCGCCGCCTGCTCGGGCCCGAGATAACGGTCGGTGTCGATCTTCACCTTGACGCCGCAGTAGCTGAAGATGCCCTCGGTCACGACGGTGACCATGTCGACGCCGTCGTGCTTCGACGACACGATGAACGGTGCGGGCTTGTAGTCGGGATAGGTCGTGGTGGCGCCGATGCCGGTCACGAACGCGCCGTCACCCTTGCCCAGTTCGCCGGTCCATGCACGGCTGCCTTCCGCGAAGGCGACCTTGGGCAAGTCGGGCCGCGCCAGCAGCACCAGCGGATCGACCCTCACCAGCTTGCCGTTCTCGTTGGCATAGCGGTCGCACGCGCCGGGACGGCCGGGCCGGATGCGGCAGAGGACGGGACAAGCGTCGCAACGCACGATGCCCGCGCCGCGTTCGGCCTCGGTCAGCCCGATATCGTCGCTCATGACGCACGTTCCTTCCGGGCAACGATGGCGTCGCGCAGCCGGTGCGGCAACAGCGGAACGCGATAGGCGCGCACGCCGGTGGCCTGATGGACTGCGCCCAGGATCGCGGGCGCCGTCGGCACCAGGCCGGGCTCGCCCACGCCCTTGGCGCCCGAGGGACCGAGCGGCTCGCGATCCTCGATCAGGATGCACTCGATGGGCGGCACGTCGCCGATCGTGGGAATGAGATAGTCGTGCAGGTTCTCGGTACGGCCGGGCAGATACTCTTCCATCAGCGCAAGCCCCAGCCCCTGCGCGATGCCGCCCTCGATCTGACCCTCGACCAGGGTCGGGTTGATGGCGCACCCGACGTCGTGCGCGGCCACGATGCGCAACACCTTCACGGTGCCGAGCTCGCTATCGACCTCGACCTCGGCCATCTGGGCGGCGAAAGCATAGGTCGCGTAGGGCACGCCCTGCCCGTCCTTGTCGAGCGGCGTGGTCGGCGGATCGAAGGTGCCCTCGCCCAGCAGCGGCCCGACCTTGGCGAGATCGAGCGTGCGGACCTGGGCGCCGTCGCGCACGCGCAATGCGGCACCCTCCAATGTCAGCACGGCGTCGTCGCCGGCATTGGCCAGCCGCAGGATCTGCTGGCGCAGGTCGGTGCCCGCCCGCTCGGCCGCCTTGCCCGACACGAAGGTCTGGCGCGAGGCGGAGGTCTTGCCGGCGTCGGCCGTGAGATCGGTGTCGCCGGTCACCAAGGTGAACTGCGCGGCCGGCAGCCCCAAGGCATCGGCGGCGATCTGGGTCATGATCGTGTTGCTGCCCTGCCCGATGTCGAGCGCGCCGTTGTAGAGCGTGAGCGTGCCGTCCTGCGCGATTCCCACGCGCATGCGCGAGGGATTCGACATCGAGGTGTTGCCGATGCCGTACCACATGCAGCCGACGCCGACGCCGCGCCGCTTCACGCCGCCCCTGGCGTTGAATGTCGCGACATCGGCCTGCGCCTTCTTCCAGTGCGGCCGCAGCGCGTCGAGGCACTGTGCGAGGCCCGCCGAGTGCTCGAGCTTCTGGTCGCAGGCCGTGGTGTCGCCGGCGCGCAGCGCGTTGCGGTGACGGAACTCCAGCCGGTCGATGCCGAGCTTGTCGGCCAGCTCGTCCATCATCGCCTCGTGCGCGATGGCGGCTTGCGGCACGCCGAAGCCGCGGAAGGCGCCGGCGGGCGGCCCGTTGGTGAAGAAGGCCTCACCCCAGGTCCGGACGTGCGGCACGGCGTAAGGGCCCATCGCATGGACCGGCACGCGGTTGGCGACCGTCGGCCCCCACGAGGCATAGGCGCCGGTGTCGAAGGTCGCCGTCACGTCGCACGCCACCAGCTTGCCGCCGGCGTCGGCGCCGAACTTCGCCGTCACGCGCGCCGGATGGCGCTTGGTCGAGGCCGCCATGCTCTCGGGCCGCGTATAGACCAGGGCCACCGGCCGGCCGAGCATCCAGGCCGCGACCGCGATCAGCGGCTGGACCGACAGGTCGAGCTTGCCGCCGAAGCCGCCGCCGCAGGCCGTCGGCACGATGCGGACCGCTTCGCGCTCGAGCCGCATGACGTTGGCGATCTCGTCGCGGTCCATGTAGGGCGTCTGCGTCGTGGCATGGATCTCGAGGCGGTCGCCGACGCGCCGCGCCCAGCCCGCCTCGGGCTCGATATAGGAGTGCTCGACGAAGGCCGTCTCGAAGACGCCTTCGGCCACGGCCGCGCACGTCCGGAAGGCCTGTGCCGCATCGCCCGAGCGCACGCCGCCGTCGAGCAACAGGTTCCTCAGCTTGTCAGCCTGGACCAGCGGCGCGTCGGCCGCCATCGCGGCATCGACGCCCAGCACCGGTGCCTCCGGCGTCCAGGCGATCGGTACCTCGCTGTCGCGGATCGACAGCACCGTCTGACGGTCGCCGACCAGCGCCACGACGGCCTCGCCGCGATAGCGCACCTGTCCGTCGGCCAGCACCGGCT
>JAFEFH010000056.1 GCA_018240695.1 Pseudomonadota bacterium | reverse complement strand
GTGATCGAGCCGTCATACTCGGTGCGCACGACGCGGCGCGCATCGTGCTCGCAGCCGACGAGGCGGCCCTGGCGGTCGCGCGTATGGCCGTTGGCGTTGTTGGAGGGCTTGCGGAAGACCGAGACGACGCCCGTCTCCTCGTCCCAGCGCAGGATGCGGTTGTTGGGGATGTCGCTCCACAGGAGATAGCGGCCATCGCCGAAATAGACCGGCCCTTCGGACCAGCGGCAGCCGGTGTAGAGCCGTTCGACCGACGCCAGCGGCAGGCGGTACTGGTTGAAGGACGGATCGAGCACGCGCACCGCCGGATCGGGGTAGCGTTCGTTCGGCTGCCACATCGTCGTTTCCCCTCGTCGTCTTCTTCTTCTGCGGCGCCGATCCTACTGGAAGGCGGCCTTGCGGAACACCTCGACGAAGCGGGCGACGTCCTGCTCGTCATTGTAGACATGCGGGCTGATCCGCAACCGGCCGAGCCGCGGGGCGGCATAGACGTTCTCCGCCGCCAGCCGCTTGGGCAGGTCGGCCGGCATGCCCTTGGGAAAGGCCGCGCACAGGATATGCGGCGCGCGCAGCTTGGAATCGAGCAGGCGCACGTCGAGGTTGGCGAGGCCATCGGCCAGCGCGCCGGTCAGCATCGACAGGCGCTCGCAGATGGCGTCGTTACCCCACTTGGCCATCATCTCCATGCCGATCGACGCCATCTCCATCGAGACGAAGTGGTCGCGCTCGCCCATGTCGTAGCGCCGCGCGTCGTCGCGATAGGAGACGTCGCGGAAATAGATCGTGTCCTCCGCCGACACGCCCTTGCGGCCGATCGAGGTCTGCTCCAGCGGCACGCCGTTCTGGTGGCGCTTGGCGACATACATGAAGGCGCGGCCGTAGGGGCCGAGCGTCCACTTGTAGGTCGGGAAGATCAGGAAGTCGGGATCGAGCGTCTTCACGTCGATCCGGCGCACGCCGGCATCGTGCGTGGCATCGACCAGGAACGCCGCGCCCGCCTTGCGTGCGGCCGCGGCAATCTTGGGAAGATCGATCGCGCCGCCGTCGGACCAGTGCACCGACGCGATGGACACCAGGCCGGCCGGTGCGCCCGGGCGCTCGATCGCTTCGAGCACGGCGGAGGTCCAGTCGCCGTTCGCCGGCTGCTTCACGGCCTCGACGGTGAAGCCGCCGGCCGGCGCGCGCTCCATCCACTCCAGCACGGGCGAGGTGTGGTCGTTCTCGAGCACCAGCACGCGGCTGCCGCGCGCGATCTTCAGGATCTTGCCCGCGCTCGCCACGCCGTAGCCGACCGACGGGACCAGCGCCACGTCGCCGGGATCGGCGCCGATCAGCGCGGCCGCGGCGGTGCGCGCGCGCTCGTTCTGCACCGAGGCGATGTCGCCCGGCAGCTTCCACGGCTGGCCCTTGCGGCTCATCGCGGCGCGGCCGGCTTCCTGAGTGGCGATCGGCATCGGGCCCCAGCCCGCGGCGTTCATATAGCAGACGTCGCGCGGCATATCGAAAAGCGCGCGTTGGCTCGGCAGCATGCTCGGATCCCTTCGTTGGCGGACGAAAGGTTAGCATGGCGCGCGCTAAATTTTCCGGCGGCCGGCATGAGAACCTCTCTTGGATCATTACCTCGCATGTAATTGAGGGGCCTCAGGCCCGCGCCCATGTTCGCGTCGTCTCGAAAAGAGGAGGGCGGCATGAGCTTCCAGTCCCGCAACCGTTCGATCCCGCAAAACCTCTATGTTTCCGTCGCCCGCCCGCGACCCTCGCTGCGCCGCCGCGTCGCCCTGGCCTTGGCGGTCTGGCGCGAGCGGGTCGTGCTCAGGCGTCGACTGGCGGAAATGGACGTCCGCTGCCTGCGCGAACTGGGAATCTCGCCCGCCGCCGCGGCCTACGAGTCCGGCCGGCCGTTCTGGCGGCGCTTGGGCACTCTGCGCTAACCTGAAGGTCCCGCGCCGGCCGCGGGAACCGAATGCGACCCCAAGCGTTAAGAAAACGCGCGGACGCGCTCGTGTGTCCGCCGGGGGCAACAAATCGGGGCTCGGAGGGCCAAGAATGACACCGCCGGATCTCGACCGGACCTTCGCGCTATTCCTGGATGTCGACGGCACCCTGGTTGAGATCGCAGCGACCCCCGAAGCGGTGGTGGTGGCGCCCGGACTCCCGGCGCTGCTGAGCCAGCTCCAGCGCCAGCTCGACGGTGCGGTGGCGATCATCAGCGGCCGGCCGCTCGCCCAGATCGACGAACTCCTGCATCCCTTCACCGGCAGCGCCGCGGGCGAGCACGGGGTCGCCATCCGCTATGGCGACGGCACGCTCGAGGAAGCACCGGCCGGCCTCGCCGTGCCGGAGAACTGGCGCGAGGCCCTGGAAGCCGCCGCGGCGCGCTGGGACGGCGTGCTGCTCGAGCACAAGCCGCACGGCGTCACCATGCACTATCGCCTCGCGCCCGAGCGCGGCAACGAGGTGTGGCGCCTGGTGCGTTCGCTCGTGCCCGAGGATCATCCCTGGTTTCGCCTGCTGCCGGCGCGCGAGGCGGTCGAGATCGGCCTGCGTGCGGCCTCCAAGGGCCAGGCCGTCGAGCGGCTGATGCGACAGGCCGCCTTCCGGGGCCGCAAGCCGATCTATATCGGCGACGATTTCACCGACGAGGCCGGCATCAGCGCGGCCAAGGAACTGGGCGGCATCGGGCTGCGCGTGGGCGAGGTGTTCGGCGGCGATCCCGCCCATGTCCGCGCCTGGCTGAAGCGCGGCGCCGATCATATCGAGGGCACGATCCGGCTCAGCACGATTCCGACGGGAGTATCGCCGTGAGTACCCTCGACCTGGGCGTCATCGGAAACTGCGCCATCGCCAGCCTGATCGACCGCAACGGCCGCCATGTCTGGCATGGATTCGGCCGGCTCGACGGCGATCCCGTGTTCAATGCTTTGCTGGGCGGCAACGAGCCCAAGGCCGGTTTCATGGAAGCAGCCGTGGCCGGCGCGAAGGAGGGGAAGCAACGCTACCTGCCCAACACCGCGATCCTCGAGACGACGATCGAGGGCTCGGGCGGGACGATGCGCATCACCGATTTCGCGCCGCGCTTCCGCCGCTTCGGGCGCAACTTCCGGCCGCCGATGCTGGTGCGCCGCCTTGAGCCGATCGCGGGCCGTCCCCGGGTCACGCTGCGCCTGCGCCCGACTTTCAACTACGGCGCTGCGACGCCGCAGGTCACCAGCGGCTCCAACCACATCCGTTACGTCAGCGAACATTCGGTGCTGCGGCTCACGACCGACGGCTCGATCACCGCCGTGCTGCACGAGCAGGAATTCTCGCTCGACCGGCCGATCACCCTGCTGGTCGGCGCCGACGAGAGCGTGCCGGAGAATCCCGACACGCTCGCGCGCTCGTTCCTCGCCGAGACCCAGTCCTACTGGCAGACCTGGGTGCGCGACCTCAACATCCCGTTCGACTGGCAGGCCGCGGTGATCCGCGCCGCGATTACCCTCAAGCTGTGCAGCTACGAGGATACCGGCGCGGTACTGGCGGCGCTCACCACCTCGGTGCCGGAAGCCGCCGGCACGGTGCGCAACTGGGACTACCGCTTCTCGTGGCTGCGCGATTCGTTCTTCACCGTCACCGCGCTCAATCGCCTGTCGGCCACCAAGACGATGGAAGGCTTCGTGCGCTTCATCGTCGACATCATCGAGGGCGGCAGCTCGCGCGGCGAGGTCGACAAGATCGCGCCGCTGTTTCCCATCGCGCCGGGCACCGGAACGGAGGAGCAGCTCCTCACGTCGCTGCCGGGCTATCGCGGCTACGGGCCGGTCCGCATCGGTAACGCCGCGGTGAGTCAGGTCCAGAACGACACCTATGGGTCGATGGTCATGACCGCGGCGCAGATGTTCTGGGACGAGCGCCTGCCGCGCCAGGGCGACATGGAGCTCTACCGCCAGCTCTGCATGGTGGGCAACGAGGCCCATCGCGCGGCGTTGACTCCCGACGCAGGACTTTGGGAGTACCGTGAGCGCGAAGAGGTCCATACGTTTTCCGCCGCCATGTGCTGGGCCGCCCAGCACCGGCTCGGCATGATCGCCCGCCGCGTCGGCGTCGATGCCGAATCGCGCGAATGGCTCGCGCGCGCCGGCGTCTTGCGACAGGAAATCCTCAAGCGGGGAACGACCGACGAGGGCTGGCTGTCGGGCACGCTTGACCGCGACATGGCCGACGCGTCCAGCCTCGTGCTACCCGAGATCGGCCTGCTGAGCTCCGACGATCCGCGCTTCCACGCGACGCTCGACATGGTCGACAAGAAGCTGATGCGCAACGGGTTCCTGATGCGCTACATCGAGGCCGACGACTTCGGCAAGCCGTCCAACGCCTTCCTGCTCTGCACGTTCTGGTACATCGATGCGCTGGCGAGCGTCGGCCGCCGTGCCGAAGCGCTGGAGCTGTTCAACAACGTCCTCGGCCGTCGCAACCATGTCGGCCTGCTGTCGGAAGACCTCGACCCGACCACCGGCGAGCTGTGGGGCAATTTCCCGCAGACCTACAGCCAGGTCGGCCTGATCCTGTCGGCCATGCGCCTGTCGCGCAGTTGGGAGGAGGGCCTGTGGCACGCCTCATAGTCGTTTCCAATCGTGTGCCGATCCCGAAGTCGCGCGGCGCCACCGCGGGCGGACTGGCCGTCGCCCTCAAGGACATCATGACGCCCGGCTCGATGTGGTTCGGCTGGAGCGGCCGGCTCGCCGCCGAGCCGTCGGCCCAGCCGGCGCTGGTCGAGGCGCGCGGCGTCACTTACGCCACCGTCGATCTGGCGAGCGACGCCTACAAGGCCTTCTATGTCGGCTTCGCCAACGGCGTGCTGTGGCCGCTGCTGCATTTCCGGCTCGGGTTGATGCACTTCACCCGGCAGGACTATCAGGGCTATCTGTCGGTCAACCGGGCCTACGCCGATTCGCTGCAACAGATCCTCGACCCCAGCGACACGGTGTGGGCGCACGACTATCACCTGATCCCGTTCGCGCGGATGCTGCGCGAGAACGGCTTCACCGGCCCGATCGGCTTCTTCCTGCATGTGCCGTTCGTGCCGCCCTCGATGATGGAGGCGGTGCCGGTCGGCCGCGAGCTGGTCGCCGATCTCTGCGCCTACGATCTCGTGGGTTTCCAGACCGAAGAGCATGCCCGCGACTTCCGCGACTGCGCCGAGCGCATGCTGGGCGCGACCGTCGAGGGCGAATGGGTGAAGCTGAACGGCCGCCTGACCCGCGCCTTCGCCGATCCGATCGGGATCGACGCGGAGTCCTTCGCGCGCGATGCCGAGCGCGCGGCCAGCGACAAGCAGGTCCAGCGCATGGCCGGCAGCCTGGCCGGCCGCTCGCTGGCGATCGGCGTCGATCGCATGGACTACTCCAAGGGCCTGGCCAACCGCTTCGAGGCCTATTCCCTGCTGCTCGAGCGCTATCCCGACCACCAGCGCAAGATCCACCTGCTTCAGATCTGCCCGCGCTCTCGCGAGGAGGTCGACGAGTACCGCAAGCTGCGCTCCGAACTCGACCGGCTGGCCGGCCGCATCAACGGCCGCTTCTCGGAGTTCGACTGGACACCGCTGCGCTACTCAACGCGCGCCTCGCCCCGCGCGACCCTGGCGGGCCTCTATCGGCTGGCGCGCATCGGCCTCGTCACGCCGCTACGCGACGGCATGAACCTGGTCGCCAAGGAATATGTCGCGGCCCAGAACGACGAGGATCCGGGCGTGCTCGTGCTGTCGAAGTTCGCGGGCGCGGCAATGGAGCTGACCGAGGCGCTGATCGTCAATCCGTTCGATCCCGACGCCATCGCCGACGCGATGAACGAGGCCTTGATCATGCCGCTGGACGAACGGCGCCAACGGCATCTGGCGCTCAAGGAAAAGGTCTACCACACGACCGCCGCCCGCTACGCGAAGACCTTCGTCGACGCGCTGGCCGCCCGCTCGGTGGCAAAGGTCGCGGCCTAGCGGCTCACCACATCGTCTTGGCGGCGCGGCCGGCCCATTCCTGGTCGTAGGTCTTGCCGCCGACCGTGTCCCGGCTGAGCGCGGCCAGGATCTCGCCGGGGCTCGGCAGGTCCTTCGGATCGACGTGCCGCGCGGAATCCCACAGTTCGGAGCGAATCAACGCGCGGGCACACTGGAAGAAGATCGTCTCGACCTCGAACACCATCACCGAACGCGGCGCCTTCTCCTCGACGGCGAACGAGTCGAGGAGCGCCGGCGCGACGCTGAGATGGGCGCGGCCGTTGACGCGCAGGGTGTTGCCGACGCCCGGGATCAGGAACAACAGGCCGACCCGCGGGTCGTTCACGATGTTGCGCAGCGAATCGATGCGGTTGTTGCCGCGCCGGTCGGGCAGCATCAACGTCCTGTCGTCGTGCACGCGCACGAAGCCCGGCCGGTCGCCGCGCGGCGAGCAGTCGAGGCCGTCCGGTCCTGATGTCGCCAGCGCCACGAACGGCGCGGCTTCGATGTAGGCGCGATAGTGCGGCGTGATGCGCGACGTCTCCTTGACGATCGCGGCGGGCGCCGGCTGGCCGTAGAGCTTCTCGAGCTCGGCGACGCTGGTGACGATGTCGGACATGGTTGCTCCTCAGGCCGCCCAGAGCGCGGGCGAGGTGCCGAGCGGCTCGGCGGGACGGTCGTAGCGCGACGGGGTTTCGCCGAGCTGGACGACCGGCTTCAGGTGGCGAAGGCGGCCGAACAGGCCCTCGCTCTCCATCAGCAGCGTGGCGAGTTCGGCCTCGGGCAGGTCGGCCATGCCATTGCTGCCGTCGATCGTGCCGAGGCTCGCGAGCCAATGCGCGACCTGGACCAGCGAGACGCGCACCAGCCAAGAACCGCCTTCCTCGGCGCGGCGCGCGAGGCTGATCATGGCGCCCAGCGCGGCAAGGTAACCCGCGATATAGTCGAGCGCCTGGACCGGCAGATTGCGCGGGCTCGCGAGCGAGCCCTGCGTCGCGGCCAGACCGGTCACGTTCTGCACGATCGAATCGAAGCCGCGGCGGTCGGCCCACGGGCCCTCGATGCCGTAGGCGCAGATGCTGACGCAGACGATGCCGGGCCGCAGCGCCGCCACCTGCTCGGGCGAGAAGCCGCGCGCCGCCAGGGTGCCGGGACGGTAGCCTTGCGTGAACACGTCGGCCTCGCGCAGCAGGCTGGTCATGGTCGCCACGCCCTTCTGCTCGCGCAGGTCGATCCAGGCGCAGCGCTTGCCGTGGCCGGTGTCAAGCAGCACTTCGGTCTGGTAGGGCAGGTGCGGCGCCGCGACATGCAGCACGTCGGCGCCGTTCTCGGCCAGCACACGACCGCTGGTCGGGCCGGCAAGGACGCGCGTGAGGTCGAAGACGCGAATGCCGGACAGCGGCTGCGGTCCCGGCGGCAGCGGCTCGGGCGGCGCGTCGCCGATCTTCACGATGTCGAGCAGCGGTAGCTTCGCGACGGCCTGGCCGTGCGGATGGTCGTTCCATTCCTCGCGCGTGCGCGTCATCCCGCCGACGCAGCCGCCGGCGGCGATGGCGTCCTCGATCGCCTGGCCGCCCCATTTCAGCACCGCCGCCGCCAGCGCCTCGCGCGTCGCCTCGGTGGCGCCCGCGATGCGCAGCGCGCCTTCGCGATGGTGCGGATGGTTGGTGTGCAGGAACATCGTGCGGCCGTCGCGGGTCGGATAGTGGCCGGCCAGCGGATCCCACGAGATCGGCTTCTTGCCGTCGCGCAGCACGTAGGTGTTCGACCGCAGCGAGGCGGCCGCGGCGTGACGGTCGACCGTCACGGACTGCGGCCGGCCGGTCTTCAGCCGCCACAGGTCCGAGAGCGCGAGGCCGACGGCGCCCAGCGCCGCCGAGCCGGCATGGCCGACGCGCCAGGGCGTCGCGAAGATCGGGTCCTCGCCGTTGGTGAAGGCGAGGGCATCGTCGCGCCGCTTCTTGCGGCCGAGCAAACGAAGGATGTCGTGCGTGAGCGCCTTGGTCATTTGGCCGACATGATCTCCGTCAGCAGCGCCATCAGCACGTCGGGGCAGGTGATGTGCGGATTGTGGCTGGCGTCGATCTCATAGTAGTTCCAGCCGGCCTCGCTCTTGGCGCGCTCGCTGAACTGGCGGAACACGTCGCCCGGTCCGTTCTTCCTGGCATAGATGTAGTGACGCGGCGGCGGCGCTTCCGGCGAGGTGAGCTTGAGGCGCTGCTCGAAGGTCTTGATCGGCTGCGGCCGGCGGCGCGGGCTGGCCCACGCGGAATCCTCCGGCGAAGTATCGGGCGGCATCGGGTTGATCGACAGCCGCCAGCCGTCGCCGTCCTTTGCAGCCCCCGCGCGCATATTGCCCTCGGCCTTCGGGCCGGTGAGGTCGAACAGGCTCTGCCCATCCCTGGGCGCGAAGGCATCGATATAGACGACCGTCTTGATGCGAGAACGCACCTTGTCTGCAACGCCGGTCGCGACCATGCCGCCATAGGAATGACCGAGCAGGACGACGTCCTTCAAATCCTCGAATTCCAGCACGTTCACCACGTCCTGGATGTGGGTACTGAGGTCGATCTCGGGCCGCGAGAGATGGTCGCGCTCGCCGAGGCCGGTGTAGGTCGGGGTGAAGAACGTGTGGCCGGCGGCCGCCATCAGGGGCCGCATCTTCTTCCAGGCCCAAGCCGCGGACCACGCGCCATGCGCCAAAACCACTGTAGCCATGTCTTCTGCCTCCGAACTGGTTGCCGTCTCTGCGCGATGCTATTACGAAGCACTCGCAATGGCCGACTCGTCAACCATAGCACTGGGCGAAGCGCGCGTGGGTTTCCGCGGGCGTATTTCGGCGCTCGATATGACCCGCGCCGAGGGGGCCGGCTTGCCCGCGCCCGAACTGGAACGCCGGCTGCTCGAACTGGGCTTCGTCGAGGGCGCGACCGTGGAATTGCTGCATCAGGGCCTGTTCGGCGGCGATCCGATCGCCGTGCGCGTCGCCCAGACGATGATCGCGCTGCGCCGCCGCGAGGCGATGGCGATCGTGGTGGCTGCGGCATGAACGCCGGCATCGAACTCGCCAGCGCGGTCGACTCCCCCCTCGTGGCGCTGGTCGGCAATCCCAATTGCGGCAAGACCGCGCTGTTCAATGCGCTGACCGGCAGCCGCCAGAAGGTCGCGAACTATCCTGGCGTCACCGTCGAGAAGAAGCTCGGCCGCCTGTCGACGCCGGCCGGCCGCGCCATCCAGCTGCTCGACCTGCCAGGCACCTATTCGCTGCGCGCCCGCTCGCCCGACGAGGAGATCACGCGCGACGCGGTACTCGGCCGGCTGAAGGGCGAGACGCCGCCCGACCTCGTGGTCTGCGTCGGCGACGCCTCGAACCTGCGCCTCGCGCTGCGTCTCGCGCTCGAGCTCAAGCATGTCGGCCGGCCGGTCATGGTCGCGCTCAACATGATGGACATCGCGCGCAAGCGCGGCATCGAGATCGATCTTGGCCGCCTGTCGGCCGAGCTCGGCGTTCCGGTCGTGAGCTCGATCGCGGTCCGCCGCGGCGGCACCGAGGCCCTGCTGGGTGAACTCGACCGGCTGCTGGCGGCGCTGCCCGCGACCTCGGCCGCCGACTGGAAGGCGCCGGATGCCCCCGCGCTGCGCAACGCCCAGCGCGAGGCCGACCGCGTGCTCAAGGCGGCGGTGCGCTCGCCCGGCACGCCGGACAGCGCGACCACGCGCGCCGACGCCATCCTGCTGCATCCGGTGGCCGGCATCGTCATCCTGCTCGCCATCCTGTTCGTGATGTTCCAGGCGGTGTTCGCCTGGGCCAAGCCCGCGATGGACCTGATCTCCGACGGCTTCACCTGGCTCGGCGCCTTCGTGGGCTCGCTGCCCATGCCGGAGCTGTTGCAAAGCTTCCTCAAGGACGGCGTGATCGCGGGCGTCGGCAGCGTCATCGTCTTCCTGCCGCAGATCGTGATCCTGTTCTTCTTCATCCTGCTGCTGGAAGACCTGGGCTACATGGCGCGCGCGGCCTTCCTGATGGACAAGATCATGGGCGGCGCGGGCCTGCACGGGCGCGCCTTCATTCCGCTGCTGTCGTCCTTCGCCTGCGCCATTCCCGGCATCATGGCCACGCGCGTGATCGACGACCGGCGCGACCGGCTGACGACGATCCTGGTGGCGCCGCTGATGACCTGCTCGGCGCGCATCCCGGTCTACACGCTGATCATCTCGGCCTTCATTCCCGACCGCGAGGTGTGGGGCTTCCTCGGCCTGCAAGGGCTGGTGATGTTCGGTCTCTACGCCGTCGGCATCACCGGCGCGCTCACCGTGTCCTTCGTGATGAAGCGGCTGCTGTGGCGCACGACGGCGGGCGAGCCGTTCATGCTCGAGCTGCCCGACTACAAGATCCCGCTGGCCAAGAGCCTGGCGCTGGGCGTCTGGGCGCGCGCTATGGCGTTCCTGAAGCGCGCTGGCACGACCATCCTGTCGATGATGATCCTGATCTGGGTGCTCGCCTCGTTCCCCGAGGCGCCCGCGGGCGCGACCGATCCGGCGATCAACTACAGCCTGGCCGCGATGATCGGCCATGCGCTCGAGCCGCTGACCCTGCCGCTCGGCTTCAACTGGCAGATCAACGTGGCGCTGATTCCCGGCATGGCGGCGCGCGAGGTCGCGGTCGGCGCGCTGGGCACGATCTACGCCATCGACGGCGGCGCCGAGGCCACGCAGCAGATCGGCCAGGCGCTGGTCGGCCACTGGAGTCTCGCCACGGCGCTGGCCTTGCTCGCCTGGTACGTGTTCGCGCCGCAATGCGCCTCGACCTTGGCCGTGATCCGCCGCGAGACCGGCGGCTGGAAGTGGATGTGGATCACCTTCGGCTACATGCTGGTGCTGGCCTATATCGCGGCGCTGATCGTCTATCAGGTCGCGGCAGCCATGGGAGCCGGCTGAGGAGAATCATGGCGCTCAAGCCGCAACAGCGGATGTTCCGGTACTGGCTTCAGCAGATCCATCTCTGGATCGGGCTGATCCTGCTCCTGCCGCTGGTCATGATGGGCGTCACCGGCGCCGTGCTGGTCTATGCGCACGACCTCGAGCATCTGTTCGGCGGCGGCGAGCCCGCCGCGAAGACGGCGGGCGAGTGGCGCTCGCCGGTCGAGCTGATCGAGGCAGCGAAGGCCGCGACCAAGGATCCGACGCGCATCCCGATCGCGGTGCGCTGGCCGATCGAGGTGGGCGAGCCCGCGGCGGTGCGCCTGTCGCGCCCGGGCATGGCCAGCGAACGGCCGCAGTTCCGCGGCGACCGGCAACAGCAGGGGAGCCCGGCGCCCGCGGGCCAGACCCAAGGCCAGGCCCAGGGCCGCGTGCCGACGCAGAGCCCGTTCGCCGGCAGCCTGCAAATCCTGATCGATCCGGTGTCGCTCGATCTCCTGGAGACGCAGCAGGCGATGACCGGCTGGGTGCGCTTCTTCCACGACCTGCACGGCCACCTGTTCATTCCGGGCGGGCTCGGCCGCGAGTTGGTGGGATGGCTGGGCGTCGCGCTGCTCGTGCTGGGCTGCTCGGGTCTCTATCTGTGGTGGCCCAGGCCCGGTGCGTGGAAACAGGCGTTCCTGGTGCGGCGCACCGCCAAGGGCCTGCGCTTCAATCGCGAGCTGCACGGCGCCGTCGGCATCTGGAGCCTCGTGCTGTTCATGCTGGTGAACTTCACCGGCGTCTATCTCGCTTTTCCGCAGCAGATCTCGGCGGCCGTCGGAACGATCTGGCCGGGTCGCGACATGCGCGCGGCGATGTTCCAGGCGCGGGTCGAGCCGATACGCGGCGCCACGCCGATCGGGCTGGGCGACGCGCTGGCGCTCGCCCAGGCGAAGGTGCCCGATGCGCGCTTCCTCAACGCCTTCCTCGCCGTCCGTCCCGACCAGGCGATCCGCGTCGGCATGATCCGGCCCGGCCACACGGAAGGCGCGCCGATCATCACCGTGATCGTCGATCCGTGGCGCAAGACGGTGGTCGACGTCTTCGATCCCGCGACGCTCTCGACCGGCGAGTCGATCATCGCCTGGCAGCGCGCGCTGCATTACGGGCAGGGGCTGGGCGGCGGCTACAAGCTGCTGGTCTTCATCTCCGGCGTCATCATCCCGGTATTCGCGGTGACCGGCTTCCTGATGTGGTGGATCAAGCGCCGCAACCGCCGCGCCGGCGAACGCGCCAAGCAGGCGATCCTCGCCTCCGCACGCGCGGACGACTAACGCTTCAGTTCGTAGAGCGCAATCGGCCGGCGGTCTTCACCGGGCGGTGAGGTGCGCCACAGCGCCGGATCGATGGGCGTGCCGTGCTCACGCACCCAGCGGGCGAAGGCGGGCTGGCGGGCGCGGCCGCCATAGAGCAGCACGTAGCGGACCTCGCCGCTCCCGGCCAAGGCGGCGAAGGCTTCGGGGGAGAGGATCGGATCGCGGCCGAGATAGCCGCCGAAGGCCAGTGCCGGCTGGCCGGTGCGCACGATGATCGGCGCGGCGAGCTGCGTCGTCGGCGCGGCCACGAGGAAGCGCGCACCGTTGCGGTTGTCGGTCAGGAACGTCAGGAGCTTCGGATCGTCGCTGAGCGGTGTGTAGTTGCGCGACAGCAAGGGCCCGCGGCCGTCGTCGCGACCGAGCCAGCGCGCGAGGCTTGCCGAGGGCAGCGTGTGGTTGCCCGGCGCGAAGAGCGTGCTCATCGACCAGGCGAGCGGCAGGATCAGCAGCGCGAAGCCGCCGATCGCGGCGGGCGGCCGCTTGCCGCGCCACAGCGTGCCGGCGGCCGCCAGCACCGCCACCGCCGGGAAGCCGATCCAGGTCGAGGTCCAGCCGAGCGATTGCCCGGCGATGAAGACTTGCCACAGGCCGCACAGCGCCAGGCCGAGGGCGAGGGCATGCGGCCCGCGCCGCCACATCTGCACGCAGCCGATGCCCGCGAGCGCGGCCAGCGGCGGGCCGAGCGCCGAAAGGTAATAGGCATGGAAGATGCCGCCCGCGGCGCTGAACACGATGCCGTAGGCCAGCGCCCACAGGCCCCACAGCGCGAGCGACGCCTGTGTCTGGTCGCGGCGGCGGCGGAAGCCGGCGGCGAGGCCGAAGCCCAGGAGCGCGAGCGGCAGCATCCAGCCGAACTGGCCCGCGAGCGTCGGCGCGGCCAGCCGCAGCGGCCCCACCGGCACCGCGTCGTACATCTCGCGCGCCTCGGCGGCGGCCTCGGGATTTGCGGGCGCGCGCTGCGGCCGGTCTAGTGCGAACCGCTCGAGGCCGTTGTGCACGACGATGAGCTGGAGCATCGAGTTGTCGCGCGTGCTGCCGGCGAACGGCCGGTCAGCGCGCGGCGTCAGGTCGAACACGACCGCCCAGGAGAGGCCGACGACGACCAGCGTGGCGCCCGCCGCCATCATCCAGCCCAGCCGCGCGCGCCAGTCGAGCGTGCCGGAGAGCCACCACGCCGCGAGCAAAGCGGGGCCGCAGACCAGCGCCGCCAGCATCTTCACATTGAACGCCACGCCGAGCACCGCCATCGCCGCGACCAGCGCGAGACCGCGGCCGCGCATCGCCGTCCATGCCGCGAGCAGCAGGAAGAAGACCAGCCAGGAATCGGTGTTGTTGCTGCGGTCGATGGCGACGGCGATCGGCGTGAGCGCCAGCAGGAGGGCCGCGATCAGCGCCGCCGTCGGCCCGAACGGCCGTAGCACCAGCCGGTGCAGCAGCGCCACCGACGCCACGCCGGCCAGCGCCTGCGGCAGGTGGATCGTCCAGCCGCTGAAGCCCAGCACGGATGCGAACAGCGTCTGGATCCAGAAGGCGACCGGCGGCTTGTCGAGCGACAGCATGCCGGCCGGATCGAAGGCGTTGTAGAAGAACAGCCAGCCGCTTTGCAGCATGCTGCGCACGCCTGCCGCGTAGTATTCGGTGCCGAAGCCGTTGGCCTCCAGGCGCCAGAATCGCAGCACGGCTGCAAGCGCCAGCACGCCCAGCAGACAGGCGGTCTCGGCTCGCTTTTCGTTGGTCAAACCCGGCATCTCCCCCGCAGTCTTACGAGGGAAATGTGGCGAACATCCCGACGATCGGGACGGATCAGGACGGAATCGGGCCTTTGAACACGAAGTAGGCGCCGCCGAAGATCAGGGCGAAGCCCACCGCGTGGTTCAGGGTCAGCCGCTCGCCGAGATAGAAGACCGAGAAGAAGGCGAACACGACCAGCGTGATCACCTCCTGCATGGTCTTGAGTTCGGCGGTGTTGTAGACGGCGTGGCCCCAGCGGTTGGCCGGCACGGCCAGGCAGTATTCGAACAGGGCGATCCCCCAGCTCGCCGCGATCACCAGCCACAGCGGGCGGTCGGTGAACCTCAGGTGTCCGTACCAGGCGAACGTCATGAAGACGTTGGAGCACAGCAGCAGGACGACGGGCGCGACGGCGGGGGACAGCCAGGTCATGAGGGTCGGTTACTCCGCTTTGATGCCGAGCTTCTTGATCAGCGGCACCGCCGTCTGGTCTTCCTTGTCGAGCATCGCCGCCAGCTCTTCCGGCGTGCTGGGCTTGGCGACGGCCGTGAGGTCGGCGAAGCGCTTCACGACGGCGGGATCGGTCACGACCTTGACCATCGCGTCATGCAGCTTCTTCAGCACGTCGGGCGGCATCTTGGCCGGGCCGAACAGGCCGGTATAGGTCGAGTAGGTGAAATCCTTGAGTTCGGGAATGCCCGACTCCTTGACCGTCGGCACGTCCGGCAGCTCCGGCACGCGCGCCTCCGAGGTCACGGCGATGGCGCGCAGCTTGCCGGCGCGGATGTGGGTGATGGCGCTGTTGAGCTGGTCGACCTGGACCGGCACCTGGCCCGCGATCACGTCGATCGAGGCCTGGCCGCTGCCCTTGTAGTGCACGATCGTGAACTTCGACTTGGTCGCGTCGCTCATCAGCTCGATCACGATGTGGTTGGTCGTGCCGACGCCGGAATCGGCGATCGGTTGCGTGCCGGGCTTGTCCCTGCCGATCTTGATCAGGTCGGCCAGCGTCTTGATCGGCGAGCTGGGCGTGACGACGATCACCGCCGGCACGGCCTGGATGTGGCTGATCGGCTGGAAGGCGGTCTTCCAGTTGTACGGCGCGTTGCCGTAGATCGCCGGCACGTCGACCATCGAGTTGGCCGAGACCAGGAGGTTGTAGCCGTCGGGCGCGGAGCGCGCGATCACGTCGGCGCCGATCATGCCCGAGGCGCCGGCCTTGTTCTCGACCAGCACCGTGACGCCCAGCACGTCCTTCAGCTTGTCGGCGACGATGCGCGCGGTGACGTCGATGTTTCCGCCCGGCGCGTAGGGCGCCATGATGCGGATCGGCTTGTCGGGGAACTCCGCGGCCGCCGGGCTCGCCAGCGCGAGCGTGGCCAGCAGGCCGAGCACCATCGTCTTCGTACGCATCTCAATGCCTCCCACGGATCTCATTTCTTCCCGGGCGGCACCTTAGCTCACTGGCCGTGCAACGCTACAGGCCGGGCGGCCGCAGGTGCGCCCAGGGCCGCGCCGTTTCGAGGAGCGCGCCGAGACGGAAGACATCGGGCTCGGCCTGCCATTTTCCGACGATCTGGACCGAGGTCGGCAGCTTGTCCGTGCCGAATCCCGAGGGCACCGCGAGCGCGGGATGGCCGGTGAGGTTGAACGGGTACTGGTAGGAGGTCCAGCCCTGGCGCGTGATGCCGCATTTCACGCCATCGACCACCACCTCGTCATTGGCCGCGTCGTGCGTGACGTCGAGCGCGGTGCGCGCGTTGGTCGGCGTCACGATGAAGTCGTAACGCCCGAACAGCGTCTGGATCTTGCGGAACAGGACGGTGCGCGCGAACTGGGCGTTGCGGAAGTCGGCCAGGGTGAACGTGTCGCCGCGCTGCATGAAGGCAAGTGTCACCGGATCCATCTGGTTTTGCCACTTCGGCAGGTACTGGGCGCAGGTGACGGCGAAGCCCGCCTGATAGAGCACGCGGCCTTCATATTCGATCCAGTCGATCTTCTCGGTCACCTCCTCGACGGTGGCGCCCATCGCGGCCCAGGCATCGAGGCTGGCGCGCGTGTTGGCGCGAACGTCGGCGGCGATGCGCGGATTGGCGCAGAGCTCGATATAGCCGATGCGCACGCTCGACAGGTCCTCGCCCGAAAGCTTGGGCGAGAGCGGCCGCTGGCCCGCGCTGCTGAGCGCCCACGGATCCTTCTCGCTGGGGCCCGCGATCACGTTGTGAAACACCGCCGCGTCGGTGATCGTGCGGCTGAGCGGGCCGGCATAGATATTGTTGCCGAACGCGTCGCGCGTCGTGTCGTAGGGCACCACGCCCAGCGTCGCCTTCAGCCCGACCAGGCCCGAGCACGATGCCGGACCGCGCACTGACCCCGCGCCGTCGGTGCCGAGCGAGAGCGGGCCGAGACCCGCCGCCACCGCGGACGCGCCGCCGCCGCTCGAGCCGCCCGGCGTGCGCTCGAGATTCCAGGGATTGCGCGTGACGCCGAACGACGGACCGTCGGTCAGGCCCTTCACGCCGAACTCCGGGGTCGTCGCCTTGGCGAACAGGACCGCGCCGGCGTCGCGCAGGCGCCGCACGGTGATGTCGTCGCCGTCCGCCGGCGGATTGCCGTCGAAGATCGCCGAGCCGTGCCGCGTCGGGACGCCCTTCACGTCGACCAGGTCTTTCACGCTGATCGGCACGCCGTGCAAGGGCCCCAGCGCATCGCCCCGCATCACGGCCTCCTCGGCCTTCTTCGCATCCTTGCGCGCGCTGTCGGCGAAGACCTCGCGGAAGCAATTCAGCTTCGGATTGGCCTTCTCGGTGGCCGCGAGGACGGCCTCGAGATACTCGACCGGCGACAGCTTCCTGGCGCGGATCAGGGCGGCGGCTTTCACGGCGGGCGTGAACAGAAGATCGGTGCTCATGGCGCCACCTTAGCCCAGCCTCGACAGGCTGCGCACGCTGCGCTACTTCCGCCTGCCGATGTTCTCTCTCCCCGTCCTCGCCGCCCTGGCCGCCGTCGCCGTCGTGACGTCGTTCATCTCGGGCATCTTCGGCATGGCGGGCGGGATGCTGCTGATCGGCTTCCTGCTGTTCCTGCTGCCGGTGCCGGTCGCCATGGTCTTCCATGGCGTGATCCAGATCACCGCCAACGGCTGGCGTTCGTGGCTGTGGCGCGAGCACATCAACTGGCGCGTCGTCGTGCAGTTCGGCGCGGGCTGCGGCGTGGCGCTGGTGGTCTTCTCCTTCTTCAGCGTCGTGCCGCCCAAATACGTGGTGCTGCTGGCCGTCGGCATCATGCCGTTCGTGGCGCTGGCGGTGCCGCAGCGATTCGCGCCCAATATCGAGAAGCCGGGCCAGGCGTTCTTCGCCGGCCTGATCGGCGGCTCGATCCAGCTGGTGTCCGGTGTCACCGGTCCGCTGCTCGACATGTTCTATGTGCGCACCGGGATGACGCGGCAGGTCAACGTCGCGACCAAGGCCGCCGCGCAGGTGCTGGGGCATCTCACCAAGGTCGTCTATTTCGGCGCCATGGTCGTCGATCCGGCCGGCCGCGACCTGGAACAGTGGCTGATCATGGCCTTTGCCGGCGCGTTCGCGGTGCTGGGCACCAACCTCTCGCGCCGCCTGTTGGACAAGATGTCGGACAAGCAGTTCTACTGGTGGACGCGCCGGGTCATCCTGGCGCTGGGCGCGGTCTATATTGCGCAGGGTCTCTGGCAGATGGCGGCGAAATGAGCGACCAGACGGACAGCGAGCAGACGGACAAGGAAAAGGTACGGGCGCTGCTCGACCGGCTGCCCGACACCGCGACGTTCACCGACATCCAGCGCGCGATCGCGGTGATGATGTGGCCGAAGGCCGGCGACGGCAGCCTGAAGCCGCCGCAGCGTCTGGCGCCGGAAGAAGTGAAGCGCCGGCTGCGCGAGTGGATGAAGTCCGAGGGAGAGAAGAAATGAACTTCAAGGATCGCGTTTCGATCGACCTCGAGGACGGCGTGGCCGACGTCCGCCTGATCCGCGCCGACAAGATGAATGCGCTCGATCCCGCGATGTTCGAGGGCATCATCGAGGCGGGCGCCGAGCTCGCGAAGATGAAAGGCCTGCGCTGCGTCGTGCTGTCGGGCGAGGGCAAGTCGTTCTGCGCCGGCCTCGACATGGCGAGCTTCGCGGCGATGAACAAGGACGGCGTGCCGGGCGCGCGCAACCTCACGGCGCGCACCCACGGCATCGCCAACCGGCCGCAGCACTGCGCCTGGCTGTGGCGCGCGCTGCCGGTGCCGGTGATCGCCGCGGTGCACGGCGTGGCCTTCGGCGGCGGCTTCCAGATCGCACTGGGCGCCGACCTGCGCTACGCCACGGCCGACACGCGTTTCTCGGTGATGGAGATCAAGTGGGGCCTCGTGCCCGACCTCGCCGGCACGCAGCTTATGCGCCATCTGGCGCGCGAGGACGTGGTGCGCGAGCTGACCTATACCGGCCGCATCTTCGACGGCACCGAGGCCGAGAAGCACGGCCTCGTGACGCGCCTGGTGGCCGATCCGCGCGCCGCCGCGCTCGAAACCGCGCGCGAGATCGCGGGCAAGAGCCCCGACGCCGTGCGCGCCGCCAAGCGCCTGCTGAACGACGCCGTCGCGGTCGACGCCGCCACGGGCCTGATGGCCGAGTCGGTCGAGCAGGAGAGACTGATCGGCTCGCCCAACCAGGTCGAGGCGATCATGTCCAACCTCCAGAAGCGCGCCGCGAACTACCGCGACTAGGGAACTTCGCTACCGTCCCTTGAACGCCGGCTTGCGCTTCTCGACGAAGGCGGTGACCGCCTCTTTGTGATCGGCGGTGCGCGAGCACTGGGTCAGGCGCTCGGCCTCGCGGTGCATCGCGGTCGGGTAGTCGATGCCCAGCGCCTCGTCGAGATTGTCCTTCATGTGGCGGAAGGCGATCTGCGGGCCGGCGGCCAGCGATTTCGCCAGCGTCATCGCCTCGTCCTGGAGCCTGGCGTCGTCGACCACGCGGTTCACCAGCCCGATGCGCTCGCAGCGCTCGGCGTCGACGCGCTCGGCGGTCAGCATCAGCTCGCGCGCCCGCATCGCGCCCACGGTGCGCGTCAGCAGCCACGACATGCCGTAGTCGCCCGACAGGCCGATGCGCGCATAGCCGGTGGCGGCGAAGGCCGACTTCGCGGCGATGCGCATGTCGCAGGCCAGCGCGATGGCGAGGCCCGCGCCGGCCGCGGCGCCCGGAAGCGCGGCGATGGTGGGCTTGCGCACGGCGAACAGCGCGCCGGTGAGGTTGGCCTGCCGCCAGCGCAGGTCGGCCAGCCGCTCCTCGTAGGTCATCTGGCCGCGCGGGCCGCGGCCGCCCATGCCCTTCACGTCGCCGCCGGAGCAGAAGGCGGTGCCCGCGCCGGTGATCAGCAGGGCGCCCACCGTGTCGTCGGCGGCGCGTTCCTTGATCTGGGTGCGCAGCGCCGCCGTCAGGTCGGGCGACATCGCGTTGCGCGCCTCGGGGCGGTTGAGCGTGATCAGCGCCACGCCGTCGGTGACGCTGCACAAAAGTTCGTTTGTACCGGTGTCGATTTCCATGGGACCCTCTTTGGCCATGACATTCCCGGTCACCGAACACACCGTCAAGTCCGCGCGCCACACGACGGGCTATCTCGCCTGCGGAGCGGAAGACGCGCCGCTGCTGGTCTTCGTGCACGGCTGGCCCGAACTGTCGCTGTCGTGGCGGCACCAGCTCCCGGCCTTCGCGGCGCTGGGTTTCCGCTGCGTCGCGCCCGACATGCGCGGCTACGGCCGGTCGAACACCTACACGCGCCACGCCGACTTCGCGCAGGAAGAGATCGTGGCCGACATGCTGGAGCTGCTGGCGGCGCTGGGGCGCGACAAAGCCGTGTGGATCGGCCACGACTGGGGCAGTCCGGTCGTCTGGAACATCGCGGCGATCCATCCCGACAAGGTGGTCGGCGTGGCGAGCCTCTGCGTGCCGTACCTGTCGCAGGGCTTCACGCTCGAAACGGTCGTGCCGCTGGTCGACCGCGCACTTTATCCCGAGGCCGAGTATCCCGCGGGCCAGTGGGACTATCAGGTCTTTTACGAGGAGAGCTTCGACAAGGTGCACCCGGTGCTCGAGGCCAACGTGCGCAACACGGTGAAGGCGCTGTTCCGCAAGGGCAATCCCGCCCTGGTCGGCAAGCCGTCACGCAACGCGGTCGTGCGCCGGCAGGGCGGCTGGTTCGGCGGCGGTGCGTGTCCCGACCTGCCGCGCGATAGCGACGTGATCACCGAGCAGGATCTCGACGCCTACACCGCGGCCCTGACGCGCAACGGCTTCTTCGGGCCCGACGCCTGGTACATGAACCACAAGGCCAACGGCGCTTACGCCAAGCGCGCGCAGAACGGCGGCAAGCTCGCCATGCCGGTCTTGTTCCTGCACGGCGCCTACGACACGACCTGCGAGACCATGACCTCGCGCCTCGCCGAGCCGATGCGCCGCGACTGCGCCGATCTCACCGAGGTCGTCGTGAAGTCCGGCCACTGGATGGCGCAGGAAAAGCCCGTCGAGGTGAACGCGGCGCTGGCGAAGTGGCTGGCGGTGAGACTGCCGGCGTACTGGCGCTAGGCCACGATCCAGTAGTCGGTCTGCCGGTCCTTGTGCAGGAACCAGTCGCGGCCATCGACGAAGATCTCGATCGTGTCGCCGCGGTCGGTGATCGCGACGACGCGCGCATCCGCCAGCCGCCCGTTGCCGTATCGGATCTTCACCGTCGAGCGCACGCGCGGCGGCAGGTTGAAGCTCTGCGGAAAATAGACCCGCACATTGTCGCGCAACTCGTTGAGGCCGGTCGCCTGGATCATCAGTAGATCGACGGCTCCGACACCGGCGCGCCGAAGGTGGTTTCGAGGAAGTCGAAGTCGCAGCCTTCGTTGGCCTGCTTGATGTGCCGGGTGAACATCCAGCCATAGCCGCGCTCGTAGCGGGCCTCGGGCTTCTTCCAGGCGGCCTTGCGCTTCGCCAGTTCGGCGTCGGAGACGTTCATGTCGATCGTGCGCTTGTCGACGTCGAGCGAGATCATGTCGCCGGTCTTCACCAGCGCAAGCGGCCCGCCGATATAGCTCTCGGGCGAGACGTGCAGGATGCAGGCGCCGTAGCTGGTGCCGCTCATGCGGCTGTCGCTCAGGCGCACCATGTCGCGCACGCCCTGTTTCACCAGCTTCTTGGGGATCGGCAGCATGCCCCATTCCGGCATGCCGGGGCCGCCCTGGGGGCCGGCATTGCGCAGGATCAGCACCGTGTCCTCGGTGACGTCGAGATCGTCGCGGTCGATGGCGGCCTTCATCGACGGATAGTCGTCGAACACCAGCGCCGGCCCGGTGTGCTTCAGGAACTTGGGGGCGCAGGCGCTCGGCTTGATGACGCAGCCGTCGGGCGCGAGGTTGCCCTTCAGCACCGCCAGCGCGCCTTCCTTGTAGATCGGGTCCTCCACCGGGCGGATCACGTCCTTGTTGTAGATCTCCGCGCCCGCGATGTTGTCGCCCAGCGTCTTGCCGGTGACAGTGAGCGCGTCGAGATGCAGGTGGGCCCGGATCTCCTCGAGCAGGCCGGGCAGGCCGCCCGCGTAGAAGAAATCCTCCATCAGGTATTTGTCGCCGCTCGGCCGGATGTTGGCGATCACCGGCACCTTGCGGCTGGCGCGCTCGAAATCGTCGAGGCCGATGTCCTGGCCGGCGCGGCGGGCCAGCGCGATCAGGTGGATGATGGCGTTGGTCGAGCAGCCGACCGCCATCGCCGCGGTGATGGCGTTGAGGAACGCGTCCTTGGTCAGGATCTTCTTCGGCGTGAGGTCCTCCCGCACCATGTCGACGATGCGCCGGCCGGTCTCCGAGGCCATGCGGATGTGGTTGGCGTCGGCGGCGGGAATGGACGACGCGCCGGGCAGCGACATGCCGAGCGTCTCGGCCATCGCCATCATGGTGGCGGCGGTGCCCATGGTCATGCAGGTGCCGTAGCTGCGCGCGATGCCGGCCTCGACGTCGACCCAGTCGTCGTCGGAGATCTTGCCGGCGCGGCGCTCGTCCCAGTACTTCCACGCGTCGGAGCCCGAGCCCAGCACCTTGCCCTTCCAGTTGCCGCGCAGCATCGGTCCGGCCGGCATGTAGATGGCCGGGATGTTCATGCTGATCGCGCCCAGCAGCAGCGCGGGCGTGGTCTTGTCGCAGCCGCCCATCAGCACGACGCCGTCGACCGGATGGCCGCGCAGCAGCTCCTCTGCGTCCATGGCCAGCAAGTTGCGGTAGAGCATCGTCGTCGGCTTCAGGAAGCTCTCCGACAGCGACAGCGCCGGCAGCTCCATCGGAAAGCCGCCGGCCTGGAGGATGCCGCGCTTCACGTCGTCGACCCTGGTCTTGAAGTGCATGTGGCAGGGCTGCGCCTCGGACCACGTATTGAGGATGGCGATCACCGGCTTGCCGGCCCATTCCTCGGGCGCGAAGCCCATCTGCATGGCGCGCGAGCGGTGCCCGAAGGCACGCAGATCGTCAGGCGCGAACCAGCGGGCGCTGCGCAGCGAGGCGGGGTCTTTCTTCTTGGTCATGTCGTGTCCTCTACTTCGCGCGCAGCGCCCGGAAGCGCTCCTGGCTCTCGGCCGGCCAGAGTTCCTTGGGATTGTAGTATTCGGGCACCGCGGGCACGCCGGCGGGCAGCGGCAGCCACGGCAGCTTGGTCGAGGTGAAGATGTGCACGTCGGGCGCGAGGCCGTGGCCGGCGTCGAGCGTGCCGACCCGCACGAAGCGCACCTTGTCGCCCGAGCCGGAATAGTTGCTCCACACCGAGACGTGGCAGTTGGGGCAGCGCCAGATCTTCTGGCCCTTTCCGCTGGCCGAGGGCGTGTCGACCATCTCGGGCGCCAGCGCGCCGGTCGTCTCGACCCGGTCGGCCTCGATCATGGCGTTGGTGGCGAAGGCCGAGCCGGTTTCGCGCTGGCACCAGGTGCAGTGGCAGCCGTGCACGAACATCGGCCGCGACGTCATGCGGTAGCGCACCTGGCGGCAGGTGCAGCCGCCCTCGAACGTGTCCTTGTTGCCGGTCATGGGTTCCA
>JAFEFH010000055.1 GCA_018240695.1 Pseudomonadota bacterium | reverse complement strand
GGGGTCGTGGCCGCGCCGATCGCCGCACCGCCCAGGCCGCCGACGACCGCGCCGGCGATCGGAGCGCCGACCGTCGAACCGACCACGGCACCGGTACCGGCACCGATCGCACCGCCCGTGAGCGCACGGTCGGTCGGGTTGTTGCCGCAGGCCGCGGTCATGAGAGCGAGGGAAATGATTGCCGTCACCGGCACGAAAGTCTTCACCGACATGCTTGCCTCCATTTTGCTCCGGTCCCTCCCACTGAAGGTTGCCGGCTTCGTGAAATTCGACGAGCAAACGCCTTCGATACCGTCGGGTTCCCTGGGGAAATAATTTATCGCCCGTGGAGTTCCAGCCAGTCAACGCGAGCAACAACATCTGGTTGCCCGTGCGAATTTCCTTTGCACGCTCCGGACAATCACCACATACAAGCTTCACGGTAGCGGCGGCGCGGCAACCACGACGGAGCAAATCTCGGGATGATGAAGGACGACGTCGTTGCCTTGTTGCCGGATCTTCGGGCGTTCGCGCGCTTCATGTGCCGCGAACGTGAAGCCGCCGACGACCTGGTCCAGAACACGATCCTTCAGGCGCTCGACAAGCAGGCGCAGTTCGAACAGGGCACCAACCTCAAGGCCTGGTTGTTCACCATCATGCGCAATCGCTTCTATTCGGATTTGCGCGCGCAACGGCGGCGGCCCATGCCGATGGACGAGTCGGCCACGGCCCCGCTCGCGGCGGTCGACAATCCCGAGGCCTCGCTGGAGCTCAAGGAACTGCGCAGCGCTCTCTGGAAGTTGAGCCCCGAGGCGCGCGAGGCGCTGATCCTGATCGGTGCCGGCGGATTCTCGTACGAAGAGGCCGCCAAACTCTGCAATTGCGCCGTCGGCACGCTCAAAGCCCGGGTCTCCCGGGCGCGGAAGACGTTGGGCGGCCAGCTCAAGGAAGAGTAAAAATCGAGCGATTTCAGAGAGTTGTGAAAATAGGTCCTGCTTATGTAACCTTTTTACGACGCCGGCATTGATTGACCAGAACGCATCAACCGGAGTCGATAAAATGGCCGCCAACGCCACTCAGTCGAAGAACAACGCCGATCTCCACGACTTCCATGAGCAGCTCAAGGCCATTCTGCCCCGTCTGCGGATTTACGCGCTGTCCCTGACGCGCGACCGCGATGCGGCCGACGATCTCGTGCACGACACCGTCATCAAGGCGCTCACCGGCCGCCACAGCTTCGAGCCGGGCACCAACCTGTCGGCTTGGGTGTTCCGCATCCAGCGCAACGAGTTCATTTCGGGCCTGCGCCGCACGCGGCCGTCGGTGCCGGTCGACTCGGTCATCGCCGAGACCCTCTCCCATCCGGCCCACCAGGAAAGCCGCCTCGTCATGCGCGAGTTCATGTCGGCTTTCGGCAAGCTCGCCTCGACGCAGCGTGAGGCGCTTCTCCTGGCGGTGCTCGAGGGTCAGTCCTACGAGGTCATCGCAGCCCACACCGGCGTGTCGGTCGGCACGGTCAAGAGCCGCATCTCGCGCGCCCGCGACACCCTGGAGCGCCTGCTCCTCGAGGGCGAAACCAAGCAGCGTCCGGCCACCGGCGAGTCCCGCGGCATCGCCCGCGACGCCGAAGATGGAACCGAGGCGACGGCGGAGGGGCGATAGCCCCTCTTCCAATGTCGTAAACGAGTAAGAAGAACATGGGCATTCTTCCCGGGAGTGTATTATGCCTCGGACAGGAACCTGTGGAGTGGACTCCACTCCGCGGGGAGAGCGCCATGGCGAGTGAAGACAAGTCGCAGAAGAGCAAGAACGGGGACGCGACCCGCGGCAAGGGCAAGACGCCCGCAGAACGTCCCTTCGACATGTGGCTGCACAAGCAGCTCCACGCCATGTACGACGAAATTACCGCCGAGCCCCTGCCCGACGATCTGCTGAACCTGATCGATCGGGACGCGGACAAGAAGAAATAGCCTCAGACGAAAATGGCGGCGGTCGCGAGACCGCCGCCACTACGTGTTCGCCTCGCGCCGGTCAGCCCGGCCGGCGCGCCGCGAACTCGTCCTGTACGCATCGATCGTAGTTCGCCGATCCCCGCGGCACGCCGTAGCTTTCGCAGGCCGCCTGGGAAGCGGCGGTGATGCGCGCCGCGTCGTAGCCCGCCGGCACCCGTCCCGCGCGGCGCTGGGCCGCCAGCATGTCCTGGCAACGGATATAGTCGGCGGTCGACGCGGTGAAGCCGTAGCGCGCGCACGCGTCGTTCGGCGTGACGACCTCGGTGCGATGCTCGACCGCGCAGGCGCTCGCCGACAGCGCGATGGCTCCCGTGACCAAAAGCTTCCTGATCATCGATCCTCCCCGACGGCACATGCCGCTTGGCTGAGCTAACGGGCTGGCCTGTTTCAGGTTCCGCTTGTTGGCTATACAGGCGATCTACGGAGGAACGCAGATGGCGAAGCTTTTCGATCTCTCGGGGAAGGTCGCGGTGGTGACCGGCGGCAACGGCGGCATCGGTCTCGGCATGGCCAAGGGCATGGCGGGCGCCGGCGCCACGATCGTGGTCGCGGGCCGCGATGCGGCGAAGAACGCCGCCGCCGTGAAGGAGATCCAGACGCTGGGCGCCAAGGCCACCGCGATTCCCGTCGACGTCCTCAAGGAAGAGTCCTGCCGCGCGCTGATGACCGAGACCGTGAAGGCGCACGGCCGGCTCGACATCCTGGTCAACAACGCCGGCATGAGCATCCGCAAACAGCCCGAGCAGTACACGCTGGCCGAATGGCACACCGTGCTCGACAGCAACCTGACCAGCGCCTTCCTGTGCAGCCATGCCGCCTACGAGCCGATGAAGAAGGCGGGCGCGGGCAAGATCATCAATATCGGCTCGATGATGTCGATCTTCGGCGCGCCCTTCGCCACCGCCTATGCCGCCAGCAAGGGCGGAATGGTGCAGATGACCAAGTCGATGGCGACGGCATGGGCCAAGGACAACATCCAGGTGAACGCGATCCTGCCCGGCTGGATCGACACCGCCCTCACCCGACGTGCGCGCGAGCAGATCGACGGCCTGCACGATTCGGTGCTGAAGCGCACGCCGGCCGGGCGCTGGGGCGAACCGGACGACTTCGCGGGCATCGCGGTGTTCCTGGCCGCGGCGGCCTCGGATTTTGTGACGGGCGCCGCGATCACCGTCGACGGCGGCTACTCGGTGCAGGCCTAGGAAGCGGCGTCAGCCGCCGGCGACGCCCGGCCGCGGGAAGAAGCTCGGATTGCGCCGGATCTCGGCGCTGCGCGCATCCGGCGGCAGGTTCTTCAGGCGGAGATAGTAGGACAACTGCCGCTGCGCGCTCTCCTCGGTGAGATCGTGGCGGCTGACGACCAGCGCATTGGTCGGATCGCCCACCATCGTGTAGGCGAAGGCGAGGTTCTGCCGGATGCGCGCGTCGGCGGCACGGCCGCTGGCGAGCGGCGCGAGCAATTCGACCGCTTCGCGTCCTCGTCCGGAGATCGCCAGCGAAAGCCCCATGTTGCTGCGCAGCGCCACGAAGTCCGGCGCGCGGATCATGCCGTCGCGATAGCGCGCCTGCGCTTCCTCGTGCCGGCCTTCCATGTCGAGCGCGATGCCCATGGCGTTGAGCGCGCGATAATCCTGGGGATCGACCTGGAGCGCGACGTCGAGCTGCGCCATCGCCAGCGACGGCTGGCCCATCGCCAGCAGCGCCTGCGCCAGGCCGCGACGCGCGACGGTGTCGCCGCTGTGCCGGGCGAGCACGTCGCGGAACTGCGCGGCCGCCTCGTCGCTCGCGCCCAGCGCCAGGTAGCACTGGCCAAGTCCGAGCTTGGCTTCGACACCGTCCGGATTGGCCTGCAAGGCACGGGCATAGAGCGGCACCGCATCGGTCAGCGTCCCGGCCTTGCGCGCCTCGTCGGCGCGCTGAACGGACGCGGCGTAGCTGTCGCCCCGAGATTCCGAACCGTCGGCATTGAGGCCACAGGCCGCCAGGAGAAGTGCGAGGCCTACGCTGAGAATCGGCGCCCGCTGCAATCGGTATCCCAAAGAAAAGCTCCTGCCGCTCATTCGGGACGGCGGCGGTTGGGAGCGAATCATATCAAAGGATTGGGCCTCACCGCAACCAAAGCCCCAAGATTTGGCCCTATCTGCCCACAACCAAAGGGAAAACTGCCCCTGGGCAGGACTAGTAGCGGACACTGTGGGCAGTTGCCGTCAGGGTCTTGGAGCCGAGACCCAGCAGGCCCACCACGAAGGTGAACGTATAGCTCGCGGCGATCTTCGTGCAGGTGACGTTGCTCTGCGCGTTGCAGTTCACGGTGTCGGTGTAGGCCACGCTGACGCTGCTTCCCAATCCCGACACCATCAGGCCCCGCAAATAGGCCGTGACGGCCGACTGCTGCGCCGTGGCGTTCATCATGTAATAGCGCGCGGCCTGTTCGGTCGCGTACTCGAGGCCGTGCCGCACGTAGAACATGCGGGCGAAGTCGAAGACTCCCACGAACATGACGATCATCACCGGCGCCAGAATGGCGAATTCGATGACCGCGTTGCCGCCGCGGTCCTTGATCGTCTTCAGGAGCGTCGAGCGCACCATGTCAGGGAACGATCATGGTGACGGAGGCGGACAGCGCCGTCGGCGCCGTGAAGCCGCCAAAGGCGCCGAAGTCCACGCTGCCAGAAGCGATCACCGAGCTGAACGCCTTGCTGACAGACACGGTGATGTACTGCTTGGGCGGCTTGCCGCCGCTGCAAGTGGTGCCCGCCGCCACGCTGACGCCGGCCGTGCACTCGTAGAAGACCGTGTTGGTCGCCGTGACGCCGGTGAGACCGGTTGCGGTCTGCGCCGTGGTATTGATGTTGGCGGAGTCGAGCGGCGCCAGCATGCCGTACTGCGCGCCCTCGCGGGCCCCCTGCAACATCGCCGACTTCTGCAAGGCGTAACGGCCGAGGTCGAGCATTCCCACCAGCAGCAGACACAGCACCGGCAGGACGAGCGCGAACTCCAGCATCACGTTGCCGCCGTCGTGAGCGCACCACGACGGCAGCCGAAAGCGTACGCCACACGCGCCCATCGTTACTCCAGGATCTTGCCCTTGTTGGTGGTCGCCTGCGAGTTCTGCGTCGTCGTGGTGACGAAGCCCGCCGGCACGGTGTTCACGTTCTTGCAGCCATTGACGTAGTTCGAGCTGTAGGACGAGAACTTGAGATAACGGCCGATCCAGACCGTGCAACCCGTCGAGCTGTTCGAGCCCGTGGAGCTGATGCTGGCGATGTTGATGGCGTTGCTGGGCACATAGATCGCGCCCGTCAGCGTCGCGGTGCTGAGCGAGCTCAGCGTGAAGATCCGCGACGAGGAGGTCATGGTACCGGCCGGCGCGCGGCGGTCCTGGTAGAACAACACGCCCGGATAGGGGTAGGCCGACGTCGCTGCCGTCACCGACGGCGCATTCAGCGTCACGGTGCTCTGCGAGGTGATCTTCACGCCGCCGATGTCGTTGTTGTTCCCCGAGCTCTGCGTCAGCACGAAAGTCGTGCCGTCCGTGCCGGTGCAGGTCGGACACGAGACCGTGCTGTCGCTCGTGATCACCAGGTCGCCATTGGTGATGTAGTAAGTGCCGGGCTGGAAATAGACGTTGCTGAAGCTGCTGATCTGCAGCCCGTTGCAGTAGGTGCCAGGCGCGATCGTGATCTGCGAACCACCCGACGGCTTGTAATCTGTCTTGGTGCAGGTGCCTGGCGTCGGCGTCGGGATCGACGCATAGGGATCGACGATCGCGGTGGTCTGATTGACGAAGGTCTGACCCGCCGGGATCGTGAGGCTGCTATAGCTCTGCGCCGAGAAGGTGCCACGGGCCCACACGCCGCCCTTGCCGTTCGCCGTGTTGCTGAACGTGGCGCTGCTGAAGCCCGACATGCCGATCGAGGCGTTGGAGCCGGTGCCGGTCGCCGTGCCGTTCGACATCATCATGCAGTCGGCGTTGAAGCTGCTGAACGAGGTGAAGCTGATGCCCTGCTCGTTGTTCGGAGTCAGCGCCACCAGGCAACCGACCGAGGTCGTCTTTGTCGTGGTGGTGGTCGTGCTGGTGGTCGTCGAGTTCTGCCCCGCGACCGAGCGGGACGCCAGCGTATAGCCGCTGCTGGTGCGGCCCATCCAGCTGTTGATGATCGAGCCGAAGGTGAGGTTCTGCGTCTTGCTGACGATCACTTCGACCGCACCGGTCGTGCCGACGTTGGGACCCGAGGTCGGCGGCGAGTTGACGGTGACCGTCACGCCGTTCGCGCCGTGCGTGAAGCCGTTGCGCTGCGCCTCGTAGCGTGCATCGGTCGTGATCGTCGACAGCGAGGCGCTGGCCATGCTGTCGATCGCGCCCGCGAGTGCCGCGTCATCCGAGGCCGTCTGCATCTGCCGCTTGATGCGATAGAGCTCGCCGGTCTCGACGCCGATCGCGAGCGCGCCGGCGAGTGCGGGAATGACGACCATGTATGCCAGGACCGAACCGCGTTCGTCGGACCACAAGGTCTTCGACGCGATGCGCGCAACGCTCAACGTGCGCGAAAAAAATCGCTGCATGCCGGCTCTCCCCTCAATCGATGTGTGCCTGAACGGCACAAAATAGATTCTCAACTAAAGAAATAAAAAAGCGCTCTAAGCGTAGGAAATTTCTACCGTTTACGTCAAGGCAAATGCCGACATCAGAGCCGGCGCGATGAGCACGGTGATCAATGTCGGCAGGATGAAAACCATCAGAGGCACTGTCATAAGTGCGGGCATCCGCGCGCCCTTCTCCTCCGCCTTCGACTGGCGCGTTTGGCGGAACTCGCTGCTCAGGATGCGCAGCGAACCGGCGAGCGGCGTGCCGTATTTTTCAGTCTGACGGAGCGCATTGACCAGGGCCGCAATGGCCGGCGAATCCGAGCGATCGGCCATGTTCTCCAGGGCCTGCTGCCGATCCGGCAGGTACGTGAGCTCCATCGCGGTCATCTCGAACTCGGCCGCCAGTTCCGGCATCGAGCTGGTCATCTCCCGCGAGACTCGGCGGAAAGCCGCATCGATGCTGAGACCCGCCTCCACGCAGATGGTGAGCAGGTCGAGGCCCTCGGGTAGCACCGTGTTCAGCACGTCGCGGCGCTTGTTGGTGATGTTCTTGATGTAGACCTCGGGCATCACGAAGCCCGACAGCACGGCGCCGATACAGATCGGCGCGATCATGTCGTCCGGCAGATCGACCAGCCCTGTGATCGAGGTCAGCACGATCATCAGGAAACCGAGCGACAGCGGCAACGCCAGCTTCACGAAGACATACACGACAGAAGCGTCGCGCGACAGGAACCCGGCCTGGCGCAGCTTGCGCGTCGTCTGGTCGGCGGCGCTGCCGCGCAGGAGATTCAGCCGGTCGGCGACCTTGCGCATCAGGCCAAGTGAGGTGGCGCGGGTCTTCTTGCCCGATGCCGCACGCTGGTCGTCTCGGGTCTTGGCGCGGCGGGTGCGCAGAGCGCGCAGACGGCCCTCGATCGGCGGCTCCCATGTCGCCGCCGTCCACACGGCCCAGAAGACGATGAACGCCGCGACCGCGATGACGATCGTGAAGTTCTTCTCCGAGGCGGCGAAGTCGATCACCGCATCACACCTTGATCGTCGCGATCTTGTTCATGATGAAGATGCCGATGCCCATGCTGCACGCCGCGCCAGCCGCGACCATCTGGCCCGTCGCGGTGGTGAACAGCGGGCCGATGTAGTTGGGCGAGATCAGGAACAGACCGCCACCCACGAGGAACGGCAGGCCCGCCATGATCAGCATCGTCGCCCGCGCTTCCGAGGAAAAGGCGCGGATCTTGAGGCGCAGCTGCTGGCGCGCACGCAGCAGCTGGCTGAGGTTCGCCAGCGTCTCGGCGAGATTGCCGCCGGTCTCGCGCTGGATCGACAGGGCCACGATCAGGAAGTTGAACTCGTCGGTGCGGACGGTCTTCGCCACGCGCCACAGCGCCGTCTCGATGGGCACGCCGAGATGGATCTCGTGCTGCGCGCGCCGGAAGACGCCGCCCACCGGATCCTTGATGTCCCGCGCGACGTTGCCGATCGCTTCCTGGATCGGCAGACCCGCCCGCAGCGCCCGTACGATCAGGTCGATCGCGTCGGGGAACAGCAGGTTGAATTTGCGGCCGCGCTTCTTGGCCTTCATGCCGACCACGAGGTTGGGCATGCCGAAGCCCACCGCGAGCGAGCCGATCAGGGCGATGCCGGGAGCAAGATCGAGCACGAGGTAGAGCAGGAAGGCAATGGCCACCGCCAGCGCCAGCGATGCGAACACGAAGTCTCCCAGGGTCAGGCTCATGCCCGAGGTCTGGAGCTTGGTGCGGACCGAGCTTGCGTTGGGGAACCACCGCCACAGCAGCTTGTCGAGCGTCGGCAGCCGGCCGGACTTCTCGACGCGCCTCAGCGTCGCCATCTGGATCGTGCGCGGGCCGGCGCTGGTCCGCGCATCGAGGTCTTCGAGACGATCGCGCAGACGCCGTTCGGCGAAGAAGCCGCGGAACACCATGACCAGCGCGACCAGGGTCGCCAGGATTCCCACGGCCAGCAGGAGCGCCGCCATGTCCAGGCTCATCCCCTGGCCGCCCATCAGGCCACCGCTTCCATCAGGACCTTGTCCAGCCCGTAATACGCCGCGCGCGGCAAGAAGTGCGGGCGCAGGCCCGTGCTCTTGAACACGCCGCTCAGATTGCCGTCGGCCGCCTCGCCCCTGAACTCGTAGACGAAGAGGTCCTGCGTGATCACGACTTCGCCTTCCATACCCACGACCTCGGTGATGTGGGTGATGCGGCGCACACCGTCGCGCATGCGGCTGATCTGGACGATGAGCTGAAGCGATCCGGCGATCTGCGAGCGGATCGCCTTGGGCGGCAGGTTGGACGCGCCCATGGTGACCATGTTCTCGAGGCGGGTCAGCGCCTCGCGCGGCCGGTTGGCGTGCAGCGTGCCCATCGAGCCGTCATGGCCGGTGTTCATCGCCTGCAGGAGGTCGATCGCCTCGGGACCACGCACCTCGCCCAGGATGATGCGGTCGGGCCGCATGCGCAGCGCGTTCTTCACGAGGTCGCGCATGTTGACCTCGCCGTTGCCCTCGAGGTTCGCCGGCCGCGTCTCGAGACGCACGACGTGCGGCTGCTGCATGCGCAGCTCGGCGGCGTCCTCGATCGTGACGACGCGCTCGCCATTGTCGATCATGCCCGACAGCGCGTTGAGCAGCGTGGTCTTGCCCGATCCCGTACCGCCGGACACCACGAGGTTGAGACGGCAACGCGAGGCGACGCGCAGCACGGTCGCCATCGCCGCCGAGATATTGCCCTGCTGCACCATCTGGTCGAAGCCGATCTGGCGCTTGCCGAACTTTCGGATGGAGACCGACGGCCCGTCGATCGCCAGCGGCGGGATGATGATGTTGACGCGGCTGCCGTCGAGCAGGCGCGCGTCGCAGATCGGGCTCGATTCGTCGATGCGGCGTCCGATTCGGCTGACGATGCGATTGCAGATGTTGAGGAGATGGGCGTTGTCCTCGAACGACACGCCCGACAGTTCGAGCTTGCCGCGCTTCTCGATATAGACCTGCTTGGGTCCGTTGATCATGATGTCGGTGATGCCGTCGTCCTCGAGCAGAGGTTCGAGCGGTCCCAGCCCCAGCATGTCGTTGACGATCTGGTAGACCAGGTCGGCCTGCTCGGGCCTGTTGAGCTGGATGCGATGCTCGGCCAGCAACTCGCCCACCACGTCCTCGAGCTGTCGCACCAGCTCCTTGCGCGGCAGGCTGACGGCGGCGGCAAGGTCGATGCGGTTCATCACCAACGGCTGCACCGCCCGGCGCGCCTGCTCGACCTTGCTGCGCGACAGGCCACTGCCCGACTTTTCGCCCGCATCGGCCTTCACGACCGGCGGTTGCCAGCCCGTCGCGCCTCCGACGGATTTGCCGGCCGGAGGCTTGCGCTCGGTGAGGTCGGGCATTGCAACAGGCCGGGCCGCCCCCTCGGGCGTGGATGCCTCGGCTATCGGTTCGGCGGGAGTGACGGCATGCGCCTCGACCGCTTCCGTCGGCGTGCCGAAGCTGGTCGCCGGCAGGATCGGCCGCAGCACCTCGGACACGTAGGCCCGCAACTCGAGCGGTGCCAGGACGATGCCGTTGGTGCGGAAATGGATCTGCGTCTGGACGTTGGCCTGCCGGGTGATCTCGCCCGCGGACACACCGTCGGCCAGCAGAGTCTTGAGCCGCGGTCCGACGATTTCCGCGAGGCTCGCCGATGCGGCGGCCAACCGTCCCTGACGGTCCGCCGGAGTAGTGGGCGCGTTGTCGGCCTTCTGCTCCACCGACATGCGGCGGCCGATGCGATCCAGGGCCCCTGTCTGCTCGACGGCGGCCGGTTCGGCACCCTTGCTGCGCAGTCCGAACATGGCGCCCTACTTCTTCTTGGACTTGATGCCCTGGGTGAAGCGCCCGATCAGGCCGGAGGCCTTCTTCGCGGCGCCGCCCTCGCCCAGCCCGTCCAGGCCGGCGACCAGCGGGCGCAGCGCTTTCACGATGGTGCTGTTCGGCGCCGCCTCCGGCAGCGGCTTGCCGAAGTTCACCGCGGCCAGCGCGGCCGGGATATCCGACGGAATCTGGCAGTCGACCTTGCGCTTCAGCGTGCGCTCGACATCCGCCACCTTGACCGAGGATCGGCGCGAATCGAGCACGCCGCTGGTCGCGAGATGCAGCTGCGCACTCGGCGCCACGTCGTGAATGACCTGCTGGATGCGCATGGCATCGCGCACGCCCGGCAGCGACAGGTCGGCGATCAGCAGGATATCGGTGGAGGCTTCGATGATCTGGCGCTGCAACACCGGGTCGCCGCGCGGCACGTCGGCCACGACCCAGCGGAAGCGGCGATGGACCTGGCGCAGGAAGTCGCCGGCGGCGTGCGGGCGCGCCTGGAAGCCGCCCGAGGGCGCCTCCTCCGCGCCGATGGCGAAGAGATGCTCGTTCTTCTTCTGCGCGACCTGCTGGATGAACAGCGCGTCGATACGGTCGGGCTGGTCGAGCGCTTCGCGCAGCGCGTCGATCGCCTCGAGGTCGAGCGACAGCATCAGCGAGCCATAGTGAAGGTCGAAGTCGATCAGCAGGACTTCTTCCTTGAGGCGGGCGCCCAGCATCGCGGCAATTGTGATCGCCGCGGTCGTGGCGCCCACGCCGCCGCGCGCGCCAAGGACCGAGAGCGTGCGGGGCCGCGCATCCTTGTTCGCCGGCGCGCCGTGCATCGTCGCACCGCCACGCTCGCGCTGCTCGAGCGCACGCTCGGCGGCCCGGCCCATCATGCCCTCGGCGAGCGGCAGCGCCAGGTAGTCGCTGAAGCCCACGGCGATCAGGTCGCGGTACAGCGCGACGTCGTTGATGCGACCGATGCCGATGACCGAGCAGCTTCCCGGCAACGCCGTCTTGAGCGCCGCCGCGTCGGCCACCGGGTCCGACGAGTTGGCCAGGTCGACCACCAGTATGTCGAGATCGCGCGGCCATTCGCTGAAGGCCAGCGCGTTGTCGATCGAGCCTTCGCGCACGTTGGTCTTGCCGAGCGTCATGCTGAACAGCTCGGCGGACACGCGCGCTTGCGCGGCGGCCTCCGTGACGAAGGCCATGGCGACGACCGGCGGCTTGTCGTCGCCGGGCAGCGCGGAAACCTGTTGGGCGGCGGAGGCGGCCATGGTCGGCTCTCAGGTTCCCGGCGCCGCGGCCGGCGTCACGCTCCCACCACCGGTGCCGCCGCCGGCGGGAACGTCCGTGCCATTGTTCTGGCTGGTCGTGGTGGCGCTGCCCGCCGTGCCGCTCAGGTTCTGTGTCACGGTGCGGACGCGACCCTCGCGATAGCGCTGAACCGCGGTCGCGCTCACTGTGCCGTCGGCGGGGCCCGGATCGCGGCCGATGGCGGCATCGCGCGGCCGCGCCAGCATCTGGCCCATGTTGTAGGCGTCGGCGCAGCCGAAACCCGGCATCACCGATTCAGTGGGGTTCCATTGCTTGCCCGAACCCGGATCCGGGCAGTTGCGCATGCCGATGCGATATTCGGAACGCACGATGACCACCTGATCGGGCCCCATCGACATGGCGGGCTCGACCGACCCGCCGACCCAGCGGGCGCCTGCGGCGGCGAGGCTTTGCTTCACCCGCTCGGCGCGGGCCTGCTGCATCGGCCCGCCGGTGCCGTCGGTGACCACGACGAATTCGTCGCGCTGGGCGCGCCGGCCTGCGTTCACCATGGTCCGCAACTCGGAGACCTGACCGGCATCGAGCTGGCCGCTGCCGGGCGCGAAGCCCACGGCCAGCATGGTGTCGGCACGCGCCGGATCGTGGCGCGTCTCGTACTTCGCCTGTTCGGCGACGGGATCGCCGCAAGCCGACAGCAGCAGGGCGGCGAGCGTGGCGAGGATGACCGGGCGCATGATGATCCCCTAATCGAACTTGAAGCCGGCGGCGGGACCGGCGGCGGTGCGGCCGCCGCCGCTGACCGACATGGTGGCCGGTGGCGTCGGATGGTTGAGACGCTGGTAGACGACACGGTCGGCGTCGGTCGGCGGCACGCGTCCCGAGAACGGCGTGCGCAGCGGGCCGCTGCTCGGCTCGACGAAGTACGGCGTGACGATGATGACCAGCTCCGTCTCCTGCCGCTGGTACGCGTCCGACTTGAACAGCGAACCCAGGATCGGCACGTCTCCAAGCCCGGGGACCTTCACGACGTTCTGCGTCGAATTCTGCTGAAGCAGGCCACCGATCGCGAAGCTCTGGCCGCTGCCGAGCTCGACCGTGGTCGAGGCGCGGCGCGTGGCGATCGCGGGAATGATGATCGAGCCATTGCCGATCGCGACCGACACCTGGCCGTCGGTCGTCACCTGGCTGACTTCGGGCGCGACCTTGAGATTGATGCGATCGCCGATGATGGTCGGCGTGAAGGCAAGCGAGACGCCGACCTGCTTGTAGGTGACGGTGATGATGTTGCCGCCGTTGCTGGCCTGGGGGCTCAGCACCGGAATCTCGCCGCCGGCGAGGAAGCTCGCGGTCTCGCCCGACATGGCGATGAGGTTGGGTTCTGCGAGAATGTTGGCCTGGCCCTGATTGGCCAGCAGGTCGACTAGCGAGGTCAGGCTGCCGTCGTTGCTCGTGGCCGCGATCGCGCCGGCGGAAGTGGCGCCGCCGATCGCCTGGATGGTCGAGGTCGCGCCGCCCAGCTTGAACGGACCGATGCCGAACAGCGCGATGCTGTTGATGTTCTGCCAGTTGATGCCCATGCGCTTCAGCGAGTTGCGCTGGACCTCGGCGATCTTGACGCGCAACTGGACCTGCGTCGGCGTATCGACACGGATGTTGCTGACCACGCGCTGGGCATTGGTGACGTTCTGGAGCGCCAGCCGGCGCGCGTCCTCGGCGATCAGGCCCGAGCGAACGGTGCCGCTCATCACGATCGTCTCGCCCTGGTTGTCGAACTGCACGCCGTTGCCGGGATGCTGCGCGTCGAGCGCGGCCTTGATGCGGCTGAGCGGCGAGGTCACATGGACGATGGTGTTCAGCAGGACGCGATCCTGGTCGTCGACCGCGTAGAGAACGGTATCGCCCGCCTTCTTGGCGAAGACGTAGATCATGCCGGGCGACTTCACCTGAACGTCGGCGATGTCGGGAGCGGCCACGAAGACCGTGGACGCCGCGCCCGGCAACTTCACGGCGGTACCCTTGCTGACCTCGAGCGTCAGCGTCGGCTGCTGCGTCGGCACGACCTGGCTCTGTGCGAAGCCGCGGCTCGGCGCGCCCACTGCGGGAGGAGCCGGCGGCAGCGGCGTGGCCGGCGTCGCGATGTTGGACGGCGCGGCCGGCGACGGCGTGACTGGGCGGATCGGCACCGGCGCGGGGCTGGTCGGCTGCGCCTGGGCCTGAATCTGGGCCTGAACCTGGGCCTGTTGCATCTGAACGCCCGACGGCGCGGGCGTGCCGCCGGCAGTCGGCGTCAACGAAGCGGTGGCGATCGGTGCGCGTGCGGGAATGGCGGCCACCGTGGGCGGCTGGTCGATCGGCGCGGTAGGCGCATTCACAGTCGCCGGGACCAGCGGCGTCGCCGACGCCGTCGGCACGGCAACCGCCGTCGAACTGGCGCTCGCCTGGCCGTTCATCTGGCGGATCATCTCTTCGGCACGCTGGGACTCGCGGCGGTTGAGATCGTCGGAGACGTTGTCGGTCGGCGTCGTGCGCTTGTGCGTGGTCTTCTTGCCCCTGGCGTGCGGCTTGGGCTGGTCGGCATGCGGCGCCGCCGTATCCGGCGGGGTCTGCGCCAGCAGCGCGGCCGGCTGGAAGACGAAGGCGAGCGAGGCGGCGAGCGACAGCCCGGCGCCGAAGCGACGCCAGCCGGCCGGAGCACGCGCTGTGAGGGAGCCGGGGGTCATTGCTGGGAACTCGGGATGGTTCGGGTGAAGGGAACAACGCGATGGCCGTTCTGCTTGTCCTCGGCGGCCTTGGTCTCGCCCGCCGGCGCGGCATCGGCGGTGGCGGCGTCGCCACCCGAGCCGCTCGCGGTGCCGTCGATCTCGACCTTGAGGCGGTTGGTGCCGCGCAACACGAACACGGCCTGTCCCACCGGCTTGGCGGCCTGGGTCTTGGGCGTGCTGTCGGGGATCTGGGGGATCAGCCGGCTCACCTGTGCGTCCTGGGTGTAGCTGTCGCCCGCGATGGCCGGCGCGTTCTCGTCGGCGGCCTGCTCGCGGTTGGGAGTGTCGACGTCCTGGAGGCTGCGCAGCACGAGCGAGAGGTCGCCCATCTTGACGGCCAGGGTCACGATCTCGCTCTGCTTGGGCGTGAGCTCGAGCGTCGCGGTCTTGGCGATGTCGGGCTTGTCGCCCGGCGAGAAGTCGAGCTTCTGGTCCATCGCGATCACGCGCGCGTTGCGCAGCACGGTCTCGGTCGCGTTGTGCTGCCCACCTGGCGTGTTGAGGACATGGGTCAGCAGCACGTCGACGCGATCGCCGGCATAGATGAAACCCGACACGGCCGAGGTCGCTGTGACGGGCACGCTGACGGCGCGCGCGCCGGGCTGCAGCACGGCCGCCATGAACCCGCGCGTTCCGGAGAGGACGAGCTTGCCCTCGCTGATCGGCTCGCCGGCATCGATCGGCACGCGGGCGACGGCGCCCACGAAATCCGACAGCGGACGCTTGCCCTCGACGACGTAGGTCGGCGCGAGGCTGCCTTCGGGCCACGACTGCCAGCGCAGGTCGTCGGGCTTCACAATCTGGCCGGTGTGGACGGGCGTGCGGGCGACCAGCACCTGCAAGGTCGGCGCCGGGGCCGGCGCCTCGCGGCGGACACCCGCCTGCGCCATCACCGCGGCACGCTCGCTCTGCAACCAGGCCCGCGCCATGAAGGCGGTAAGGCCCGCCACGATCACCGCGAGAAGAAGAAAGACGACGCGCTTGCTGTTCATGGCGCGGCCTCAGATCCCGGCCAGGGGCGCGATGAGACGCGCGGCGACCCAGAGGCCGCCGGCGGCGATCGCCGGCCCATAGGGCAGACCGGTGCGCAGGCGCGCCCGGACGGTCGTCCCGTCAGTGGAGGCGGCGGCCGGTCCGATCGGCGCGCCTGCCAGCACGGCGATGCCCACCAGGCCGCCGGCCAGCGCCACGATGGTGAGGAAGTCGAGCAACAGAGCCGGTCCGGCGAACAGGCTCGCGGCCGCCAGAAGCTTCACGTCGCCGCCGCCCAGGACGCTGGCGGCGAAGGCGGCCGCTCCGACCAGGAAGACAGCAATGGCGCAGGTCACGGCGAGAGCCATGTCGCCCGGAACGAGCGACCCGCCGGCCATGCCGGCCAATGCCCAAACGAGGAAAAGGCATGCGACCGCGATCGACAGCCGGTTGGCGATCCGCATGGTGCGCACGTCCTGCCAGCCCGCCGCGACAAGCAGCAGGGCAAAGGCCAGCAGGCAGCCGGCTTGAAGAAGCGCAAACAGCGGCATTCTCCCCCCTTGAACCTGCGGCACCCTGCGGGCGCCGCTGGAAACACACCGTTCCTCCCCTTGCGCCGCGTCAGCGGCCCTCCGGTCGGCTCGGGTTCGTGTGTCTGTCCCCTCGTCAGGCGCCTGGTAATGTCCCCTGCCAGGTACTTAGAAAAATATCTTCAAACTTTACATCAGAAAGAATAAGCGGGCCCCAAACGGGACAAATGACAGACTGCAAGAACATTGCAGAGGATATTTTCAGCGATAGATCAAGTCAAGGCCGTAATATGTTCTAACTAAAGAGAAAATTTGACTTCAACACTGCTAATAGGGGGTCAAAAGCAACGGGCGACCCATTGCTGGATCGCCCGTTCGACAGACCGGTAAAATCGACCTCGATCAGGTCATGACATTGGAAACATTGCTGAGGACGTTGCTGACCTTGCCGCCGACGGATCGCATCGAGGCGATGGCCGCGACGGCGATCAACGAGGCGATCAGGGTGTACTCGATCGCCGTGGCCCCCCGCTGGTCCTTCGCGAGGCGGCGGAAGATGGACAACATTACGCGTCTCCCCAAAACAGGCCGGTGCGGTGGGTCGCTCCGGCAGTATCCCATCGATTGAAGTGTAAGAATCGTATCGACGCTGAATCTTCAGGTCAATGCAATTTAGTCTATTTTGTGAAGAAAAATGGATAAGCCTTTGATTAAGGCTGATCTTCAATCTTGGGATACGCCGCCATCGACGGCACGCAGCGGCACGACGTCGTTTGTATGGCGGTCCTGGCTCGCCTGCCGCCGATAGGCCATCCAGCTGAAGGGGATCAGCCCGACATAGACCAGTCCCAGCAGCGAGACACCGATCCAGGGCGAGCTCGCCAGCACCCCCATGACCAGTCCTGCACCCAGCAAGCCGGGCAGCACGAGGTGCCGCGGTATCCGGCCCTTCTTGAAGGAAAATGTCGGCAGGCGGCTGACCATCAGGCCGCCCACGGCCAGAAGGACGACTCCGACCAGCAGCGGATGACGCGGCCACGCGGCTTCGGCCTCGAAACTCACCAGCAGCGGGATCAGGGCCAGCAGCGCGCCCGCCGGCGCCGGGACACCTGTGAAATAGGATCCCGTCCAGGCAGGCGGCGGGACATCGGACAGCAGGCCGGTATTGAACCGCGCCAGGCGCAGCGCCGAGCAGATCGGAAACATCAGGGTGACCACCCAGCCCAGGGCGCCGCCGTCCTTCAGGGAGGCGAGATAGAGCACCAGTGCCGGCGTCACGCCGAAGCACAGGAAGTCGGACAGGGAATCGAGCTCGGCGCCGAACTGGCTGGTCACGCCCAGCCGGCGCGCCACCCGGCCGTCGAGGGCGTCGAAGATCGCCGCCACGATGATGGCGATCACGGCCAGCCGGAACTGGCCCTGCAAGGCAAAGCGGATCGCCGTCAGGCCCGAACACAGCGCCGCCAGGGTCAGCACGTTGGGGATCAGCCGGTTGACGGAAAATCCCCGCAAACCACGGCGGTTCCGGACATCCCTCTCCATGAAGGCCTCCTAGAATTCGATCGCGGCGCGCGGCGCGGTGACCTGCGGATCGAGCTCTGCCATGACGGTCTCGCCGCCGATCATGCGCTGACCGGCCGCCACCAGCAAACGCGCTCCCTGCGGCAAATACAAGTCGGTACGGCTGCCGAAGCGGATATGGCCGAAGCGCTCGCCCACCGCGACCTGCTGGCCGGGCTTGATATAGGTGATGATGCGGCGCGCCACCCAGCCCGCGATCTGCACGCAGCCGATCACCCGGCCGTCGGCGCGGCGGATGGCGATCGCCGAGCGTTCGTTGTCGTCGCTGGCCTTGTCGGCCGCGGCATTGAGGAACAGGCCCGGCCGATAGGCCACGACCTCGACCGTGCCGGCGCAGGGCGCCCGATTGATATGGACGTCGAAGACACTGAGGAAGATCGACACACGGGTCAGCGGCTGGTCGCCGAGACCGAGTTCGGCCGGCGGCACGGCCTCGACCACCATCTGCACCAGCCCGTCGGCCGGCGCGATCAGCAGCCCCTCCTCCTGCGGCACGCCGCGCGGCGGATCGCGGAAGAAGTAGATCGACCACAGCATCAGCAGCAGCAACGGCCAGAACAGCCACGCCAGCCCGGTCAGCGCGCCGATGAACGCCAGCCCGGCGAAGACGGCCACGAACCGCCAGCCGTCGTCGATGATCGGAATCAGGAAATTGCCCAGCATGAACGCGCGCTCCGTCGCCCCCCTGATGTGATCAGGCCGTCAGTTGGCCTTGGGCAGGCTGAAATTCTGGCCGGGGTATATCAGATTTGGATCGCGAATCTGGCCTTTGTTGGCGTTGAAAATGACGGTGTATTGCCAGCCCTCGCCATAGTGCGCCCGGGCGATGTTCCAGAGATTGTCGCCGCGCACCACGTTCAGGCGGCGATTGTCGCTCTTGGCCGCCACCGCCGTGACAAGGCGCTCGAACGGCAACTCGAGCCGGGCGACCGGCTTGCCGTCGCCGCCCAGCCGGTCGAGCCGCAGCGTGTGCTTGCCCGCCGCGACGGGCTCGGCCGGCGCCAGACGCCAATGGCCGTCCTTGCCGGACGTGCCGTCGGCGACGGCCTTGTCGTCGATATAGGCCCGCACCGCGGCGTTCGCCTGCGCCTGTCCGCTGATCGTGACATGGCCGCGATCGTCGTAGTCGAGCGTCGAGAGCTGGAGATCCTTCGACTTCGGCACGCCCTCCGCAGACGGCGCCTGGAGGAGCTTTGAGCCGCCACCCGGCGGCGAGATCATCACCAGCGTCTCGTCGCCCGAATCGGGCGATGGCGGCACGACCACGATCACGACCTGCTCGGACGTCACCGGCGCATGGCCTTCCTGGTGCTGCACGACGCGCAACTCGTGCTGGCCGGGACTGAGCGGCTTGTCCTGCATCAGCAGCACCCATTCGCCGTGCTGGTCGGCCTCGCCGCTGGCGATTTCCTTGCCGCCGTCGAGCAGCACGATCTTGGCGTTCGGCGTGGCGCGGCCGGCGATCACGGCATGACCGTCACGGCCGATCCGGGCAACGTCGAAGCTGGGTGCCATCACTGCGGTCGAGGGCGGCGCTTCGGCCGGCTTGGGCGCTTCCGGGGCGGGCGCGGGAGGGGCGGTCACCGGCATCGCGGCCGTGCGCGGGATCGCGGCGCGGTCGTGCATCTTGGCGTACCAGGCGACACCCAGCGCCGTGGCGATCACCGCCACGCCCAACGCGACCAGCCAGACAACCGTGCGTGACATCGAACTCCCAGGGGTGCTGCGACTTTAGCTTGCGCTATTGGTTTCGTGCCTTCCCGACACCAGATGATACCATGTCACCCCGGCACGAAAAGCCGCGGAGTCTCTCCAATTATCGAAGAATAAACTGTGCCAATACCCTCTTCCCTTTGTGTTTACTGCGGCGCCCGCTTCGGCAACGACCCCGCCATCCGCGACACAGCGACCCGCCTCGGGCAGTTGGTCGCCCGCGAGAAGATAACGCTGGTGTACGGCGGAGGTGGCGTGGGCCTGATGGGTCTGGTGGCGAACGCCGCGCTCGACGGCGGCGCCAACGTCGTCGGCATCATCCCGAACTTCCTGATGCAGCGCGAAGCCGGCCATCCGGCGCTCAGCGAGACCGTGGTCGTCGAGACCATGCACGAGCGCAAGTTGCAGATGTTCGACCGCTCCGAGGCCTTCGTCATCCTGCCCGGCGGACTGGGCACGCTCGAGGAGTTCTTCGAGGTGCTGTCGTGGCGCACGCTCGGCCTGCACACCAAGCCGATCGTGATCGTCGACCTCGGCGGCTACTGGAAACCGCTCGCGGCCCTGCTCCGGGCCGTGGTCGACGGCGGCTTCGCCGATCCCACCCATCTCGACCACGTGGTCTTCGTCGACACCGTCGAGGACGTGCTGCCCGCGCTCGACGCCATGCCGCGCGGCCACGTCGCCGAAAAACAGCTCGACCGTCTGTGAGATGATCGTCGGAGGCGCCGACGGTTGTCGCAGCGGCTGGGTCGTCTGCCGCCGCGACACCGACGGCCCCTCTCTCGACATAGTCGTCGTGAAGACGCTCGCGGAGGCTTGCGAGGGCCTTTCCCTCCTCGCGGTCGACATGCCGATCGGTCTGGTCGACGTGCCGCGTCCGCCCCGCGCCTGTGAAGGCGAGGCGCGTCGTCTGATGCCGGGCAAGACCAGCTCGGTGTTCCCCACGCCTTGCCGGCCGGCCCTCGCCTGCACGACGCATGCCGAGGCGAATGCCCTCAGCAAGACGATGGGCGTCGGGCTGACGCAGCAGACCTTCCATCTCTTTCCCAAGATGCGCGAAGTCGACGACCTGCTGCGCGGCAGCCGCACGCTGCGGTCGATCGTCTACGAGGCGCATCCCGAACTCGCCTTCACGCGCATGAATGGCGGCCGGCCGGTCTTGAGCAAGAAGCGCCAACCCGACGGTTACGCCGAGCGCCGCAAGCTGCTCGCCCGACACGGCTTCAAGACGAAAGTCGGGCGCCTCTCCAGCGCGGCGCGCGACGACATCCTCGATGCAATCGCGGTCTGCCGCACGGCCACGCTGATCGCGGCAGGCCAGGCGACGCGCCTCGGCCCGGCCAGACTTCGCGATAGCTGCGGCCTGCCGATGAACATATGGTTCTGAACGTGGCATAGTCGGAGGCGCATGAAGCTTCTCCGCTGCCTCATCGCCGTCGCGGCTCTGCTCCCAGGCGCTGCCCACGCGCAGACGACCATCGCCACTGGCAAGGGCGAAATGACAGCCGCCTTGCCGGGCGCAACGCTGAAAGTCTTCACTTACAAAGCCGCCGGCTGCGCGCCCACGCAGCTTCTCCTCGTGTTCCACGGTTTCGATCGCGACGCCGGGCCATACCGCGATCACGCGCGCACGTTGGCGAACCGCCTTTGCGCCGTTGTCGTCGCGCCGGAATTCGACGCGGCACGCTTTCCGACGGCGCAGTTCCAGCACGGCGGATCGACGGTTGCCCTTGTCGCGCCACTGGTCGAATGGGCGCGCGCCGCCGCGGGACAATCGGGCATGCCATATGTCCTGATCGGCCATTCGGCGGGCGCTCAGTTCCTCAGTCGCGTCGCCGCCTACGCAGCGCCTCAGGCCGCGCACATCGTCATCGCCAACCCTTCGACCTGGGTCTTGCCGGCCGCGGACGTTGCGAAGCCTTATGGTTTTGGCGGCGTCGCCAATGGCGAGCAGGCTCTGCGCGCCTATCTCGCGCTTCCTGTCATCGTGCTGCTGGGCCAGGCCGATACCGGCTCACAAAATCTCTCGACGACCAAGGAAGCGATGGCCCAGGGCGCGACGCGGCTCGCCCGGGGACGCTATACATTCGAGATGGCCAAGGCGGTGGCGCAAAAGCACGGCTGGCCGTTCGGCTGGACCCTCGTCGAGATTCCCGGCGTCGGCCACAACTCGACGAAGATGTTCTCGTCGCCACTGACTTCCGCGGCGCTCGGCAAGTAGACGCGCTACTCCGGCTTCACGCCGGCGGCTTGCAGCACCGGTCCCCAGACCGGTGCCTGAACCGCGGTCCATTTGCCGAGTTCCTCCGAAGTGCCGCCCATCGCGACGAAGCCTCGCCCGCGCAGGTCGGCGCGCATCTCCGGCGTTGCCACCGCGGCATTGAGCGCGGCGTTGAGCTTGGCGACGACCGCCGCGGGAGTCTTCGGCGGCGCGATCAGCGTGTAGACGATCGTGCCGTCGACATCGCCGAAGCCCAGCTCCTTGAACGTCGGGATGTCGGGCGCCGACTGCGCGCGCTCGGGTGCCGCCATGCCGTAGGCCTTGAGCTTCCCGTTCTGAAGATGCTGCGCCACGCTCGTGACGCTCGACATGCCGAGCTTCACGTGGCCGCCCAGCATGTCGGTGACCAACGGACCGGTCCCGCGGAACGGTACGTGCGTCAGCTTGATCTTGTTCAGGATGGCGTAGCGCTCGGTCGACAGATGCATCGGCGTGCTGATGCCGGCGGTGCCGTACTGCACGTCGCCCGGCGCCTTGCGCGCAGCCTCGGTGATCGCCGCGAGATCCTTCCATGGCGCATCGGCGCTGCCGACGAACACCGACTCCTGCTTCGCCACGAAGCCGATCGGCACGAAGTCGGCGGGATTGAAGGTGAGATGGGCAATGAGATACGGCAACAGCATCTGGTTGTTGCTGCTCATCAGCACCGTGTAGCCGTCGGGCGCCGCCTTGGCGACGATCTCATGCCCCAGGCTGCCGCCGCCTCCGCCGCGATTGTCGATGATGACCGTCTGGCCAAGCGCCTTCTGGAGCGGCTCCTGGATCGCGCGCGCGAGCGCGTCGGTGCCGCCGCCCGGCGGAAACGGCACGACGAGATGGACGGGTTGCGAGGGAAAATTCTGCGCCGCGGCGCTCGCGATGCCGGCCGCGAAGGCCGCCAGCATCGCCGTGATCGTCGTCTTGAGCATTCGTTTCCTCCGGTTGGAGGAAACGTAGCGCCTTCGTCAGACCATGCCCAGCGCGTGCTTGTAGACGTCGAGCAGCGTCTCCTGCTCGTCGCGATCGGCCGCGTCCATCTTCCGGAGCGAAACGATCTTCCGCATCGTCTTCACGTCGTAGCCGACGCCTTTCGCTTCACTGTAGATGTCACGCAGGTCGCCGCCCAGCGCCGCGCGCTCCTCCTCGAGCTTCTCGATGCGCTCGACGAAGCTCTTCAGGCGGTCGGCCGAGATCGGCCCGGCCTTGGTCTTCTTGGAGACGGCGCTTCCATCCGGCATGTCCAACACTCCTTGATCCGTTGGGCGGACCATAGGAGCGGAGCCGGTGCCGGCTCAATGACGACCAGCCGTGGAATGACGGGGATAACGTGGAGCTTTTAGCCGTGTTTGTGGCCGGCCTTGTCGAAAGCCTGTTTTTGCGCGCCGGAGGCTTCTTTCTGGTGCTTGGCCTTCCATTCGTCGTACGGCATGCCGTAGACGATCTCGCGCGCCTTGGGGTCGGCGATCTCGATGCCCTGCTTGCCCGCCTCCTCGCGGTACCAGCGCGACAGGCAGTTCCGGCAGAAGCCCGCCAGGTTCATCAGGTCGATGTTCTGCACGTCGGTGCGCTCTTGCAGGTGCGCGACCAGACGGCGGAAGGCGGCGGCCTCGAGTTCGGTCTTGGTCCTGTCGTCCATGGCGGTCTCCTGCGGGTTCCCCGGAATATGGGCTCAGGCCAGGGCGGCTGCAACGGCCGCTCCGATCGCCGGTGCGAGCCGGCGGCCCCACTTCCGCGCGTCGTCGGGCGTACTCATAAG
>JAFEFH010000054.1 GCA_018240695.1 Pseudomonadota bacterium | reverse complement strand
GCGATGGTGAAGGCCTTCTTGCGATTGGCCAGCACCATCGGCACCAGCATCACGTCGGGCGGGATCGGGAAGAACGAACTCTCGGCGAACGACACCACGCCCATGGCGGGGATCGCGGAGGGCGAGCCCGCGAGGCGGATCACCCAGTCATACAGACGACGCAACATGTGGGACCGTTCCTAGCCACAAAGCAGGCCCCTGTCATGGCAGGCCCGGTCCCGTTTTTTCCGTTTTTTAATCACGAAAATAAAACGGCCTGCCTGCCCAGCAAGAACACGGTCACATTATTGCGAATATCGCACGAAATGTCAATGTCTTTTTTGGGACCGCGGGCCTCCAGGCCCGCTCATATCTTTCATCCAAGCCGCGCCGCCGCAGAACTCCACGCCCACTCTTCCGTAGCCGCCACCAGCCTCGCCTTCACTGGATTGTGTTCGACGTACTCGATCGTCCGATGAAGATGCTCCTCGTCCCGCATGTAGCGATCGAAGTAGTCGGGATCCCAGAACCGGCCGGTTCGGCCGAGCATTTCATTCGCGCGTCTGGCGCTGAACGACTTCCAGCCGCGAACGACATCGGTGAGCGAATAGCCGTCTATAGCTTCGGCGACGACATGCACATGGTTGGGCATGAGGCACCACGCCATGAGCCGATAGCGCTGACCGTCGAAGTGGAGAAGGGCGTTCTGCACGACTTCCGCGATCCGCGGCTCACGAAGCCAGCAGGCGCCGAGACCGCTGTCGAGTTCCCGGTCGAGGGCCAGCGCGTACTCGTTTGTCGCCTTCAGCGACTCCACGACATGGCGGGGTAGGCTGTCGGCCAGCCGGAACGTGATGAACTGGATCGTCTCGGGCGAGTCGAAGTGCGGCAGATATCCGCGCGAGTGCCAGCCCTTATGTTCCATTGTCTTCTTATTGGGACCGCGGGCCTCCAGGCCCGCTCATGAGTCTGAGCGGGCCTGGAGGCCCGCGGTCCCACATGAGTCCTACTCGGCGGCCTGCTTGAGGCGGGTCGGCACGGTCTCGCCGCTCACGAGGGCGGCTTTCGCGGCGTCGTACTCGGCCTTGAGGCGCGCGACGATCTCGCCGGCGGGCGGGGCGTCGAAGATCTGGCCGACGCCCTGGCCGGCGCCCCAGATGTCGCGCCACGCCTTGGCCTTGGAGTTGCCGCCCGAGCCGAAGTTCATCTTGCTCTTGTCGGCCACCGGAAGATCGTCGGGATCGAGGCCCGCGGCGGCCACGCTCTTCTTCAGGTAGTTGCCGTGCACGCCGGTGAAAAGGTTGGTGTAGACGATCTCCTCGCCGGTCGAGTCGACGATGCACTGCTTGTTGGCTTCGGTGGCGTTGCCTTCCTTCGACGCGATGAAGCGCGTGCCCATGTAGGCGAGGTCGGCGCCGACTGCCTGCGCGGCAAGAACACTTGCGCCGTTGGAGATCGAGCCGGAGAGCAGCAGGCAGCCGTCGTAGAACTGGCGCACTTCCGGCACCAGCGCGAACGGCGAGAGTGCGCCGGCATGGCCGCCCGCGCCGTTGCACACGAGGATGAGGCCGTCGACGCCCGCCTGCAGCGCGCGCTTGGCGTGCTTCACGTTGGTCACGTCATGGAACACCAGGCCGCCATAGCGGTGCGCCGAGGGCACGACCTCGTCGGGCGCGCGCAGCGAGGTGATCTGGATCGGCACCTTGTACTTCTCGCAGAGCTCGACGTCGTGCATCAGCCGGTCGTTCGAGGCGTGCACGATCTGGTTCACCGCGAAGGGCGCCACCTTCCGATCGGGATGCTTGGCCTTGAACTCCGCCAGCTCGCCGGTGATGCGCTTCAGCCACTCCTCCAGCACTTCCTTCGGCCGCGCGTTCAGCGCGGGGAAGGAGCCGACGACGCCGGCCTTGCACTGCTCGATCACCAGATCGGGGTTGGAGATGATGAACAGCGGGGCGCCGACCACCGGGATCGAGAGGTTGTCGCGCAAGAGTGCCGGGAGAGCCATGATCGTTGTTTCCTATTTCGCCAGTTCGCCTATTTCGCCAACTCATAAGGTCCGCCCTTTTCGAGGGCGCGTTTGTAGGCCGGCCGCGCCTGGATGCGGTCGAGGAAGGCCGAGAGCTTGGGCATCTGTTTGATGATCGGTGCGCGCGCCGCGGCGGCCTCGAGCGGGAAGCTCATCTGGATGTCGGCGGCGGTGAAGTCGGGACCGGCGAACCATTCGCGCTTCGACAGCTCGCTTTCGAGGAACATGAAGTGGTTGCCGATCTGCGGATCGAGGAGCGTCGAGTTGGCGCCCTTCACGATCGCCTTGCCGACCGGCTTGAAGAAGAACGGCAGGCGGCTCGGGATGCGGCCGAACACCAGCTTCATGAACAGAAGCGGCATCAACGAGCCTTCAGCGTAGTGCATGAAGTAGGTGTAATGCAGCCGCTCCGGCGTGCCGAGCGCCGGCGTCAGCTTGCCGTGCCCGTAGGCGTCGCCCAGGTACTCGATGATCGCGCCGGACTCGGCGAGCGTCTTGTCGCCGTCGGTGATGACCGGCGACTTGCCGAGCGGATGGACCGCACGCAGCTCGGGCGGCGCCTGCATCGACGGCAGGCGCTGGTAGCGCTTCACCTCGTAAGGCACGCCCAGCTCTTCCAGCATCCAGAGGATGCGCTGGGAGCGCGAGTTGTTCAGATGGTGAACAATGATCATGGGTCTCACTCTATCTCCTCCTCATTCATATGGGGAGGTGGCGGCGTCTTATGCCGACGGAGGGGTCATGACCCCTCCGCCCCGTAAGACGGGGCACCTCCCCCGATGACGGGGGAGGCAAAGACTCAGAGCGTCCCCGGCCGCCAGTTGCCGTGGAAGCCGGCGGGGACGCGGCTCGACAGGTGGGCGAGGGAGATCGGGCCGCGGGCGATGTCGGTCGCCTCGAACACCGCGAGGTCGCTGGTGCGCGTCTCGCCGCGATAGACCACGCTCAACACCCAGCCGTCGCCTTCCGCCGCGGTCTCGGTGCGCGGCACGAACACCGGCTCGCCGACGCGGTCTTCCGGCAGGGCGGTCCAGGCCGCGCTCTTGCCCGACTTGAGGTCGTAGTGGACCAGGCCGTTGGTGCGCGGATCTGAGCCGGGGTCGGCCACGTTGGCCGCGACGATCCAGCCGTGGCGGTAGTCGCTCATGCAGAAGCGTTCGTCGAAGCGCGGGAACTCGCCGGCGCGGTCGTCGAGCTGCTCTTCCTTGAAGGTGTTCGCCCTGGAGCTATTCTGGCCCGAGAGATCGAACGTCCAGCGGAACAGGCGGGCCGGCGGCACCTCCTTGGTCGACGGCGTGCCGTCGGGCAGGGGGAACAGCGGCGCCACGTCGTACTTCATCACGTCGACCACGATGCGGCCGTCGGCCGTCTCGTAGTGGTTCATCGGATGGAACACGTAGGAGGCGGGCGCGCTCACCCACTTGATGTCGGCCACCGTCCCGTTGCGCGGGATGAAGGCGATGTGCGTGCCCTTGTCCGGCTCCCAGGCGAAGGGCGGCTTGCCGCCGATCGCACGCTCCATCGAGGAGGTGAGCGGGAAGATCGGCAGCACGATCCAGTCCTTGGTCACGGCGAAGTCGTGGACCATCGAGGGGAAGGGCCCCTCGAACATCTCCGCGCGCGTCACCACGCCGTTGCGGTCGACGGTCTGGAGGCTGATCTCCTTGCTGAAGCGGCCCTTGGCCGAATAGCCGAAGAAGATCATCTCGCCGGTCTCGGGATCGAACTTCGGATGCGCAGTGAACGGGCCGTTGAGCTTGTTGCCGTAGGTCTCATAGCCTTTCGGCGCGAGCGTCGCGGGATCGAGCGCGAACGGCGCATGCGCCTCTTCCAGCGCCAGCAGGCGGCCGGCGTGCCAGACGATGTTGGTGTTGGCGGTGGTCGAGTTCAGCGCCATCACGCGCGGGTCGGTGAAGCGCGGGTTGCCGAACGTGCCCGACAGGCCCTCGCCCTCCCGGTTCTCGAGCTCCCACTTGGGCGTGCGCACCCAGCGGTTCTTGTAGGAGACGTTGCCGTTCTCGAGGTGGAAGGCGTGGATCATGCCGTCGCCGCCGAACCAGTGATACGGCCCGCGCGGGGCGAATTGCGGGTTCGGCCCGTTGCGGTACAGCGTGCCCAGCAGGTCCTTCGGCATCTCGCCCGTGATGTGCAGGTGCGCCGCGTCGGCCTCGGTGTTCACCGGGCCGTAATAGCCCCTGAGAAACGGATTGTCGGTCGGGAATGCCTTGGCCATCGTAGTCTCCGTTAGGGAAACGCTGTGTATCTAACGGACGCTATCAATACACACTGTGGTCGGCAAGGGGAAAGAATCGGGGTTTTTGACCCCTCCGGCACCGTATGACGGCGCCACCTCCCCATCTGAATGGGGAGGACATTCTTCCCCATTCAGATGGGGAAGTGCCCGCGTCTTACGCGGGCGATGGGGTCATGAACTAGAGAGGATCCGCCCCGCCGCGGCGCTGCTCGCGTTCGTAGCGGCGGCACCAGAAGAACCCGACCACGCCGACGGCCAGGATCGAGACGCCGCAGGCGAGCTGGGTGGCGACGGCGCCCATCATCTCGAAGAACCAGGTGGCGACGATGCTGGCGGCCAGCATAGCGCCGGCCATGATCACCAGCCGGAAACGGAAGACGCGGGCGATGTCGTGGCCGTGGAACACGGTCTGCATGCGCGTGATCATCGGCACGAAGAAGAACGGCCCGCCCAGGCCCGCGCACAGGCCGCCCAGCATCATCGCCGGCAGCAATACATTCGGCGGCAGCAGCCAGACCGACAGCGCGAGGAAGGAGAAGCCGGTGCCCATCGCCACGTACCCCAGGAACATGGTCGACAGCGGATTGCGGAAGCGCACGCTGCTGGCGAAGATGTTGCCGGTGACGTCGCCCACGCCATAGGCGCCCATCACCAGCGCGTAGGCCGCGAGATCTCCGAAGCCCAGGAAGGTCGGCTTGTATTCGGTGACGATCAGCGCGATGGCGAGGCTGAGCGCCACCATCCACGGCCCGTTCATGATCGCGTTGATCAGCAGCGTCGCGCCCGTCACCGGTTCCGACAGCATCAGCCGGAAGCCCGCGGTCACCGCTTCCCACGCGCCCTTGAGGCCGGGCTTCATGCGCACCGGATCGGCGAGTCCGCCTTCGAGCCGTGTCTGCGCCGAGCGGATCGCCACGCCGGAAACCAGGAAGCCGAGCGCGGTGACAGTTAAAAAGTGGATCACCGGCATGAACAGGTGCAGGAACGCCGCCACCATCGGGCCGATCAGCCGGGCGATGCGATAGGTGGCGTCGAACAGGCCGTTGATCGCCTGCTGGCCGTCGCGGTCGCGCACCAGGGTCGGGATCGTCGATTGCAGGGCCGGCGAGAACACCATGCGCAGCGAGGCGAGGCCCACCGAAGCGACGATCAGGAGCGTGATCGACAGGCCCGAGATGTAGAAGCCCACCACCGGCAGCAGGCAGAAGGCGGCACTCCACCAGCGCGACACCAGCATGGCGCGCACCGGCCGCCAGCGGTCGAACAGCACGCCGCCGAACAGCCCGGCGACCAGCATGGCCACGTACTGCACGCCGGTGACGAGGCCCGCCATGTTGCCGGCGACCTCGACGGCGAGCCAGACGCTCGCCACCCGGAACAGGTCCTCGCCGATGGTCGAGGTGCAGAGGCCCGACCACACGATCATCACCGCGCGGTCGGCGAGCGGCCGGAAGGTGGGAGGCAGCCTCACCAGATCGCTTCCGTGTAGAGCGGCAGCGAGGGCAGGCCGATGCCGAGCCGCCGTCGCACGCGGCCGGCGATCGTCTCGAGCGCCATGGAGGCGAGCCGCATCGGCGCGGCCAGCGGCCGGCGCGCGATCGCCTCGCCGGCGAGGATGAAGAAGTCGCGCACCTGGCCGCCGGCCAGCGCGCGCCAGGCGAACCAGTAGGACGCGTCCTGGAGATGGCCGGCGATGCGGCCGCGGCAGTCGGGATGGCGCCCGCGCATCTCGTCGAGCACGATCTCGAGCGAGCGGAACATGCGCAGCGCGCCGCGCGACATGCCGTTGGGCATGAAGCGATAGCCCACGAGATAGCGCGGCACGACGCGGAACTCGGCGCGCTCGGCGACGCGGAAGCAGAGCTGGATGTCCTCCGCGCCCTGGGCGCCCGCCGTGCGCAACGCGCTGTCGTAGCCGCCGACCGCCTCGAACGCGGCGCGGCGCAGCATCAGCGACGAGCCGGTGCCGATCCAGTTGGCCGCCAGCAGGCTCTCCAGCACGTCGCCTTCCTCCAGCGCCTGCGGCCCGAACGAGGTGACGCGGTCGTCCTCGCGGATGCTGGCGAACCAGCAATAGACCAGCCCGACCTCGGGGCCGGTGGCTTCCAGGAGCGCGAGCTGGCTCGCGACCTTGTCGGGCGCCCAGAGATCGTCGGAATCGACGAAGGCGAGATAGGGGGCCGCGGTGGCGGCGGCGCCGGTGTTGCGCGCGGCGGCGACGCCGGCATTGTCCTGGCGCACCAGGCGCACGCGGTTGTCGCGCGCGGCCCAGGCCGCGACGATGGCGGCGGAGTCGTCGGTCGAGCCGTCGTCGACCACGACGATGTCGAGCGGATGGTGCGTCTGGCGGCAGATGCTGGCGAGCGTCGCGGCGATGGTCCGCCGGGCGTTGTACATCGGCACCACGACGCCGACGATTGCGTCCGAACCGGCCATTCAGCGGACCTCAGGGGACCGCGGACGTCCCGTACGCTCAGGGGCGCGCAGGATGCGCGCGGTCCACATGAGGGGCGCGAGGCGCGTCATTCAGCGGACCCAGACCCCGCTTTCCTTGCTCTTGAAGCCCATCGAGGCATAGGCGGCGTCGACCAGTTTCTGGCCGCGGGCGTTCAACAGCAGGCCGGGCCCCATCTGGTTCATCGTGTAGCCGAACGAAAAGCCCGCCGCGGGATCGGCGAAGCCCAGCGAGCCGCCGGCGCCGACATGGCCGAAGGCGGCGCTCGACAGGATCACCGAGTCGCAATCCTCGCCGAAGATCCGCGCGCCCGCCGAGCGCTTGCGGTTGTCCATCGACTTCATGAAGCCCAGCGCGAAGCGCGTCGGGATGCGCAAGGTCGCGTCGTCGTGCGTGGCCATCGAGACTTCGCCCATGCGGCTGAGTGACCGCGCATCGACCAGTCTGCCGCCGCCCTGGGCCAGCGGCGCGTACATACCGGCGAGGCCGCGCGCGTTGGTGATGCCGTTGGCCGCGCCGATCTCGGCGGCATGGCCCTCGCGGCTGTTCGCGCCACCGGCGCGCCAGGCGCCGTTGTTCATGTAGAAGAGGAAGGGGATCGAGGCCTTGTTGGTGGCGAGGTCGACGAGGAACGGCGTCTTCGCGTCTTCCGCTTTCAGGGAATAAGCGAGGATCGGCGCGACGCGCGGCTCGACGGACTCCGGCGTGCCGATCCAGAAGTCGAGGCCGAGCGGCCGGGCGATCTCGTCCCGGAAGAAGGCGCCCAGCGACTTGCCCGAGGCGCGGCGGACCAGTTCGCCCACCGTCCAGCCGAAGGTGAAGCCGTGATAGCCGTTGCGCGTGCCCGGCTCCCAGAACGGTTCCTCGGCGGCGAGGCGCTCGGTCATGTAGGCCCAGTCGTAGGGGCCGTCGTTCTTCACGCGCTCGCGCAGAGCGGGCACCGCCGCCGAATGGTCGAGCATCATGCGCGCCGTCACGCGGTCCTTGCCGTGCTGGCCGAACTCCGGCCACAGCTCGGTGACCGGCGCGTCGAGGTCGAGCTTGCCGCGGCTCGCCAGCATGTGGGCGCACAGCGCCGTCGCGCCCTTGGTGCAGGAGAAGACGATGCTGACCGTGTCCTTCGTCCACGGCGCCTGCGTCTTGGGATTGGCGACGCCGCCCCACAGGTCGACGACGGTCTCGCCGCCCACGATCAGGCAGACCGAGGCGCCGACCTCGCCGCGCTCGGCGAAGTTCTGCGCGAAGGTCTCGGCCAGGCGCTCGTAGCCCGGCTTGCAGGTGCCCTCGGTCATTGCTGCGGCGCCCGGAGGCCGAAGATGTGCAGCAGGAAGCGCGCGGCGTGGCTGAGGCCGCTCTGGTCGATGCCGTGGCCGACGCCCTGGGCGATATGGACCGCGACCTCGAGGCCGTTCTCCTGCAACGCGGCGGCGGCTTCCTCGGTGAGCTGGTGCGGCAGCATCTCGTCGGCGTCGCCATGGATCAGCAGCACCGGCGGGCGGCTCTTCAGCTCGGCCTTCAGCGTCTCGGCGCCCGCGAAAGCGCCGGAGAAGCCGATGATGCCGGCGAGCTGCCTGGTGCGGCGCAGGCCGACATGCAGCGCCATCATCGTGCCCTGGCTGAAGCCCACCAGCACGGTCTGGCTCTCGTCGAGCCCGTACTTCGCCATCGTGTCGTCGAGGAAGGTGTCGACGAAGGGCGCGGCGCTGCGCGTGCCGGCCAGCCGCGAGGCGGGATCGAGGCGGTTGATGGGGAACCACTGGAAGCCCATCGGATTGCCGTCGCAGGGATAGGGCGCGTTGGGCGCGACGAACACCGCGTCGGGCATCAGCGGCGCCAGCACCGGCGCCAGCCCGATCAGGTCGTTGCCGTCGGCGCCGTAGCCGTGCAGCAGGACCACGAGCTGTTTGGGCTTGCCGCCGCTCTGGGGCCCGTGCGAGGGGCCGTCGATCCTGGTGGTCATTTCTTCCCTGCCTTCTTCTTTTTCGCTGCCGGCTTCTTCTTGGCCTTCGCCTTCACCTTGGGTTTCGGCGCGCGGCGCACGATCGGCTTGGCCACGGTCTGGGGCTCCTTCTTGCTCCAGTCCGGCATGTTGCGGCGATAGTGCCAGAGCAGCAATGCCGCCGCACTGCGCCAGGGGCGCCACTGCTCTGCGATCTTGAGCAGGCCTTTGGCGTCGGGACGGGTCTTGAGTTTCTTGAGATGCTGCGCCGCCATCCAAAGGCCGAGATCGAGGCCAGGCATGATGTCGGGCCTGGCATGCGCGAACATCAGGTAGATTTCCGCCGTCCATGGACCGATGCCCTTGGCCTGGGTCAGCATCGCGATCGCCGCGGCATCGTCGAGCGTCTCGAGCCGGGCGAAGTCGATGCGGCCCTCGACGATGTCGGTGGCGAGCGAGCGGCCATATTTCATCTTCGACGCCGACAGGCCGACGGCTCGCAACTGATCGTCGGTCAACTTGAGGAAGTCCGCCGGCTCCATGGTCGGCACGGCTTCCTCGAGGCGCAGCCAGATCGCGCGCGCGGCATGGACCGAGATCTGCTGGCCGCAGATCGAGCGCATCAATCCGCCGAAGCCCGACGGCACGATGCGCAGCTCGGGGTGGCCGACCTCCGCGATGGCGCGCGCGAAGTCGGGATCGACCTCGGCCAGATGCGCCATCGCCTTCTTGAGATTGGCGGGATCGAGGACGGTTTGTGCCATGCGTCCGGCATAGCACGGGGCGCGGCGGGACTGTAAGTTCCGCCTGTGTTCAGCGATCCCCAACGTGCCGCGCTCGATCGCACCCTGGCCGCCTGCCGGGGCGATGCCCGCATCGAGGCGCTGCTGGGTGCGGGTTCGCTAGTCACCGGCGGCTTCGACGCGCAGTCCGACCTCGATTTCGTCGTGGTCGTACGTGCCGACTCCCATGCCGCGCTGCTCGGCGGGGCCAAGGCGTTCGCCGCCGGGCTTGGGCCGCTGGTCAGCGCCTTCACCGGCGAGCATGTCGGCGAGCCGCGGCTGCTGATCTGCCTCTATGGGCCGCCGCTGGTGCATGTCGACCTGAAGTTCGTGACCGCGGCCGATCTCGACGGCGCGATGGAGCGGCCGCGCGTCCTGTGGGCGCGCGATCCGGCGGCGATGGAGCGGCGCGTCGCGACGCTGTCGCTGAAGCCCGGCAACCACGAGGCGCAGTGGTTCGAGGACCGCGCCTGGATGTGGCTGCACTACAGCGCCACCAAGCTGCTGCGCGGCGAGTTGTTCGAGGCGCTGGCGGCGCTCGATTTCTTCCGCGAGATGGTGCTGGGCCCGATGCTGCGCCGGAACGCGGGCGAGCGCGCCCGGGGCCTGCGCCGCATCGAGGGACTGGCCGGGGCGCGCGACAAGCTCGTGCCCACCGTTGCCGGCTACGATCGCGCCGCGCTCGAGCGGGCGTGGCGCGCGACGGTGGCGCTCTATCTGGAGCTGCGCGCCGGCGATCCGCCGCCGCTTCCGGCCGCGCACATGCCGCAGGCGCTGCTCGACTTCATCGACCGAGGCGCATGAGCACCGTCACGCGCTTTGCCCCCAGCCCGACGGGCGAGCTGCATCTCGGCTCGGCCTATTCGGCGCGTATCGCGTGGAGCCGGGCGCGCGCGATGGGCGGCACGTTCCTGCTGCGCATCGAGGATATCGACATCCGCCGCTGCAAGCGGGAATTCGAGACCGAGATCATGGTCGATCTCACATGGCTGGGTTTCACGTGGGACGGCGCGGTGCGGCGCCAGTCCGATCACTTCGCCGACTATGGCCGCGTGCTCGACACGCTCGACGCGCGCGGGCTGATCTATCCCTGCTTCTGCACGCGCGCCGACATCGCGGCGTCGGCGACGGCGCCTCATGGACCGGATGGGCCCCTTTACCCGGGCACCTGCCGGCATCTCACGATGCAGGAGCGGCGCGACAAGCTCGCCGCGGGCATCGAGCATTGCCTGCGCCTCGACGCGGCGAAGGCGGCGGCCGAGGCGGGGCCCTATGCCTTCACCGACGCGGGCAGGGGACGGATCGACGGCCAGCCGCTGTTGTTCGGCGACGTGGTGATCGCGCGCAAGGACACGCCCACCAGCTATCACCTGTCGGTGACCCATGACGATCATCTGCAAAATGTGACGCTGGTCACGCGCGGCGAGGACCTGCTGCCGTCGACCCATGTGCATGTGCTGCTGCAGAAGCTGCTGGGCTATGAAACGCCGCTCTATGCCCACCACCGGCTGCTGACCGCGCCCGACGGCAAGCGGCTGGCCAAGCGCGACCGCTCGCTCACGATCCGGGCGCTGCGCGAGGCCGGCCGGACGCCGGCGGAGGTTTGCAGCCTCCTGCCGAAGGACTAAGCTTCCGGGCATGGAGCGACAGGAAGAACTGGCGATGGGCCGCCGGCTGCTCGGCCACATCGAGGCCCGCACGACGGACCTGGCGGACGCGATGTTCCGCAACAAGGTCATCAACTATTCCTGCCGCGAGCGCGCCGCGCTGGAGCGCGAGAAGCTGTTCCGCGACCAGCCGATTCTGATGGGCCTGTCGACGCGCCTGCCCAAGCCTGGCGACTATCTCACCGAGGACGTGGCCGGCATGCCGGTGCTGATGACGCGCACGGCCGACGGCACGGTGATGGCCTTCGCCAACATCTGCCGCCATCGCGCCGCGCCCGTGGCGTCGGGCTGCGGCCATGCGCGGTCGTTCACCTGCCCGTATCATGGCTGGACCTACGACCTCACGGGCAAGCTCTTGGGCACGACCGACAAGGTGGGTTTCGCCGGCATCGATCTCGCCGCGCACGGGCTGGTGCGGCTGCCGGCGGCGGAGCGGCACGGCATGCTGTTCGTGCGGCCCAAGCCTGCGCAACCGGGCGAGAGCCTGACGCTCGACGTCGATACCGGGCTCGGCGCCTTCGCGAGCGATCTTGCGGCGCTGAAGCTCGAGACCTTCCCGCTGTTCTCGGTCGACCGGGTGGCGCCGCGCATCAACTGGAAGTTCGCGATCGATACCTTCCTCGAGGGCTATCACATCGCGCACCTGCACCGGAAAACCATCGCGCCGTACTTCGTGGGCAATTGCGGCCTGTTCGACGGGGCGGGGCCGCACGGCCGCATGTGCGTGCCGCGCACGACGATCGAGCAGCAGCGCGCGCTGGCCGAGGGCGAGCGCTCGTTCCTGCCGCACGTCATCACGCTCTACCAGCTCTTCCCCAACAGCCTGCTGATCTGGCAGGTCGACCATATCGAGATCTGGCGCGCCTTTCCCGGCCGCGACGATCCCGCCCATTCCGACATCGAGATGACGATCTACCGGCCCGCCGTGACGACACGGCCCGACTCCTATTGGGAGAAGAACCGCCAGGTCGCGATCCGCACGGTGCTGGAGGAGGATTTCCCGCTGGGCGAACGCATGCAGATCGGTTTCGAATCGGGCGCGACGCAGGAAGTGATCTACGGCCGCAACGAGCCGTCGCTGGTGCACTTCCATTCGTCGATCCGCAATGCCCTCGGAGTGCCCGCGTGACGCGACGTGCCCGGCCGCCGTTCCGCGCCGACCAGGTCGGCAGCCTGCTGCGCTCTGCGCCGGTCAAGGCGGCGCGCACCCGTCGGCTGGCGGGCGAGATCACCGATGCCGAGCTCGCGGCAGTCGAGGATGCCGAGATCCGGAAGCTCGTGGCCAAGCAGGAGTCGATCGGCTTGCAGGCCGTCACCGACGGCGAGTTCCGCCGCTCGTGGTGGCACTACGACTTCCTGAAGGGTCTCGACGGCGTCGAGTTGGTGAGCGTGACGCAAGGTCTCCAGTTCAAGGGCACCCAAACCAAGGCCGAGGGGCTGCACGTCCACGGCAAGATCGACTTTTCGCCCACGCATCCGATGATCGGCCATTTCAAGTACCTGAAGTCGGTCGCGAAGGCCGTGCCGAAGATGACCATTCCGTCGCCGACCGCGCTGCACTTCCGCGGCGGGCGCAAGGCGATCGAGACCTCGGTCTATCCCGACATGGCGCCGTTCTTCGCCGATCTCGGAAAGGCGTACGCCAAGGCGGTGCGCGCCTTCGGCGAGGCGGGCTGCACCTATCTCCAGCTCGACGAAGTCTTCGTGGCCTATCTGTGCGACGAGCAGCAGCGCCAGATGCTGCGCGACCGCGGCGAGGATCCCGACGCGCTGCTGCACGTCTATGCCGACCTGGTGAACGCCGCCTGCGCCGGCCGCACGCCGGGCATGACGATCTCCATGCATCTCTGCCGCGGCAACTTCCGCTCGACCTGGATGGCGCAGGGCGGCTACGAGCGGGTGGCCGACATCCTGTTCAACAGCATGAACGTCGATGCCTACTTCATGGAATACGACAGCGAGCGCGCCGGCGGCTTCGAGCCGTTGCGCCTCCTGCCCAGGAACAAGCTCGCGGTGCTGGGCGTGATGACCTCCAAGACCGGCGCGCTGGAGAGCAAGGACCAGCTCAAGCGCCGCATCGAGGAAGCCGCGACGTTCACATCGCTCGACCAGCTCTGCCTCTCGCCGCAATGCGGCTTCGCCTCGACCGAGGAGGGCAACCTGCTGGCGGAAGAAGAACAGTGGGCCAAGCTCGCGCGATGCGTCGAGGTCGCGCGGGATATCTGGGGCTAGCGCCGCTCGAGCTGCTGGTTGAGCCAGATCTGCACGGTGTTGGACTCCAGGAATTCGCGCGTCTCCTCGCGCACGGCCGCGTCGTCGAGACGGCCGATGGCCAGCGCCACCACGAGATCGCACTGGTAGTTCACCGCGATCGCCCAGGCGGTGCGCGAGCCCTCGGGCGTCGCGACGTTGTAGAGCCGCGCCCGGCCGGACAGGTCGGTGACGCGGATGCGGGCGCCGGGCCCGACCGCCGTGAACTTCTCGTCGAGCAGGTCGACGTCGGTCACCTGGTCGACCTCCGAGTCGTCGACCACCCCGGTATCGCAGTTGGCGCAGAGGCCGAACTTCGGCCGCACATAGACGGTGGTCTCGCCGTTGCGCCAGGCGCGGCCGGGCCCGTAGCCGTCGCGCAGGAACGGCCAGGCGGTGGCGTGCCAGCCCGGCCCGAACGCGTCCATCCACGCCTTGTACCAGTGCGCGAAGCGCGACAGGACGGCCAGCCCGACCACGAGCAGGCCAGCCAGGGACGCCATGATCAGGGTGCGTCGCGACAGCATGGACATTCTTTTCCGGGGCGGAGACTATCGCGCGCCGCGCCAGGCGGCCAACGTATCCAGGGAGTTCGCCGTCATGAAGGCCGTCACGATCGCCGCACTCGCCCTGGCCTGCGCGCTGCCCGCGATGGCGCAGGACAAGCCGGCGGCCTCCCCGTCGCCGCCGCCAGCGGCCCCACCGGCGGCCTGGCGGGTCGAGTGCTCGGGCAACGGCAGGATGCTGGAGTGCGGCGCGATCCAGCAGATGGTGCGCGTCGAGAATCAGAGCCGCCAGCTCGTTGCCCAGCTGGTCGCGCGCCTGAGCGCGGACACGCATGCGCCGATCCTGCTGATGCAGCTGCCGCTCGGCATCAACGTGGCCGAGGGAATCCAGCTCCAGGTCGACGCGGGCAAGACGGAGAAGTATCCGGTGCAGACCTGCACCAATGCGGGCTGCCTCGCGAACGTGCCGTTGAAGGATGCGCTGCTGGCCGCGATGCGCGCCGGCACCATCCTCAAGGTCATCATGCAGGACGGCGCCAAGCGGTCGATCACGATCGAGGTGCCGCTGCTGGGCTTCAGCCTCGCCTACGACAAGGCCACGAAGTAGCCGCCGCCTATTCGTGCAGGTCGTGGTGGTGCAGCGCCACGGCGCGGAACCAGACCGCGATCGAGCGGCCGAGCAGGAAGCCCGCCACCACGGCCATCAGGAACTCGAAGGTCGACTCGGAGCGGTTCTCGGCGCCCGTCGTGGCCTCGATGGCGAACTGCACGGCCGCCACGATCAGCACCACGATGGCGCAGACCATCGCGTCGATGCCGCGGTCGAGCCGCACCAGCTTCCAGTAATGGTCGGACGCCATGCCGAGCAGCGCGCCGCGCACCACGCCCAGCAGCAGGCTCACCACCACCACCATCCAGAGCTGGACCTGCAAGAGATCGGTGACGTCGGGGAAGGCGAACAGCAGGATGGTCGCCACGATCGCGAAGCTGCCGGGCAGCAGAAGGCGCCAGCGCTTGAAAGGCTCGCGCCGGCACTCGGGCACGGCGCTGACGACGCTGCCGACAGCCGCCACCATCATTGCCGAGTCGTAGATGTAGAGGCTGGCCATGGCCGGCCTCAGACCTGGTGCGCCATCGGCGGCGCCGCGATCGGCCGCACCCGTTCGTAGGCCGCCGCCGCGCGCAGGATCAGCGCGTCGCGGGCGTGGGCGGAGACGATCTGAAGGCCGATCGGCATGCCGTCGCGGTCGAGGCCGCAGGGAATGGTGCCCGCCGGCTGGCGCGTGAGGTTGAAGGTGAGCGTGAACGGCGTCCAGCCGATGTCGACGCCGTCGCCGCCCCACGCCGCCGGCTCGTTCACGTTGAAGGCGGTGACCGGCATGGTCGGCGTGAGGAGCAGGTCGTACTTGGCCATGAAGTTGTTCAGGATCACCGAGAGCTGCTGGCGCTGGTGGATCGCGCTCACGACCGCCTCCTGGCCGAGGTTGGCGCCCACTTCGGCGGCCTTCAGCAGGCCGGGATCCATCAGCTCGCGCTTCTCGGGGCTGTAGCTCTTCAGCAGCAGTGCCACGTTCGACTGCCAGTGCGCGTTCAGGATCTTGCGCGGATCCATGCCCATCAGGTCGGGCGAATCCTCGACCACCTTGGCGCCCAGCGTCTTGAACACCCTGACCGCCTGCTCGACGGCGACGGCGACGTCGCGGTCGATCTTCTCCTTCTCGACGAAGCCCAGATTGGGCGAGTAGGCGATGCGCAGGCCCTTCACGCCCTTGTCGAAGCCCTTGAGGAAGTTCTCCTCGTCGTCCGGCCGCGCGTAGGCGTCGCGCGCGTCGTAGCGGGCGATCACGTTCATCATCATCGCCGCGTCGCGCACCGTGCGTGTCATCGGGCCGATATGCGAGAGAGTCCCTTGAGCCGACGGCGGCCACAGCGGCACGCGTCCCTGCGTGGGCTTGAAGCCGAACAGGCCGGAGAAGGAGCAGGGGATGCGCACCGAGCCCGCGCCGTCGGTGCCGATGGCGAGGCTGCCCATGCCGACGGCCTCCGCCGCGACGCCGCCGCCCGACGAGCCGCCCGAGGTGCGGCCGATCTTCCACGGATTGTGCGTGGCGCCGAACAGGCGCGAATCGGTCACGCCCTTCCAGCCATATTCCGGCGACGTCGTCTTGCCGAGCAGCACGGTACCGGCCTCGCGCAGCCGCTGCGCCACCGGCGAATCGACGGTCCACGGGCCGTTCTCGTCGGTCGCGAGGCTGCCCATGCGCGTCGGCATGCCCTTGGTCAGCACCATGTCCTTGATCGTGATCGGCACGCCGTCGATGTCGGAGAGCCGCTTGCCGCCCTTCTTCCAGCGCTTCTCCGACGCGCGCGCGGCGCGCAGGGCGCTGTCGGGATCGAGATGCTGGAAGGCGTTGAGCTGTGGGTTGAGCGCGTCGATGCGCGCGAGCGCGGCCCTGGTCGCCTCGACCGGCGAGGCCTTGCGCGACTTGTAGAGCTTCACCAGCGCATGGGCCGGCATCATGGCGAGATCGGTCATTTCACGTTCTCCGGAAGAATCGGGAAGGAAAGCGGATGGGCCTCGGTGTAGCGCGCCGCGGCGGCCAGCACCGCGGCATCCTTGAAGTGACCGGCCACGATCTGAAGCCCGACCGGCAGGCCCTCGCGCGACAGGCCGCACGGCACGGAAGCGGCGGGATGGCGCGTCAGGTTGAACACGGAGGTGTAGGGCGACCATTGCCGGTTCGGCTTGCCGTCGGCGCCGTCGGGCATGGTCCTCAGCACCTCGAAGGGCTGGACCGCCAGCGTCGGCGTCAGCAGGAAATCGTACTTCTCGAAGAAGGCGTTCCAGGCCACCGAGAGCGTGCGGCGGTCGGCCTGCGCGTCGATCACGTTCTGGAGCGTGAAGCGCTGGCCGGCCTTCGCCGAGGCCAGCAGATTGGGATCGAACTCGCCGTGCCGCGCCTCGGGAAAGAGCTGCAACAGGCGCTGGGCGTTGGTCAGCCAGTGCGTGAGGAAGACGCGACCGGCATCGACATAGGGATACGGCGCCTCGACTTCCTCGACCGAGCAGCCCAGCGCCGCGAACTGACGCGCCGCTTTAGTCACCATCGCCGCGACCTCGATGTCGATCGGATGGTCGCCCATGCGCAGCATGAAGCCGACGCGCGCCTTCTTGAGCTTGGTTCCGAGTTTCTTCACGTAGTCGGTGTCGTCGGGCGGCAGTTGCGTGGGATCGAGCGGATCTGGCCGGGCGATGACGTTCATCATCATCGCGCAGTCGAGCGCGGTGCGCGCCAACGGGCCAGTATTGGCGAGGTCGCCGTTGAGGCCGGGCGGCCAGGCTGGAATCCGGCCGTAGGTCGCCTTGAGCCCGACCAGCCCGTTGAAGCTCGCGGGAATGCGCACCGAGCCGCCGCCGTCGGTGCCGATGGCGATCGGTCCCATGCCCGCCGCCACCGCGGCGCCGGCGCCGCCGGACGAACCGCCGGGCGTGCGCTCGAGGTTCCAGGGATTGCGCGTCACGCCGTGCAGCGGCGAGTCGGTCACGCCCTTGTGGCCGTATTCGGAACTGGTGCTCTGGGCGAAGACGATGGCGCCCGCGTCGCGCAGGCGCGCCACGACCGGCGCGTCGCGGTCGGCGGCCGCCGGATCGGTGAGCTTGCTGGCCATGCGCACGGGCCAGCCTTCGACCCGCACGAGCTCCTTGATCGAGACCGGCACGCCGTCGAGCGGTGACAGGGGCTTGTTCTTCTTCCAGCGCTTCTCCGACGCGCGCGCCGCCTTCAGGGCTCCGGCGGCGTCGACATGGCAGAAGGCATTGATCTTGGCGTTGGCCTTGTCGGTGCGGGCCAGCACCGCCTTCATCGCCTCGACGGGCGAGGCCTTGCCCTTGGCGTAGAGGCGCGACAGGCGCGCGGCGGTGATCTGCGTGAGGTCGGAATCGCTCATGCCGCCTGTCCTTTGTATTGCCGCGCCAGCCGCTCGGCCTCGTAGTCGGCGGTCATCGCCTGCTCGGCACGGCCGAGCTTGCGGTAGAGACCGGCCAGGGCGCGTTTCACGCCCGGTACCGCCGGCCGCTCGCGGTCGTCGGCCTGCAGGATCTTGAGCGCGGCATCGTTCCAGTCGGCGCGGATCATCGCGTCGAGATGGATGGCGCCGAACAGGGCGCGCTGGGCGATGCTGCCGCCGATCGGCTGGAGATGCGGCATCGCCTGGCCCAGCAGGCGCGCGGCGGTCGCGTGATCGCCCACGGCGTGGGCGGCGAGCCCATGCGCGGCCGGGACCGCGCAGTCGGCCCAGGCCTCGCGCTCGAACGGCTTGGCACGCTCGGCGCGGTCCTCGATGCTGGCCAGCATCTCGGTGACGGCGCTGCGTTCGCCGGCGCGGGCGAGACCGTAGAGGTACTGAAGATCGAGGAAGGGCGAGAAGTGCTCGTGCAGGCGGGGCTTCAGATACTTGGCGAGGTCGGCCCACCGGTCGCCCACGTCGACGCCATGCAGCTCCAGCCGCGCCAGCAGCGAGACCGCGTTGATCTGGTCCTCGGAGAATTCCTTCCACACGCCCCAGACGCGCGTGTCGTAGAGCTTCAGCGCCTCGTCGCCGCGGTCGAGATCGATCAGGAACAGTGCGAGATGCCACCAGTTGTGGGTGTACATGAAGGAGTTGCAGCCCTCCCACGTGTCCGACATCGACCGCAGGAAGGCCGCGCCCTCCAGCAGCTTGCCGCGCGCCTCGAGGCAATGGGCGACGGCGTGATGCGCCCACGGATCGCGCCGGTCGATCGCCAGCGCCTGGCGCGCGAGCGCCTCGGCCTCGTCGATGCGATTGCATTCCTCCAGGCCGAAGGCGTGCATGGCATGGACGAAGCGATTCTCCGGATTGGCCGCCGCGGCGCGCTCGCCCAGCGACAGCAGCATCGCGGCATTCCCGCAATTGAAGGCGTGCAGCTGCCCGAGCTTGATACCCAGCAGGTCGCGCGGCCACGCGCTGGCCATCCGGTTGTGGATCTCGAGGCTCTTGTCGGTGTCGCCCGCGACCCATGAAGCGGTGGCGTCGAGCCAGGCGCGTTCGCGGTCGTTGATCTCGGCGCCGTCCTTCGAGAGCTTGCGCGCGCGCGCCAGAAGGCGCTCGGCGCCGGCCTGGCCCTCGGGCGCATTCATCGACAGCATGAGATTGGCCGCCATCAGCGGCAGCAGGGCGCAGCGTTCTTCTTTTTCGGCAGTGGCCACGAAGTCGGCCAGGTTGTTGCCGAAGGCGAGCCATTCGTCGCGCAGGAAGTCGAGCGCGCCGACGGCGTTCGCGTCGGCATTGCTGACCTCCAGCCCCTGACCGTCCCTTGCCACGACTACCCCTCTCTACCCCGGGGCAGAGTTTCGCACAGGGCTCAGTTCTGCTCCAGCCCTTCGCGGACCAGTCCCCACCGCATGGTGGTGCGTTGCTCGATCGGCCGCAGGATCAGCCGGTCCATCGCCAGCCACACGATGCCGATGGTGAGCATGCCCACCACGATGCGCGCCGACTGGAAATATTGCTGGGCGTTGAAGATGGCGTAGCCCAGGCCGTCGGTGCTGGCGATCATCTCGCCGCCGACCAGCGAGCGGAAGCCGAAGGCGATGCCGAGCCGGATGCCGGTCATCAGGTTGGGCAGGGTCGCGGGGAAGATGACGTGGCGGATCACCGCGACGCGGCCGGCGCCCAGGGTCTGCACCGCCTCGATCAGCACCGGCTGCACCATGCGGATGCCGGTCAGCAGGTTGTGCAGCACGGGGAAGAAGACCGACATCACGATGATGAAGGTGACGGCGCCCTGGCCCAAGCCGAACCACAGGATGGCGAAGGGGATCCAGGCGAGGCCGGGGATCGCCTGCAACAGGTTGACCAGCGGGTCGAAGAAGTCGCGGCTCGCGCGGTTGAGGCCCATCAGGTAGCCCAGCGGCACGGCGATCACGCAGCCGACGGCGAAGCCCAGCAGCAGGCTGCGCAGGCTGACGCCCAGGTTGACGAACAGCACGCCCGAGGCGATGTCGGTCACGAAGGTCTGGGCGACGTCGAGCGGCGAGGGGAACAGCACTTTCGGCCACACGCCGGCCATCGACAGCGCCTGCCACAGCGCCAGCGCGACGACGAAGGGCAGCAGCTCGGTGACGAGTTTGCGCACGATACTCATGACACGACGCTCATGACTTGCCGTGGATGCATCGCGTGAGCTCGTCGCGATAGGCGGCGAAACGCGGGTCGTTGGCCATGTCGTCCCAGCGGCGCGGGCGCGGCAGGTCGATCTCGAGGTCGGCGACGATGCGGCCGGGGCGTCCCGAGAGCGCGACCACGCGGTCGGACAGGAACACGGCCTCTTCGATGGCGTGGGTGATGAACAGCACCGTGGTGCGTTCGTGCGCGGTGATGGCCGTGAGTTCTTCCTGGAGGCGCTGGCGCGTCATCGCGTCGACGGCGGCGAACGGCTCGTCCATCAGCAGCACGGTGGGATTGTTGGCGAGCACGCGCGCGACGGCGGCGCGCTGGCGCATGCCGCCGGAGAGCTGGTGCGGATACTTGTTCTCGAAGCCCTTGAGGCCGACCAGCTCGACGAAACGCTGGGTGATCGCCGCGCGCTCGGCGGCCGGCAGGCCCTTGAGGCGCGGGCCGAACTCGATGTTGGCGGCCGTCGTCTTCCACGGCAGCAGCGCATATTCCTGGAAGACCATGCCGCGATCCGCGCCGGGGCCGGTGACCTTGCGCCCCGACACGGTGATCTCGCCCGCGGTCGGCCGGTCGAGACCGGCGACCAGCCGCAGGAAGGTCGACTTGCCGCAACCCGACGGGCCGATGACCGAGACGAACTGGTGCGCGCGGATCGACAGCGAGATGCCGTCGAGCGCCACGACGTTATCGTTGGCGACCGTGTCGAAGTAGGTCTTCGACACGCCGCTCGCGACCAGCAGGTCGGTCACTTCAGCAGCTCGGGGTGCTTGGCGCGCACTTCCTTCGTCACCTTCTCGAGCTCGACCAGATGCGGCGCGAGCTTGATCGGCCCGGGGATCAACTTCTCCTCGGCCAGATAGTCGGCCGTGGTCTGCAGCGACTTCGACGTGAAGTCATCGATCAGCGGATCGTAGGTCAGCACCTTGAACGAGACCTCGACGATGCGCGGCTCGACCTTGAGGAACTCCGCCTCGATCGCGGCGGCTTCCTTCTGGTTCTTCCGCACCCACTGCTGCGATTCCCAGAGCGCCGCCACGACGTCGGGGATCTTCGTCGGGTTGGCGGCCGCCCACTTGTCGGAGATCAGGAACAGGCCGCCGCCCTGCACATGCTTGCCGAGCCGCAGAAGGATCGAGGCCTTGCCCTCCATCTTCTCCTCGGTGAGCGTGAGGAACGGCTCGAGGCCGGCCATCGCCTCGACGGCGCCGGAGACCAGCATCTGGCCCATGTTGCCGTAATTGGCGTTGACGCGCTGGACGGAGTCGCGCGGCAGGCCCGCTTCCTTCAGCACCTGGTTCAACCCCTGGGCCGGCGCTGTGCCCTGCGGCACGGCGATCTTCTTGCCCTTGAGGTCCTTGGGCGAATTGATGTTGGCGTCCTTGCGCACGAGGATGCCGTAGGAGTCGCCGCCCTTGGCGTACATCGAATAGGCCTTGAACGGCAGGCCGGTGGCCCACGCCACCACGGTCGACTCGACGCCGCCGCCCGACCAGTCGGCCTGGCCCGCGGCCAGCGCCTGGTTCGCCTGCACGCCGGTCGCCAGGGGCAGCACTTCGACGTCGAAGCCGTACTTGGCGAAGATGCCCTTCTTCACGCCGACATAGAACGCGGCCTGCGAGGCCGTGGTCAGCACGCCGAACTTCACCTTCACCTTGTCCTGTGCACCGGCGGTGCCCGCCGTTCCCGCGACCATCAGGCCGGCAGTGGAGAGCGCCAGTGCGCGCCCGAATGTACGCCTCTTCATGCCCGTCATCGTTTCCTCCCTTGTTACGGTCTCACCCCGTATTTTGCTTTCGGTCCCAGACTTGTGCGGATGCGCGCCTGCGCGGCATCGATGAAGCGGCAGAGATAGGGCCGCGTCTCCCGCGGATCGACGATCTCCTCGACGCCGAACGCCTCGGCGGTGCGGAACGGCGAGGCCATGGCGCGCAGGCTCTCTTCCAGTTCGCGCTCGCGCGCCTTGGCGTCGGGCGCGGCGGCGATCTCGCGGCGGAAGGCGGCGGCGACGCCGCCCTCGATCGGCAGCGATCCCCATTCCGCCGACGGCCAGGCGATCTTGAACTCCAGCCCGTTCTTCTCGGTCGTTCCCATCCCGGCCATGCCGTAGCACTTGCGGATCACGACCGTATAGACCGGCACCGTGGCCTGCAGGCCGATATAGACCGCGCGCATGCCCTCGCGCAGCGTCGCCGCCGCCTCGGCATCGCGGCCGACCATGAAGCCCGGCACGTCGACCAGGAAGACCAGCGGGATGTGGAAGCAGTCGCACATCTCCACGAAGTGGATCTGCTTGCGCGCCGCCTTCACGTCCATCGCGCCGCCATAGACCATCGGGTTGTTGGCGACGATGCCGACCGGCTTGCCGTTCATGCGCGCCAGCATGGTGATCAGCGCCTTGCCGTAGCTCGGCTGGATCTCGAAGGTCGAGCCGCGGTCGGCCAGATGGCCGATCAGCTTGCGCATGTTGTAGGGCTTGCGCCGGTCCTTGGGCACGATGCGGATCAGCTCGTCGTCGCAACGGTCGGCCGGATCGTCGCAGGCCACGACCGGCGGCGCTTCCCAGACGTTGGACGGCATGTAGGACAGGAAGCGGCGGATCTCCGCGAAGCAGTCGGCTTCGCTCGCGACGCGGTTGTCGATCGTGCCGGCATGGTCGACGGCGATGTCGGGACCGCCCAGCTCCTCCTTGGTGATCTTCTGGCCCAGCGACCGCTGGACCACGGGCGGACCCGCCGCGAAGACCTGGCTGATCTCGTCGACCATCACCGACCAGTGCGAGAGGATGGCGCGGCCCGCCGGACCGCCGGCCGCGGTGCCCAGCACCGCCGAGACGACCGGCACCTTGCCCAGCAGCTCGACCGAGCGCTCGAAGCCGTGCACGCCGGGGAAGATCGAGTGCCCGCGCTTGTTGATCGAGGTGACGCTGCCGCCCGAGCCGTCGATCAGATTGACCAGCGGGATGCGGTAGCTCGCCGCGAGATCCTCGATGAAGCCGCCCTGGCCGCCCTTCTTGCGGTCGCCCGACCAGCTGGCACCGCCCCGGATGGTGAAGTCCTCGCCGCCGACCGCCACGGGGCGGCCGTCGATATTGGCGAGGCCCATGACATAGGGCGCGGGCGTGACGCCGGTCAGCGTGGCGCCGTCATACTTGCCCTGGCCAGTCAGCGTGCCGACCTCGCGGAACGAATCCTTGTCGACCAGGCCCGTGACCCTCTCGCGGATGGTGAGGCGGCCGCGTTCGCGATGCTTGGCCACCGCGTCGGCGCCGCCCAGCGCCATCGCCTCGCGGCGGCGCAG
>JAFEFH010000053.1 GCA_018240695.1 Pseudomonadota bacterium | reverse complement strand
GCGTCGGTCGCGACCTTGATCTTCTGCACCATGTCCTCGGCCGGCACGACGCGGCGGCCCGGCGTGTGGCCGCACTTCTTGGGCATCTCCTGGTCTTCGATCTGGATCGCCGCGACCCCCGCGGCCTCGTAGCCGCGCACCGTGCGCTGGACGTTGAGCAGCCCGCCATAGCCCGTGTCGGCATCTGCGATCAGCGGCGTGTCGACCACCGAGCAGATCATCTCGGCGCGGCCCACCATGTCGGAATAGGTCGCCAGCCCCGCGTCGGGCAGGCCGAGCATCGAGGCGGTGGCGCCGTAGCCCGTCATGTAGAGCGCCGGGAAGCCCATCGTGTCGGCGACCCGCGCCGAGATGCCGTCGTAGATGCCGGGGGCCAGGATGAACTCCCCCTTGGCCAGCTTTTCGCGCAGTACCCGCGCCTTCACGTTGTTCATTGTCTCGCTCCCTCAGACTTGCTTGATGCCGAATTCCACGTCGCCGATTCGCACCCGATCCCCCGGCCGGACGACCGCCGGCGTCCCGGCCCTGAGCGCCACGCCGTTGACCCAGGTGCCGTTCGTCGAGTCCTCGTCCTCGATCTCCACGCCCGCCATGCCCAGGACCAGCCGCGCATGGCGCCGCGAGACGGTGCCGTGCGGCAGCACGAGGTCGCACTGGTCCGCGGCCCGGCCGATCATCATGCCGCCGGGCCGTGACTTCAATGTGGCCAGCGGCACGTCGAAGGCGAATTTCTGCCCCGCGGCCACCCCGCCCTCGAAGCGCAGCACGGCGGCCTTGCCGGGCCGCGCCGGCCTGTCCGAGGCGCGCACGTGATAGATGTGCACCGGCCGGCTGACATTCTTGGGCGTGTGCTCGCCGCCGTCGACGAAGGCGTAGTCGACCTTGATTTCCGCGAGGTCGCGCACCGCGCGCGAGACGGCGATGCCGCCCGGCTCGGCCAGGGTCTGGATGCGCGCGGCGAGATTCACGCCGTCGCCGAAGATGTTCTGGTCCTCCTCGTCGACGATGACCTCGCCGAGATGCACGCCGATGCGGAACATCAGCCGCTGCGCCTCGTCGAGCCCGCGGTTGAAGGCGGCCATCCGCTCCTGGATGTCGATCGCGGCCGAGACGGCGGCGACCGGCGAGCCGAACTCCGCCAGCATCGCGTCCCCCGCCGTGCCCACGAGACGGCCGCCGCCCGCCACGATCGCGGGCCGCCAGACCTCGTTCTGCGCGGTCTTGAGATGCCGGAACGTGCGCGTCTCGCCGCTCTCCATCATCCGGGTGAACCCGGCGAGGTCGGCGTGGACGATGGCGGCGAGGCGGCGCTGCATGCTGGCCATGTCGTCAGTTTAGCGGCCAAATCTGGGTTTCGCGCGGATCCTTGAGATACTTCGCGGTGATGCTGCCGACCCGCCCCACCGGCGCCATGGCGGGCCCCGAGGCCTCGAGCACCACGTATTGCCGGCCCTTGGCCTGCAAGGTCCAGTCGCCCTGCTCCGCCGGAAGATCAGCGGCCAGCACGGCATGGCCGGGCATCGTCACCATCACCAGCTTGCGCGCCGGCGCATAGGTCCGCAGCACGGCCGCCAGCGCCACGGCCTTGCTGTCGCAGTCGCCGCGGTTCTGCGCCAGCAGCGCGGGTGCGGGCAGGAAATCGCCGCCGTGCCGCTCGGTGTCGTCGAGCACGGCGTAGGGAATCTCCTGGAAGAAGGCGAGCGCCAGCGCCACGCGCGCGCGGTCGCTGTTGGGCACGTTCGGCGTGGCGCCCAGCGCCCGCGCGACCGCCGCCATCGGCCCCTGCAACGCCGTCGTGGCGGCGGCGAAATCGACCATGATGCGCTTGCCGTCGACGCGGCGGCGCAGGTGGCTCGCGAGATAGTCGCGCTCCGACCGCGTCAGCCGGTCCTTGGTGCGCTGCATGAGCTGGTCGGCGAGCTTCTGGTCGGGCGCCTGGATCGTCCAGTGCAGCCCGTCGCGGGTGCGGCTCATGTTGATGCGCGCGCCGTGGCCGAACTTCTCGACCTCGTCGCGCAGGTCGATCTCGAGATAGCGCCACATGGCGTTGAGGCTGAACTCGCGGAACGAGTTCTCCGACACGCGGATCGCCTCCTTGGTCAGCGTGAAGGCGGTCGTGTACTCGCGCTTGTCCGGGTCGCGCCAGCGGTAGGACAGCAGCTCGTCGCCGCTGCGCGACGATCGCTTGAAGTCGAGCTGCTGCGCCTGTGCGCCGCCGGCTGCCAGCACCAGCGGCAGCAGCACGGCCGCCAGCAGTCGCCGCAAGATCAGCGGCCCTTGAACGCGGGCTTGCGCTTGTCCTTCAGCGCCGCCAGTCCCTCGCGCAGGTCCTCCGACGTCTGGCACTGGCGGATGTTGGTGCGCATCATGGCGATGTCGGGCTCGGCCTGCGCGAACTGCTCGATGCCGCGCTTCATGTGCGCCATCGACAGCGGCGCCAGCCCCGCGAGCTTGGCCGCCGTCTCGTCGACCTTGGCCTGGAACTCGGAACGGTCGACCAGCCAGTCGAGATAGCCCACGCGCATCAGCTCCTCGTCGGAGAAATCCTCCGACAGCATGAAGGCGCGCTTGGCGAAGCTCGGGCTGACCTTCTGGGTATAGCGCCGCAGGCCGCTCGGATAGTAGTGCAGGCCGAAGCGCGCCGCCGGCATGAAGAAGCGCATGCCCTTCACCCCGAGACGGAAGTCGCAGGCCAGCGCCATGTCGGTCGCGCCGCCATAGACACCGCCGTTCAGCGCACACAGCGTCGGCATGCGCATCGCCTCCAGCCGGTCCATCACCGTCTCGAAACTGTGCTCGCCCTGCGGCGGCTTCACGTCCTTGCCCGAGCCCACCGAGCCCAGGTCGTAGCCCGCGCAGAAGGTCTTCTCGCCGCTCCCGGTCAGCACGGTCACGCGCACGTCGGGGTCGGCGTCGGCCGTCTCGATGGCGGCCTTGAGCTTGCCCAGCGCCGGCGTGTCGAGGCGGTTGTGCTTGGCCGGATCGTTCAGGGTGATGGTGGCCCGCGGGCCCTCGATCTTGAGCAGGATGGTGTCGGTCATGATGGCCGGAGAATACGCCGGAATGGCCGTACAGGGCCAATCCGGCGCCCGTTCCAGCCCTTGCGGAACGGAACCACGGCCCGCGTCCTTCGTTCACAGGGACAGGAGGATTGCCATGCGATTCCCACGACGCGACGATCCCACGGACGAGGCCGATCTCGACGAGCAGCGCATGATGATGAACCGCATGCCCGCGCCGCTGGGCTGGGGCCTGGTGCGCGGGGTGCTCATGCTCGGCGTCGCCGCGGCCGTCACCTACGGCGCGGCGATCGCGCTCCAGGAGCGCGCCCGCGACAAGGGCCAGCTGGCCGTGGCTCCCGCCGATGTCGGCGCGCCGGCGCCCGGCGACATGCGTTCGCCGGGCATCTCCCCGCCCCCCGCCAAACCGGCCGCCACCCCGTAGCGAGAGGCCTCGAACTGGGCTAACACCGGTGCGAACCGGAGGACGCCCATGACCTACACCGCCCCGCTGGCCGACATGCGATTCGCGCTGCGCGAAGTGGCCGGCCTCGACAAGATCGCGGCGCTTCCCGGCTACGAGCACGCCACCGAGGACACGATCGACGCGGTGCTGGAGGAAGCGGGCAAGCTCGCCGGCAACGGCCTCGCCCCGCTCAACCGCGAGGGCGACAAGATCGGCGCCAAGCTCGAGAACGGCGTGGTGCGCACCGCGCCCGGCTTCACCGGCATCTATCGCGAGTTCGTCGACGGCGGCTGGAACTCCCTGCCCTTCGATCCCGCCTTCGGCGGCCAGGGCATGCCGTGGCTGCTCGCGGTCGCCGTGCAGGAGATGTGGCAGGCCGCCAACATGGGCTTCGGCCTGGTGCTGCTGCTGAACCAGGGCGCGATCGACGCCATCCACCATCACGGATCGGACGCGCAGAAGAAGACCTACCTGCACAAGATGATCTCGGGCGAGTGGACCGGCACCATGAACCTCACCGAGCCGCAGGCGGGCTCGGACCTCGGCCAGCTCAAGAGCCGCGCGGTCAAGGACGGCGACCACTACCTGGTCTCAGGCCAGAAGATCTTCATCACCTACGGCGAGCACGACCTCGCCGAGAACATCGTGCACCTCGTGCTGGCGCGCACGCCCGACGCGCCGGCCGGCGTGCGCGGCATCTCGCTGTTCATCGTGCCGAAGTTCCTGCCCGATGCCGACGGCAAGCCCGGCAAGCGCAACGACCTGCGCTGCGTGTCGCTCGAGCACAAGCTCGGCATCCATGCCAGCCCGACCTGCGTGATGAGCTTCGGCGACGACGGCGGCGCGGTCGGCTACCTGGTCGGCGAGGAAGGCCGCGGCCTGTCCTACATGTTCACCATGATGAACAACGCCCGCCTCTCGGTCGGCGTGCAGGGCCTCGCGATCGCCGAGCGCGCCTACCAGCAGGCCGCCGCGTTCGCCAGGAGCCGCGTGCAGTCGAAGGACGACAACCGTCCCGATCCGGCGCCGGTGTCGATCGTCCACCATGCCGACGTGCGCCGCATGCTGATGAGCATGCGCGCCCAGATCGAGGCGATGCGCGCGCTGGGCTACTACACCGCGGCCGGCATCGACGGCGCGCTGAAGACCGAGGACAAGGCGGCGGGCCGCAAGATCCAGGACAGGGTCGACCTGCTGATCCCGATCGTGAAGGCGTGGTTCACCGACCTCGGCAACGAGATCGCCTCGACCGGCGTGCAGATCCACGGCGGCATGGGCTTCATCGAGGAGACCGGCGCCGCCCAGCATCTGCGCGATGCGCGCATCCTGCCGATCTACGAGGGCACCAACGGCATTCAGGCGCGCGACCTGGTCGGCCGCAAGATCACCAAGGACGGCGGCGAGACCATGCTGGCTCTGGTCGCCGAGATGCGCGCCCTGGCCGACGAGATGCGCCAGGCGCCCGGCGACGATTTGGCGGCCATCCGCACGGGCGTCATGGCCTCCGCCGACGCGCTGGAGGACGCCACCAAATGGGTCGCCCAGGCCGCCAAGACGGGCCTCTCGGACGCGCTGGCGGGCTCGGTGCCCTTCCTGCGCCTCGCCGGGACCGCACTGGGCGGCTGGCTGCTGGCCCGCAGCGCGCTGGTCGCCCAGGGCAAGCTCGCCATCCGGGACGGCGATCCGGCCTTCCTTGAGGCCAAGCTGGTGACCGCGCGCTTCTACACCGAGGTGATCCTGCCGCCGGCGCTGGCCCAGCTGGGCCCGCTCAAGGCGGCCGGCCGCACGGTCTTCGCCCTACGCGAGGACCAGTTCTGAGACGTTCCCGGTTGGCATCCTGAACCACTCCCTCCCCCGGAGGGGGAGGGTTGGGGAGGGGGATCGTCGGCAAGGCGCCGGTTGAACGGCGTGGAGGCGATACGTCCGTGCCCAGCACCCTCCTCTCCGGAGCTGCGCCAGGCACGTAACGAAGATCCCCCACCCTGGCCCTCCCCCTCCGGGGGAGGGGAATGAGGATGAGAGGGCGGCATCAGGCGCCGTAGTCGGAGGGCGGCCGGTCGGGCCGGAAGTGCTTCAGCACGACGTGGTCCAGCGAGACCGGGCCGGGGCCGGCGATCGCCAGCCAGGCGAACATCACGAAATAGGACACCTCCTCGAAGCCGAGGAAGGTCTCGAGCGAATCGACGTCGGCCCACTTGGCCGACACGATCGCGACCGCCATGACGATCATCATGGGCACCGCCGCGAAGCGCGTGAGCAGTCCGACCAGCAGCAGGATGCCGCCCACCAGTTCGATGCCCGAGGCGAACGGCGCCATGATCTCGGGCGCGGGAATGCCCCAGCCACGGAAATTCTCGATCATGCGCGGCAGGATCTGCAACTTCTCCCAGCCGCTCCACAGGAAGACCCAGCCCACCGTGATGCGCACCGCGAGGGGTGCTGCCCAGGTGAAGTAGCCCGCGAAGATCCTCGACCAGTCGTAAAAGACCGTGACGACGGCGTTCATGTCGCGCTCCCGAAAGGCGACGAGAGGCGGGCATCGGACGCGCCGATGCCCGCCGCCCCGACTCGTCAGAGGACCTTGCCGCCCTTGGCGGCGCAATCCTGCGCGCTGCCCGTCTCGGTGAAGCCCTTGCCCTTGCACGCGTTCTGGCCCTTGCAGGCGTTCGAGGCGCCCTTGCAGGCGCTCTGTCCCTTGCAGGCATTGCTGCCGCCGCACTTCACGCCGTCCGCAAACGCGGCGGTCGACACGAAGGTGGTGGCGGCGAAGATCGACGCGGCGGTCGCGACAAACATACGCTTGTTCATGATGAGCCTCCTTGAAGCATGGCACGAGCGATGTGTGTGCTCGCTTCCTGTTCTTCGGGGACGCCCCATCCGCCGTTACAGGGGCATCGCCTTTTATTTCGCCGGCGGCCCACTGGCCGCTTCTTCATCCCGCCTGTAACGTTTCGGTCGTCTCAACCGAACAACAAGAACAGCGAGCCGTGCCCTCATCCGAAGATCTCGCCACGCTGATGCGGCTGGCCCGCAGTGGCGACGACGAGGCCTACCGGGTGCTGCTCGGGCGGGTCGCGGTGTGGCTGCGCGCGGTGGCGCGCCGCGGCCTGGCGCGCGCGGGCCGCGGCCCGGAGGAGAGCGAGGACATCGTGCAGGAGACGTTGCTGGCCATGCATCTGAAGCGCGAGAGCTGGGACGACAGCCAGCCGCTCGAGCCGTGGCTGCACGCCATCGCGCGCCACAAGATGATCGATCACCTGCGCCGCCGCGGCTTCCGCGACCACCTCGACATCGACGCCTACGCCGACACGCTGGCCGCGCCGTCGGACGACGGCGACCATGCGCGCACCGATGCACGCCGGATGCTGGCGAGCCTGCCCGAGCGCCAGCGCTCGATCGTGCAGGCGATCTCGATCGAGGGCGCCAGTGCGCGCGACGTCGGCGCCCGCCTCGGCATGAGCGAGGGCGCCGTGCGCGTCACCCTGCACCGCGCCCTGAAGTCGCTCGCCGTCTTCTACCGCAAGGAGCCGTGATGAAGACCGACCAACTGCTCGAGGCGCTGGTCGCCGATCGCGACGCCCGCCCCCGCTCCCTGACCGGCCGCCTGCGCGGTGCGATGGCGGTGGGGATCGCGCTGTCCTTTGCCCTCTTCCTCTGCCTGCTGGGCTTCCGCCACGACATCGGCGCGGCGCTGACGACCTGGCGCTTCGAGCTCAAGATCGCGATCGTCGGGCTGGCGCTGGTCGTGGCCTTCCGGCTCTGCCGCGCCCTGCTGCGGCCGGTGCCGCCCGCCCATCCCGCGCTCTACCTGCTGCCGCTCGCGCTGCTGCTCGCCGCCGCGGTCGCGCTCGAACTCGCGCTGGTGCCGATGTCGGCGTGGGAGACGCGGATGATCGGCACCAACTCGATGGTCTGCCTGACGGCGGTGCCGGTGCTGTCGCTCGCGCCGCTGGCCGCCCTGTTCGCGATGGTGCGGACCGCCGCCCCGGCCTCGCCGCGGCGCGCCGGCGCGGCCCTCGGGCTGCTGGCGGCGTCGGCGGGCGCGGCGCTCTACGCGTTCCACTGCTTCGACGATTCGCCGCTGTTCGTGCTGGTCTGGTATTGCCTGGCGACTTTTCCCGTCATCCTGCTCGGCGCTTTCGCCGGCGGACGGCTGCTGCGCTGGTGACCGCGGCGGACGAAGGGCCGTAGACTGCCTCCGACCAAGGAGGAAACAATGCTGGCGAACACCAAGCGGGTCCTGACCGAAGCGCAGCGCGAACAGTGGGCGGTCGACGGCTACCTCCAGCTCGAGGGCGCGCTCTCGCCGGCCGAGGTCGCGTTCTTCTCCGACCTGCTCGACAACACGGTGCGCCCGCAGAAGGGCTACGAGCCCGCGCCCGCGATCCAGCGCGGCCACTACGAGTGGAAGCTGCCCGACCAGAACAAGGACGCGTTCATGGACCGGCGCGATCTGCTGCCGTACCACCCGGCCTTCATCGACCTGATCGACCGGCCGGCGATCTTCGACCTGATCCTCGACCTGATGGGCCCGTACATCCAGTTCTCGATGAGCCAGGCGATCATCCGCGCCTCGACCGACATGTTTCCCGGCTACATCCACACCGATGGCGGCGAAGCGCAGAAGACCATCCGCGTCAGCGAGACCAGCCGGCCGCTTGCCGTGAAGGTGATGTACCTGCTGACCGACGTGACCGAGCCCGACAGCGGCAACTTCACGGTGTTCCCCGGCAGCCACCTGCGGCCGTTCGCCGAGCGCGCCGAGCGCCTGCCCGGCCCGGAGACTCCCGGCACCGTGCCGCTGCTCGGCAAGGCGGGCGACGCCTACGTCTTCCCGCACGCGATCTGGCACGGCCCCTCGCCCAACCATTCGGGCAAGGCGCGCAAGACCATCCTCTACAACTACTGCCAGATGTTCGTGCGGGCCTACGACTATAGCGGCCCGTACACCGCGCTGTTCGACCGCTGCACGCCGCGCCAGCGCCGCCTGCTCGGCGACCTCGGCCACGACTTCCGCCCCGGCGACTTCTTCTACGCCCCGCTCGACCAGGAAGCGGTCATGACGGGGAAGGCGTAGCAACAAAGCGGTGTTAGGCGTGCTCCAGCTTTCTTCCAAGTGGGCGGAGTTCTTCAACAACCAGGCCGAGACCGGCATGGGATACGTCATCACGACCGTCGTCCTAAAAGACGGCAGGCGCTACCCACGAGTACCCGTCATCGGAGGCTGTATCGGCGAAATCAATGGTGAGCCGACAATCCCGTTTCATGAAGACGACATCGCCGAGTTCGTGATTACGCACGACAAGACAGACTTGCTGCGTCGGCCACGTTGATCCGACGTCAATCGCCGTCCCGGAGGTTTCGACTAGAACCGCCATCCCGAGTTGAAGAGAACGATCGCCGAAATTGCTCCTGTGGCGGCACACGGCAGATAGACCAACAAGATGCCTGTCTTCCCGATACCATATTCCAACTCGTAGTAGCGCCAGAACTCCTGATAGCGCCATAGGCCGAACGGCAGCGTGACTAAGCAAACCCATACGTATGGAAACATCGCCATGAAGCCGAAGCCCAAGCCGGCCGCAGGCCAACTCAGATCACTCAATGCCCCGCGGAATAGTACGAGCGGCATGGCAATGCCAGCGAAGGCAAGAAGCCACGAGACAACGTCAATCCATCGATTCCGCGCGCGCAAACGCTCTAGATTGGGAAACAATCTATGTGGCCTCGGCGGAAACAACTCGCTCAACAAAGCCATTATCAGCGGAAGTGAAACCGCCGAGACAATGCATCCGAGAAGCTTGATGGTCGCGATGCGCCAATCCATTCGATGATTGTGCGCAAAATGGTGGCGCTCCGACAGGAGACCGAGCGTTCATCGAAAAAGAAAAACGCCCGGTCTTGCGGCCGGGCGTTTTCGATTTCAGTGCGAAGAGGAAAGGCGCTTACGCGGCTTCCTGCTGCGACTCGGCCGAGGGGCCCGAGTCCTGGCCCTTGGCGGAGACGTCGCGCTCGACGAACTCGATCACGGCCATCGGAGCGGCGTCGCCGAAGCGGTAGCCGGCCTTGAGCACGCGGAGATAGCCGCCGCTGCGCTTGGAGTAGCGCGGCGCCAGCGTCGTGAACAGCTTGTCGGCGACATAGGGGTCGCGCAGGAAGCCGATGGCCTGGCGGCGCGCATGCAGGCCGCCCTTCTTGCCGAGCGTGACCAGCTTCTCGACGATCGGACGCAGGTCCTTCGCCTTGTGCAGCGTGGTCGTGATCTGCTCGTGCTTGATCAGGGCGCCGGCGAGATTCATGAACATCGCCTTGCGATGCTCGGCGGTGCGGTGGAACTTCCGGCCGCGATTGTTGTGACGCATGACTTATTTCCTTCTGTCGGCCTAGTACGGCTCTTCCAGCCGCTTGGCCATTTCTTCGATGTTCTCCGGCGGCCAGCCGGGAATTTCCATGCCGAGGTGCAGGCCCATGCCGGCCAGCACTTCCTTGATCTCGTTCAGCGACTTGCGGCCGAAGTTCGGCGTGCGCAGCATCTCGGCCTCGGTCTTCTGCACGAGGTCGCCGATGTAGATGATGTTGTCGTTCTTCAGGCAGTTCGCCGAGCGCACCGAGAGCTCGAGCTCGTCGACCTTGCGCAGCAGGTTGCGGTTGAACGGGAAGTCGTCCTGCTGCTCTTCCTTGCGGACCTCGCGCGGCTCCTCGAAGTTGATGAAGAGCTGGAGCTGGTCCTGGAGGATGCGGGCGGCGAGCGCCACGGCGTCGGCCGGGGCCGTCGTGCCGTTGGTCTCGACCGTCATCGACAGCTTGTCGTAGTCGGTGACCTGGCCGACGCGGCTGTTCTCGATCTTGTACGAGACGCGCTTGACCGGGCTGAACACCGAGTCGACCGGGATCAGGCCGATCGGCGCGTCTTCCGGACGATTCGCCGAGGCCGGGATGTAGCCCTTGCCGGTGGCGACCATCAGCTCCATCGAGATCGAGGCGCCGTCGTCGAGCGTGCAGATCAGGTGCTTGGGGTCCATGATCTGGACGTCGCCCGGCAGCTCGATCATGCCGGCGGTGACTTCGCCGGGGCCGACCGCGCGCAGGTAGAGGCGCTGCGGGCGATCGCCCTGCATCTTCACCGCCATCGCCTTGATGTTCAGGACGATGTCGACCACGTCCTCGCGGACGCCGGGGATCGACGAGAACTCGTGCAGCACGTTGTCGATCTTGATCGACGTGACGGCCGCACCTTGCAGCGACGACAGCAGCACGCGGCGCAGCGCGTTGCCGAGCGTCAGGCCGAAGCCCCGCTCGAGCGGCTCGGCGACGATCGTCGCCGTACGGCCGGCGTCGACGCCAGCCTCGGTAACGAGCTTCTCCGGCTTGATTAGATCCTGCCAGTTCTTCTGAAGCACGGGGGCTACCTCTCTAGACCGGGTTCATGCGAGCTCAGTCGAGCCCGCATCATTATTCTCAAGAGCGCGGCGCGGGGACGCGCCAGCGCCCGAACTCAGACGCGACGACGCTTCGGCGGACGGCAGCCGTTGTGCGGGATCGGCGTCACGTCGCGGATCGAGGTCACGGCGAGGCCGACGGCCTGCAACGCGCGCAGCGCCGACTCGCGGCCCGAACCCGGACCGCGCACCAGGATCTCGATCGTGCGCATGCCGTGTTCCATCGCCTTGCGGCCGGCGCCTTCGGCGGCCATCTGCGCGGCGAACGGCGTCGACTTGCGCGAGCCCTTGAAGCCCGACATGCCCGACGAGCACCAGGCGATCGCGTTGCCCTGCGCGTCGGTGATCGTGACGATCGTGTTGTTGAACGAGGCGTTCACGTGAGCGACGCCCGAGATGATGTTCTTGCGTTCCTTGCGACGGGGACGCGCGGCGCCAGTGGTGGCGGCGCCCGTAGCGGCGGCTGCTTTGGCCATGATCCGGTTCCCCTAACTTACTTCGTGACTTTTTTCTTGCCGGCGATCGGCTTGGCCGGACCCTTGCGGGTGCGCGCATTGGTGTGCGTGCGCTGGCCATGGACCGGCAGGCCGCGGCGATGACGCAGGCCGCGGTAGCAGGCGAGGTCCATCAGGCGCTTGATGTTCATCGCCGTCTCGCGGCGCAGGTCGCCCTCGACCGTGTAGTCGTGGTCGATGGTCTCGCGGATGCGGATCACCTCGTCGTCGGTCAGCGTGTTCACGCGACGCGACTCGTCGATCCCCACCTTCGTCAGGATCTCCTTGGACTTGGCCAAGCCGATCCCGTGGATGTACTGCAGCCCCACGACCACGCGCTTGGCGGTCGGAATGTTCACACCGGCGATACGAGCCAAAGTTCCAACTCCTTCAATGCCTTACGGCGCGCTCGCGCGCGCCCGATTTCGTTCCGCTGGCTCCGGAAAAGCGCGCGATTATATGTATCGCTGCCCCCGAGTCAACGACCCTTCCCCTTTGTCAAGCCCCGGCCAGAACGGCCCGGATTTGACGATACACCTCGTCCATGGCGGCCATGCCGTCGACCGTCTTCAGGACCCCCCGCGCCCGGTAATAGGGCAGCAGCGGTTCCGTCTGGGCGCGGTAGGCCGTCATTCTTGTCTTCATGGTCTCTGCATTATCGTCCTTGCGGCGGGTGAAATCCTTCGACCCGCAGACGTCGCAGACCCCGTCCACCTTGGGACGCTTGAAACTGTCGTGATAGCCCGTGCCACACTTGGCGCAGGTGAAACGGCCCACCACGCGCTCGGTGAGGGCCTTCTCGTCGACCTCCATCTCGACCACCCGGTCGAGCTTGAGGCCGCCCTCGGCCAGCATCTTGTCGAGCGCCACGGCCTGGGCCTCGGTGCGCGGGAAGCCGTCCAGGATGAAGCCCTTGGCGCAGTCCGGCTGGGCGATCCGGTCCTTGATCAGGCCGACGATCAGCGCGTCCGGGACCAGCTGGCCCGCATCCATCAGCCCCTTGGCCTGCTTGCCGAGCTCGCTGCCCGAGGCGACGGCGGCGCGCAGCATGTCGCCGGTCGAGAGCTGGACCATGCCGAGATCGGCCTGGAGGCGCTGAGCCTGGGTGCCTTTTCCGGCGCCCGGCGGTCCCAGGAGGATGATGTTCATCGTCTAGCGCCCTTTTCCGCGCAGGCGGGCCTTCTTGATGAGGCCCTCGTACTGGTGCGCGAGCAGGTGCGCCTGGATCTGGGTCACCGTGTCGAGCGTCACCGAGACCACGATCAGCAGGCTGGTGCCGCCGAAGTAGAACGGCACGCCGCCGCGGGCGATCAGCAGCTCCGGCAGGATGCAGACGACCGACAGATAGAGCGCGCCGACCAGGGTCAGCCGGTTCAGGATGTATTCGAGATACTCGGCGGTGTTCTTGCCGGGACGGATGCCGGGCACGAAGCCGCCGTTCTTCTTCAGGTTGTCGGCCGTGTCGGTCGGGTTGAACACGACCGTCGTGTAGAAGAAGCAGAAGAAGACGATCAGCAGCACGTAGGTCAGCAGGTACAGCGGATGGCCGTGACTGAGATACGTGGCGATGAACTGCGCCCAGCCCGGCTCGTTGCCCGGGCTCTGGAACGACGCGATGGTCGCGGGGAAGAGCAGCAGCGACGACGCGAAGATCGGCGGAATCACGCCCGAGGTGTTGATCTTGATCGGCAGGTGCGAGGCCTCGCCGCCGTACATGCGGTTGCCGACCTGGCGCTTGGGATACTGGACCACGATGCGCCGCTGCGCCGTCTCGACGAAGACGACCACCGCCACCACGGCGACCACGCCGACGCCCAGCGCGATGATGAACAGCGCCGAGAGCGCGCCGGTGCGGCCGAGCTCGAGGGTCTGGACCAGCGCGCCCGGCAGGGCAGCGACGATGCCGGAGAAGATGATCAGCGAGACGCCGTTGCCGACGCCGCGCGCGGTGATCTGCTCGCCGATCCACATCAGCAGCAGGGTGCCGCCGACCAGGGTGACCAGCGTGACGAAGCGGAAGAACAGGCCGGGGTCGTGCACGACCGGGCCGGTCGAGGCCATCTGGCCCTCGAGGCCGACGGCGATGCCGTAGGCTTGGAACGCGGCCAGGACCACCGTGCCGAAGCGGGTGTACTGGTTGATCTTCTTGCGGCCGGCCTCGCCTTCCTTCTTCAGCGCCTCGAGCGACGGCACGACCGTCGTCAGGATCTGCATGATGATGGAGGCCGAGATGTACGGCATGATCGACAGCGCGAGAATCGACATGCGGCCGATCGAACCGCCGGAGAAGACGTCGAGCATGCCGGCGATGCCGCCGGAGTTGCGGTGGAAGATCTCGGCCAGCGCCTGCGGATCGACGCCGGGGACCGGGATGTACGCACCAATGCGGAAGACGACGAGCGCGCCAATGGTGAACCACAGGCGATTCTTCAGCTCGGTCGCCTTACCGATAGCGCCCCAGTTCAGGTTGGAAGCGAGTTGCTCGGCGGCGGATGCCATGGAACCTCACGCGTACGACGGTTTTACGCCGCCTCGGCCACGGGCTTGGGCGGAAGCTCGACCTTGCCGCCGGCCTTCTCGACCGCGGCGATCGCCGACGCCGAAGCGCCCGCGACCTTCAGCTCGACCTTGGACTTGATCTCGCCCTTGCCGAGCAGACGCACGCCGTCGGCGGCGTTCTTGAACAGACCGGCGGCGAGCATCGCCGCCTGGTCGATCGTCTTGCCGGCGTCGAGCTTCTTGTCGTCGATCGCCTTCTGGAGCGTGCCGAGGTTGATCACCTGGTACGACTTCTGGTGCGGCGGACGGAAGCCGCGCTTCGGGATGCGGCGATAGAGCGGCATCTGGCCGCCCTCGAAGCCCTTGATGGCGACGCCGGTACGCGACTTCTGGCCCTTCACGCCGCGGCCGGAGGTCTTGCCCTTGCCCGAGCCGATGCCGCGGCCCACGCGCATGCGGCCCTTGCGGGCCCCGGCGTTGTCGGCGATTTCGTTCAGCTTCATCTGTCTACCCTCTGCGCCCGACCCGACGACGGGTTAGCGCTTTTCCTCGTCGATGCGCACCAGGTGCTGCACCTTGTTGATCATGCCGCGCACCGACGGCGTGTCCTCGAGGACGTTGCTGCGGTGGCGCTTGTTCAGGCCGAGACCCTTCAGCGTGTCGCGCTGGTCGACCGTGCGGCCGATCGGGCTGCCGGTCTGGGTGACCTTGATCGTCTTCTTGTCAGCCATCGTGATGTTCCCTTAGGCGGCGGCTTCCGCCGACTGGTCGCCGTCGCGGCGGCCGAGCAGGTCACCGACCTTCTTGCCACGGCGCGTCGCGACCATGCGCGGCGAGTTGAGCTTCTCGAGGGCCACGAAGGTGGCCTTGATCATGTTGTGCGGGTTGGACGTGCCGACCGACTTGGCGACGATGTCCTTGATGCCCAGCGTCTCGAAGACGGCGCGCATCGGGCCGCCGGCGATGATGCCGGTGCCGGCCGGGGCGGCGCGCAGCGTCACCTTGCCGGCGCCGAAGCGGCCGCGCACGTCGTGGTGCAGCGTGCGGCCGTCGCGCAGCGGCACCCGGATCAGGCCGCGCTTGGCGGCTTCCGTGGCCTTGCGGATGGCTTCCGGCACTTCACGCGCCTTGCCGGCGCCATGGCCGACGCGGCCGCGCTGGTCGCCGACGACGACGATGGCGGCGAACGCGAAGCGACGGCCGCCCTTCACCACCTTCGCGACGCGATTGATGGTGACCAGCTTGTCCTTCAGTTCGTTTTCTTCGTCGCGCTCGCGGTCACGGCCTCCGCGCTCGCGCGGCGGACGACCGGAACCAGACGGTGAACGAGCCATGTGCCAACTCCTCAGAACGACAGGCCGCCCTCACGGGCGGCAGTGGCCAGCGCAGCGACGCGGCCGTGATACTGGTAACCGCCGCGATCGAACACGACGGTCTTGACGCCGGCGGCGATCGCGCGCTCGGCGATCAGCTTGCCGACGGCGGCGGCGGCATCCTTGTTGGCGCCGGTCTTGGCCGACTTGAAGGACTCGTCGAGCGACGAGGCCGCGGCCAGGGTGACGCCCTTACGGTCGTCGATGACCTGCGCGTAGATGTGCTTGCCCGAGCGGAAGACGCTGAGGCGCGGACGGCCGTTGGCAGCCTTGCGCAACGCATAACGCGCGCGACGCTGGCGACGGGCGAACAGAGCTTTGGTGTCGGCCATGATGGATCGCCTCTACTTCTTCTTGCCTTCTTTGCGCCGGATCGTCTCGGTCGAGTACTTGATGCCCTTGCCCTTGTACGGCTCGGGCGGACGCAGGCTGCGGATCTCCGCGGCCAGCTGACCGACCTTCTGGCGATCGGCGCCGGTGATTTCGATCTCGGTCGGCTTGACCGCCTTGATCTGGATGCCGGCGGGGATCGGAACCTCGACGTCGTGGCTGAAGCCGAGCTGCAGCTTCAGGTTCTTGGCGTCGGCGGCGGCGCGATAGCCGACGCCGTTGATCTCGAGGTTGACCGTGAAGCCGTCCGAGACGCCGCGCACCATGTTGCGCGCGAGGTTGCGGGCAGTGCCCCACTGCATGCGCGCGCGGCGGCTTTCGTCGCGCGGCTTGAACGTGAGGGCGTCGCCCTCCTTCGCCACGACGACGTCGTCGTGAACGACCAGGGAGAGCTCGCCGCGCTTGCCCTTGACCTTGAGGGCCTGGCCCTTGAGGTCGACGGTGACGCCCGCGGGAACGGGGACGGGATTCTTGCCGACGCGCGACATGATCAGAACACCTTGCAGAGGACTTCGCCGCCGACATTGGCGGCGCGCGCCTCGGCATCGCTCATGATGCCGCGGGGCGTGGACAGGATCTGGATGCCGAGCCCGTTGAAGTGGCGCGGCAGCTCGCGGATCTTCGAGTAGACGCGGCGGCCCGGGGTGGAGACGCGCTTGATCTCCTTGATGACGGGCTTGCCGTTGTCGTACTTCAGCTCGACGCGAAGTTCCTTCACGCCCTTGCGGAGTTCTTCCTCGAACCAGCCGCGGATGTAGCCTTCGCGCTGGAGCACGTCGAGCACGTTGGAGCGCATGCGCGAGGCCGGCACGGTCACGCTGTCGAGGCGTGCGGCCTGGCCGTTGCGGATGCGGGTCAGCAGATCGCCGACAGGATCGGTCATCATGGTCTACGGTCCCCCGTTACCAGCTCGACTTCACGACGCCGGGCAGGGCGCCCGACGAGGCGAGCTGGCGCAGCGCCAGGCGCGACAGCTTGAACTTGCGATAGACCGCCCGGGGGCGGCCGGTGAGCTCGCACCGATTGCGGATGCGGGTCGGCGACGAATTGCGCGGCAGTTCGGCAAGCTTGAGCCGGGCGCCGAAGCGCTCTTCCGGCGACAGCTTGTTGTCGACCGCCATCGCCTTCAGCTTGGCGCGCTTGGCGGCGTACTGCTTCGCCATCTTTGCGCGGCGGTTGTTCTTCTCGACAGAGCTCTTCTTGGCCATGCTTTTCTCCGGCCTCAGTTCACGAACGGGAAGTCGAAGGCCTTGAGAAGCGCGCGCGCCTCGGCATCCGTCTTCGCTGTCGTGCAGATGATGATGTCCATGCCCCGGACCGCGTCGACCTTGTCGTACTCGATCTCGGGAAACACGATCTGTTCCTTCAGGCCCATGGCGAAGTTGCCGCGGCCGTCGAACGACTTGCCGTTGAGGCCGCGGAAGTCGCGGACGCGCGGCAGGGCGATGTTGATCAGGCGATCGATGAACTCGTACATGCGGTCGCGGCGGAGCGTGACCTTGGCGCCGATCGCCATGTTCTCGCGCAGCTTGAAGGTCGCGATCGAGATGCGCGACTTGGTGACGACCGGCTTCTGGCCGGTGATCGCCGTGAGGTCGGCAACCGCGCCGTCGACGGCCTTGCGGTCGTTGACCGCCTCGCCGACGCCCATGTTGATGACGATCTTGTCGAGCTTCGGCACCTCGAAGGGGTTCTTGTAGGAGAACTCCTTGGTCAGCGCTTCGCGGACGGACTTGGTGTAGTGCTCTTGCAGACGCGCGGGCATGGCCCTGGCTCCTAGCGGTCGATTGTTTCGCCGGAAGCGCGCGCGATGCGCACCTTGCGGCCGTCTTCGAGGAACTTGAAGCCGACCTTGGTCGGCTTGTCGGACTTGGGATCGAGGATCGCCACGTTCGAGACGTGGATGGCGCCCTCGCGCTCGACGATGCCGCCGGCATCGTTGCGGCCCGGCTTGGTGTGGCGCTTGATCATGTTCACGCCCGACACCACGACGCGCTGCTCGGCGGTGAGGACGCGCAGCACGTCGCCCACCTTGCCCTTGCTGCGGCCAGTGATGACCTTCACCCGATCGCCCTTGCGGATCTTCATGGCTACAGGACCTCCGGCGCGAGCGAGATGATCTTCATGAACTTCTTGGCGCGCAGCTCACGGGTGACCGGTCCGAAGATACGGGTGCCGATCGGCTCGTCCTGCTTGCTGAGAAGCACGGCGGCGTTGCGGTCGAAGCGGATCGCCGAGCCGTCGACGCGGCGCAGCGGGAACGACGTGCGGACGACGACGGCGCGATGCACCTCGCCCTTCTTCACGCGGCCGCGCGGAATGGCTTCCTTGATGGAGACGACGATGACGTCGCCGACGCTGGCATACTTGCGGCGCGAGCCGCCCAACACCTTGATGCACATCACCCGACGGGCGCCCGAATTGTCGGCGACCTCGAGATTGGTCTGAACCTGGATCATGCTTCCCTGCCCGCCTTAAGCCTTGGCGCCGGTTTTGGGTTCGTTCGGCAGAACTTCCCAGCTCTTGGTCCGCGACAGCGGACGGCACTCGCGGATACGCACGTTGGCGCCGACCTTGCCCTTGTAGGCACCGGTCTCGTCGTGCGCGTGGTACTTCTTCGACCGGCGGATGATCTTCTTGTAGATCGGGTGCTGCACGCGGCGCTCGACCTTGACGACGATGGTCTTGTCCATCTTGTCGCTGACGACGACGCCCTCGAGAATTCGTTTCGGCATCTCTTACTCCTTAACCCGCGGCCTTCTCGCCCAGCACCGTCTTGATGCGGGCGATGTCGCGGCGCACCTGGCGCACGCGGCCGGTCTTGCCGAGCTGTCCGCCGGCCTTCTGAAAGCGCAGGTTGAAAGCTTCCTTGCGCAGGTTGCCGAGCTCGGTCTTGAGCTCGTCCTTGGTCTTGGGTCGCAGATCGGTGGCCTTCATGGCTTTCTACCTCAACCTTCGGCGCCGACGCGGCTCACGAAGCGCGTCTTGATCGGCAGCTTCGCGGCGGCGAGCGCCAGGGCCTCGCGGGCGACGACCGGAGTCACGCCCTCGAGCTCGAACAGGATGCGGCCCGGCTTCACGCGCGCGGCCCAGAACTCGGGCGCGCCCTTGCCGGAGCCCATGCGGACCTCGGCCGGCTTCTTCGACACCGGCACGTCCGGGAACACGCGGATCCACACGCGGCCGGCACGCTTCATGTGACGCGTGATGGCGCGGCGGGCGGCCTCGATCTGGCGGGCGGTCAGGCGGTCCGGCTCCATCGCCTTCAGGCCGAACGAGCCGAAGTCGAGGTTGAAGCCGCCCTTGGCGGCGCCGCTGATACGGCCCTTGAAGGCCTTGCGGTACTTGGTGCGCTTGGGTGACAGCATGACTTACCTACGCGTCCCTCTGCTCGGTGCGCTCGACGCGCGCCGGCGTACGTTGCGGCGCGGCTTCCTCGGCGCGCTTGTCGTGCGCCATCGGGTCGTGCGCCATGATCTCGCCCTTGAACACCCACACCTTGACACCGCAGGTGCCGAAGGTCGTGAAGGCGGTCGCGACGCCGTAGTCGATGTCGGCGCGCAGCGTGTGCAGCGGCACGCGACCTTCGCGATACCACTCCATGCGGGCGATTTCGGAGCCGCCGAGGCGGCCCGAGCAGTTGATGCGGATGCCCTGGGCGCCGAGGCGCATCGCCGACTGCACGGCGCGCTTCATGGCACGGCGGAACGCGACGCGGCGCTCGAGCTGCTGGGCGATGTTCTCGGCGATCAGCGTCGAGTCGATCTCGGGCTTGCGGATCTCGACGATGTTGAGGGCGACTTCACCCTTGGTCATCTTGGCGAGGTCGCCGCGCAGCTTCTCGATGTCGGCGCCCTTCTTGCCGATCACCACGCCCGGACGGGCGGTGTGGATCGTCACGCGGGCGCGCTTGGCCGGACGCTCGATCACGATCTTGGCGACACCCGCCTGGTTCAGGCGCTTGTGCAGCACCTTGCGGATCTCGATGTCCTCGTGGAGCATCGTGGAGTATTCGGCGCCCTCGGCGTACCAGCGCGAGTCCCAGGTCCGGTTGATGCCGAGACGCAGGCCGATCGGATTGACCTTCTGACCCATTACTTGTCCTCCGCCCGGTCCGGCGTTTCTGCCCGCTCGCGCACCACGATGGTCAGGTGGCTGAACGGCTTGACGATGCCCGCCGCCTTGCCGCGGCCGCGGGTCTGGAAGCGCTTCATGACGAGGCCCTTGCCGACCGACGCCTCGGCGACGACCAGGCGGTCGACGTCGAGGTTGTGGTTGTTCTCGGCGTTGGCGATCGCCGAGTTCAGCGCCTTCTTCACGTCGATGGCGATGCGCTTCTTGGAGAAGCTGAGTTCGTTCACCGCGGTCGCGGCCTTCTTGCCGCGGATCGTGGCGGCGACGAGGTCGAGCTTGCGCGGGCTGACGCGCACGGTGCGCAGCACGGCCTTGGCCTCGTTGTCCGCCTCGCGGCGCGTGTTGGCTTGCTTGCTCATCGGTTAATCCTTCGAAACCTTCTTGTCGCCCGCGTGGGACGTAAAGGTCCGCGTCGGCGAGAACTCGCCGAGCTTGTGACCGACCATTTCCTCGGTGACGGCCACCGGGATGAACTTCTTGCCATTGTAGACGCCGAACGTCAGACCGACGAACTGCGGCAGGATCGTCGAGCGCCGCGACCAGGTCTTGATCACCTCGCTACGGACGTTCTGGCTGGCCTTCTCAACTTTCTTGAGCAGGCTGCCTTCCACGAACGGACCCTTCCAGACGGAACGTGCCACTGTTTATCTCCTACCGCGTCGCGTGCCGGCGACGGATGATCAGCTTGTCCGTTGCCTTGTTCTTGCGTGTCTTCTTGCCCTTGGTGGGCTTGCCCCACGGGGTCACCGGATGACGGCCGCCCGAGGTGCGGCCTTCGCCGCCGCCGTGCGGATGATCGACCGGGTTCATGGCGACACCGCGCGTGGTCGGGCGGATGCCCAGCCAGCGCGCGCGACCGGCCTTGCCGATCACGATGTTCTGGTTGTCGGGGTTCGACACCGCGCCGACGGTGGCCAGGCACTCGCCCGGCACCAGGCGCAGCTCGCCCGAGCTCAGCTTGATCTGGGCGTAGCCCGCGTCCTTGCCGACGAGCTGGGCGTAAGTGCCGGCGGAGCGCGCCAGCTGGCCGCCGCGGCCCTTCTTCAGCTCGACGTTATGCACGATCGTGCCGACCGGCATGTTGGCGAGCGGCATGGCGTTGCCCGGCTTGATGTCGACGCGCTCGCCCGCGACCACCTGGTCGCCGGCCTTGAGGCGCTGCGGGGCCAGGATGTAGGCGACCTCGCCGTCGGCGTACTTGACCAGCGCGATAAAGGCCGACCGGTTGGGGTCGTACTCGAGGCGCTCGACCGTCGCCACGACGTCGAACTTGCGGCGCTTGAAGTCGATCAGGCGCAGACGGCGCTTGTGACCGCCGCCCATGTGGTTGCTGGTGATGCGGCCGTGGTTGTTGCGGCCGCCGGTGTTCGTCTTGCCGCGGGTCAGCGCCTTGACCGGCTTGCCCTTCCAGAGGCCCGAGCGGTCGACGATGACCAGCTGTCGCAGCGACGGCGTGATCGGCTTGAATGTCTTGAGAGCCATTTCTGTTCCCCTCGTCCTACAGGCCCGTGGTCACGTCGATCTTGTGACCCTCGACCAGCGAGACGATCGCTTTCTTCCAGTCGCTGCGGACACCCGGGCGGCCCTTGAAGAGCTTGGTCTTGCCCTTCACGGTCACCGTGTTCACCGCCTTCACCTTGACCTTGAACAGGCTTTCGACGGCCTGCTTGATCTCGGGCTTGGTGGCGTCGGCCGAGACCTTGAAGGTCACCTGGCTGTGCTCCGAACCGTTGGTGGTCTTTTCAGTGATCAGCGGCGCGCGGATCACTTCGTACATGCGCGAACGCGACACGACGATCTTGACGGGTGCTCTTGCGCTCATTTCAGGCGCTCCTCGAGATGCTTCACGGCATCCTTGGTCAGCACCAGCGTGTCGCGGCGCAGGATGTCGTAGACGTTCGCGCCCTGCTGCGGCAGCACATCGACGTGGGCGATGTTGGCCGCGGCGCGGGCGAAGTTGGTGTCGACTTCGGCACCGGCGATGATCAGGGCGCTCGAGATGCCGTGCTTGCCGAAATGGCCCTTGAGCTTGGCCGTCTTCGGCTCGGCCAGCGTGGCGGCCTCGACGATGATCAGCTTGCCCTCGGCCGCCTTCGACGACAGCGCGGTGCGCAGCGCGAGCTTGCGGACCTTCTTCGGCAGGTCGGACGCATGGCTGCGCACGACCGGGCCGAACGCCTTGCCGCCGCCGCGGAACTGCGGGGCCGCCTGGTTGCCGTGACGGGCCTGGCCGGTGCCCTTCTGGGCGTACATCTTCTTGGCCGTCGCCGTCACTTCGGCGCGACCCTTGGTCTTGTGCGTGCCCTGCTGGCGACGCGACAGCTGCCACACGACGCAGCGCTGGAGGATGTCCTGGCGGACGGGAGCGCCGAACACCGCATCGGCGAGATCGATCTCGCCGGCGCTGCCGCCCTCGATGGTCTTGACCGCGATCTTCATGGTCGGATCCTTAAGCCTGCGGAGCGGCGTCGGCCGCGCCACTCTCTGGGGTCGCCTCGGGCGCCTTCGCTTCCGCGGCGGCCTTGCGCAGGCCGGCGGGGTACGGGGCGTCCTTCGGGCGCGCCTTCTTGGACGCGTCCTTGACGATGATGAAGCCGTTGGCGGCGCCCGGGACGGCGCCGGAGACCAGGAGCAGGCCCTTCTCGTCGTCGGTGGCGACGACCTTGAGGTTCTGCGTGGTCACGCGCTCGGAGCCGTAGTGGCCGGCCATCTTCTTGCCCGGGAAGGTACGGCCCGGATCCTGGCGGTTGCCGGTCGAACCGTGCGAGCGGTGCGAGACCGACACGCCGTGCGACGCCTCGAGGCCGTGGAAGTTCCAGCGGACCATCGAGCCGGTGAAGCCGCGGCCGATCGTGGTGCCGACGACGTCGACGAACTGGCCCGGCACGAAGTGGCTGGGCACCAGCTCGGCGCCGACTTCGAGCACGGCGTCCTTGGCGACGCGGAACTCGACGAGCTTCTTCTTCGGCTCGACCTTGGCCTTGGCGAAGTGACCGCGCATCGGCTGGGTCACGTTCTTCACCTTGGCCTTGCCATAGCCGAGCTGCACCGCGGTGTACTTGTCCTTCTCTTCCGAGCGGACAGCGACAACCTGCAGCGATTCAATCTTCAGAACGGTGACAGGCACGTGTTCCCCGGCGTCGTTGAAGACGCGGGTCATGCCAACCTTCTGGGCGACGAGACCGCAACGCATGGTCTGTTCCTCTTCCCTTTTTCCCTAGGCGCCGAGCTTGATCTCGACGTCGACGCCGGAGGCGAGGTCGAGCTTCATCAGCGCGTCCACCGTCTGCGGCGTCGGATCGACGATATCGAGGACCCGCTTGTGCGTGCGGATCTCGAACTGCTCACGCGACTTCTTGTCGATGTGCGGCGAGCGGTTGACCGTGAACTTCTCGATACCCGTCGGCAGCGGGATCGGTCCGCGAACCTGCGCACCGGTCCGCTTGGCCGTGCTGACGATCTCCGTCGTCGACGCGTCGAGCACGCGATGATCGAAGGCTTTCAGCCGGATGCGGATATTTGTGTTGTCCATGGCCATGATCTGTACTCGCTTGGGTCGCGCTGTTTACTTCACGACTTTGGTGACGACGCCGGCGCCGACGGTGCGGCCGCCTTCGCGGATGGCGAAGCGCAGGCCCTCGTCCATCGCGATCGGCTGGATCAG